>CAZYKW010000017.1:0-10612 GCA_964648475.1 Candidatus Woesearchaeota archaeon | reverse complement strand
AACCACAATTATAAAAAACCTTCCTTAGCTCACACTATCCTCAAAATCCTTCCAGGATTTCTCCTGGAAATAAGAATAAATTATGTTAAAAGCCCTGAAGCTTTGAAAAAATAGAAATAATCAGCTTCTTTTCTCGCATTTCATCAAGCTTTCCAAACCAATCTTCATAATAAGAAGACTTAGTCAAGCTGTCCATTATATAGGCTTTCTCTTCCTGAGTAAGTACTGCAAAAGAAACCTCGTTCACCATAAAACAAGGTTCAAAAAATCCTATTTAAGGATTTATAATCATTCCAAAATGAAATAGTACTATTTAGGAGTAGGATAAGTCGTTTTCTTACTCAAGACTCTCACAAACCACCCCATCCCCATCATTATCTAATCTATGAACATCTTCTGGCCCACAATACTCAAAACAAACCTGTGCTTCTGCTTGAGAGATAAAATCATCACAATTCATAATATCTTCATCACATGGACAAGGAATAACTTCTTCCAAGTCTTCATTAAATACAAAAACAATAAGCAATATACCTAAAAGTAAGAGACTAAATACAATAATTGCTATAATCAAGATTTTATTGTTCATTCTATCCTAATTCATCATAACACTCCTCTTCTATATTAGTCTTCCATATCTTTTCACATACAGATATATCATTATTAACAACTGCAACACAATAATAACAACTGCTGACACTATAATATGTTTCTCCAAGTTCTTCCTCTAACATTTCACAAATACTTATGTCTCCAGTTTCACAAACCATATCAGTATAACAACTGATTCTGCCATCATTATTTTCAATTAATTCGCAAACACTTTTATCTAATGTAAATTCTGCTACTCTTTTATAACAATATTCCTTAGTATAACCCTCAAGCTCTTCACAATCATCAATTGAATCATATGTAGGCATGGTATTTTCAGGTTGTTCCTGCCCAACTGACTGCCAAGCAGATTCTCCTGGAAGTTCATCTGAATTTCCTACAAATCCCATTTCAAAAAATATAAAATAAAATCCTACTGCAACTATTAAAAGAAATACAACAATCCCTAAGATAATCCACAAAATAACTGATGCTTTATTATTCATAATGCACAAAATAAAATAACATATAAAAAACTATCTAAGCACACAGCAGATTCCTAGCCACAAGAATTCCTTCTTCAAGATTATTTAACCTAAACCCACTTACCTCTCTCACAAAATTATGATCATGAACATTACCTTTATCTTCCATAATAGTAATTATTGGTATTCTCATAATATCTGCCCAAGCATATTCAAACATTGTGCCAATTGAGATTTTCTTTGCTCCAAATAAATTAGCCAAAATTGCATTGCAGTGAGTTGTATCATACCTATCTCTTGTTATTATTCCTCTTCCAGTAGTCATTACATTTCCTCCTCCAACATCTTTCATTATTTGTTTAGGGTCAAAATTTCCCTTATGCCTTGTAGGAGAAACCCCAAGAATATTATATTTTGCCAATTCTTTTTTAGCATACTCCCTCCAATCATTACAATCTTTATAAGATACTTCTGCAATTGGTCCGGCTAAATAAACGCTTTTTTCCATAATAAATCACCCAAGAAGTTGTTTTTAAGAATTATTATGGTTCAGTTTAATTTCTTCTAAGTCCCTAAAAATTTCAAGACTTCAAATACTACAAATGCAGGCCATACAAGAGATTTTAAAATTCCTAAAACTCCATTCCAAAATCCAGTTGCAGTAGATAAGTAATAAACTGCTGCGCCAATAAATCCTAAAAAGTAAAATCCTCCACAGCTTTTATGGACATTTCTCTCTTTTATTCTACGCATAACCTTACTTTTTCTTTTTGCCATTTTTCCTCCTTATTTTTTTAATTAAAAAGTAGATTCCAATAACAACCCCTGCTAAAACAATCAAAAAAACTAGCAAACCAATTCCAAGGTAATTAAAATAAGCAGTTAAAGGAGATTTTTCAAAATAAATCTTTAATCCAGGAAGATTATAATAGGTCTTTATTGTCTCTCCTATAGGAAAACTTTCTATTCTTCCAACAGCAAGAACATATTTTCCTTGATTATCAGAATTATACACTTTTATAAGATACTCTCCTGAACTTGCATTAATATCTATTTCAGGCCCATCAAAATAAGTATCTCCTGCAAACTCTTCATAAAATTCTTCCCATTCTTCATTTTTTTCTAAAATAATAATTTCATTATCAAAACTTATTTCAGCTTTAAAATCAGTTCTAGCTCCTTTAATACTCGGAGATAATAATCCTAAATAAAGATGAAAATCCCCTTCAGAATCTATCTTATAATACTCTGCGCTTCCTTTTAATTCTCCATAAAAAGCCTGAGAAACTTCAGGATTTTGTATTTCTAAAGGAACAGACAAATCATCCTCATAAACAATTCTTGGTTGATGGGCAAATACAAAGCTGAGTGATAATAATAAAACAATTATTAATATTATTCTTCTCATTTTTACTTCTTTTTCAATAAATAATAAAGCCCCATTAAAATAAATCCAACTCCAAGTCCAGTAAGAACTCCCACATCAGGCCTTCCAAAATACATACCAATACCTAGTCCAACAAACAAAGAACCTACAAAAAACAATCCTCCTGGATCTTTATCTTTTTTTCTTTTCATAATTATTCAAAGAAATCATTATTTATAAGTTATTTGATAAATCTAATCTTTTTAATTTTATTTTTTTCATCAAAGTCTAACATAACTGCCTTTCCCTGCTTAGCAGAACCTGTTGCTATAATCTTAGTCCTGCCTAATTTTTTCATACCCTGATATTCATGCATATGACCACAAATAAATAATTTAGGCTGGAATTTTTTAATATACTCTGTATATCCTTTAAACCCAACATGCTTTCCATTCATCGGATTCTCTCCTTTAAATTTAACAACATCAAAATAACCATAAGGAGTATAATGTGCAAACAAAAGATCTATATCTTTTTTTCCATAAGATAAAATTTGCTTTGTTTCTTTTTTATTTCTTTTAACTTCTCTATCTCTTTTTTTGCCTTTGAAGAATCCTCCTTTTTCTAAATAAGCACCAGCAGTAACCTGCCCTCCAAAAGCAAGAATCTTTAATCCTTTTATTTTCTTAAGTCCTCTATTCCAATATTTTAAATTTTTTTTCTTCCTTATTAAATTTGGATAACTAACTAAATCAAAACCAGCAGTTCTTTCAACTTTTCCTTTTGATGTAAAATCCCAATTCCCAGGAATTATATAAACTGGCTTTTTTAATTTATTAAGTTCATTAATTATTTTTTTTCCAGCATTATAATCCTCTAAAACATATTTCTTTGCTTTTTTCAATCCAATTTTTTCCCACCAGTTTTGCCTAAAATACTTAAAAATAACTCCAAGAAGTTTATCACTTCCACCTAAATCCCCAGTGCATAAAATTATATCTGCTTTTTTAGCTTCTTTCTTTAATTTATTGGGAAATTTCCCATGAAAGTCTCCTACAGCCAATATTTTCATAACAAACTAAGAAAAAATTAATTTAAAAACCTTAACAAAAACGTTTTTATATAACCAATATTTGTTCCTTATATGAAGAGGATGTATATTAGTGAAATCAAACCTAGTTCTAAACAGGTTTTAGTCAAAGGGTGGGTTCAGAGAATCAAACTTTTAGGAAAAATTGCATTTGTAGTTCTAAGAGATTCAACAGGAATCCTTCAGTGCATAGCAAAAAAGAACATCAAAGAATTCTCAAATATAACTCAAGAATCTGTTGTTGAAATCAAAGGAGTTGTTAAAAAAAGCAAACAAGCAAAAAAAGGACATGAATTAGAAATAAGTGATTTAAAAGTAATAAATAAATCAAAAGCTCCTCTTCCTGCAGATGTAGAAAAATCAAAAACATTCATAGATAAAAGATTAGATTACAGGTTCTTAGACCTAAGACGTCCAGAAATTCAAGCAATTTTTAAAATTCAGAGTGAAATAGCAAATTCTTTTAGAGAGTTTTTTTATAAAAAAGGATTCACAGAAATACAGCCTCCAAGTATTATCTCTTCATCATCAGAGGGAGGAACAGAATTATTTCCAGTAAAATATTTTGAAAAAAAAGCATTTTTAGCTCAATCTCCTCAATTATATAAACAGATGCTCACATCTTCTTTAGAAAGAGTATTTATGATAACACCTGTTTGGAGAGCTGAAAAACACAATACTCCAAGACATCTCAATGAATCAAGGCAAATGGACATTGAAGTAGCATTTGCAAATCAGTTTGAAGTCATGAAAGAATTAGAAGAAGCAGTAAAATATATTGTCAAAAAAGTTCTTGAAAAATGCAAATCTGAATTAGAATTATTAAATCTAAAATTAAAGATTCCAAAAGCAGTATATTTAAGTTATGAGCAAGCAATAAAAAAAGTAAATGGAAAATTAGGGGAAGATTTTACTCCAAAACAAGAAAAAAAGTTGTGTGAAATGTATCCAGATACAATAGTATTTACACATTCATGGCCAGTTGCATTAAAACCTTTTTACATTATGCCAAAAGATGAAAACATTAAATCAAAGATAAGTGAAGGATTTGACGCTTTATTTAATGGAATGGAAATATCATCTGGAGGGCAGAGAATACATATTCCAAAATTACTAATAGAAATGCTTAAACTAAAGAAACTAAATCCAAAAAATTTTACAGATTATGTTAATAGTTTTGAATATGGAAGTCCTTATCACGCAGGATGGAGCATTGGACTTGAAAGATTTACAATGACTTTATTAAAATTAAATAATATCAGAGAATGCACTTTCTTTCCCAGGGATAGAACAAGACTAACCCCATGAAATTTATATCAATTCAAAAAGCAATAGAAAAAAAATCAGGAAAAGTAGCTGTAAGAGGTTGGGTTTATAGAGAAAGAGGAAGCAATAAAATGAAATTCATTGTATTAAGAGATTCTACAAACATTATCCAATGTGTTCTTAAAAGAGATGATTTTAAAAAACAATGGAAAGAAATTGATGCATTAAGAAATGAAGCAAGTATAGAAATTGAAGGAAAAATTAAACCAGACAAAAGAGCTCCAACAGGATTTGAAATTCAAGTAAGTAAAATAAATATAATTGGACTATCAGAAGATTTTCCACTAGGAAAAAATCAAACAATAGAATTCCTAGCAGATAATAGACATTTAGCATTAAGAACAAGAAAATTAACTGCAATTATGAAAATAAGAGATACTGTATTAAAAGCAATGAGAGAACACTGGAGATCAAAAGGATTTTATGAATATCATAGCCCTAGTTTAATTGGAATGCAGTGTGAAGGAGGTTCAACTCTATTTGAAATGCCTTATTTTAAGAATAAAGTATTTCTTACGCAAACTTGGCAATTACACGCAGAACCAGCAATATTTGCTTTAGAAAAAATATTTACTATTCAACCAGCTTTTAGAGCTGAAAAATCAAAAACATCAAGACATTTAACAGAACTTTGGATGGCTGAAATGGAAGTAGCTTGGGAAAGTTTTGATTATATCCAAGATGATGCAGAACAAGGATTAAAACATATTATAAAATCTGTTTTAAAAGAAAATAAACAAGAACTAGAAATTTTAAAAAGGGACATTAAAAAATTAGAACCAAGTGTAAAAAAAAGATTTACAAGAATGACTTATACAGAAGCATTAAAAATTCTAAAACAAAAAAAGAAAATAAATATCCCTTGGGGAAAAGACCTAAGAACAATAGAAGAAGATAAACTATCAGAACTTTATGATACTCCAATAATTATAACTAATTATCCTAAAAAAGTAAAAGCATTTTATATGAAAGAAGATGAAAAAGACCCAAAAACAGTTCTTGGATTTGATATTATTGCTCCAGAACATTATGGAGAAATCACAGGAGGTTCTTATAGAGAAGAGAGTATAAAAAAACTTAAACAAAATTTAAAATCTCAAGGAGAAGACCCTTCAAAATATGAATTTTATTTTGACACAAGAAAATATGGTTCAGTACCTCATGGAGGATATGCTTTTGGAGTAGAAAGAGTTATTTCTTGGATTTGTGGTTTAGAAAACATAAAAGATGCAATTGCTTTCCCAAGAACTCCAACAAGATTTAGGCCTTAATATATTTCTTTATCATATCCATAACTTCTTTTCCAGATACTTTTCCTTTAAATTCTTTCATAACCAAACCCATGTAAGCATTAGAACTTAATCCAGGTTTGCCCTTAATTATTTCTATGACTCTCTTTTCAATTTTATTAATATCCTCTCTTTCAAATTTAATTGCATCTTCAAGACTCTCTCCTTTTACAATTCTTTCTAAAACATGTTTAATCTCTTTTTCAGAAATTTTCTTTTTCTTTACTGATTCAAGAACAAATTCTAAAACACCTGAATTTAGAATCTCTTCTGCTTTTTTTAGTTTAATCCCTTCCCTCTTAGCAACTTCTCTAGGATACATCAAAAGAACCTTTGCAATTAATTGAGGTTTATTAATAATCTTTAACAGCTCTTTAAACTCAGAAACTTTATTCAACCTAAAAAGAAGTTTAATCATATCTTTATTTAAACCTTTTTTACTTAATTCAGCCTCTTCCTCTGTTCTTAATTTAGGCAAATCTCTTTTTGCTTCATTAATAAAATCTCTATGGATTCTCAAAAGAGGTAAATCAGTTTCAGGGTACATTCTTGCACTTCCAGGCATTGGACGCAAAAATTCAGTCTTTCCATCAGGCAAAGCATTTCTAACTTCTGATTTAGATTTTTTCTCTTTTACTAATTCTTGTTGCCTTTTAATCTCATTTTCTAAAACTTTAAGGAATATTTTCATATCCTGCATACCCTTTATCTCAACTCTTTCTCCTCCTTTAATAGACATATTAACATCTTGTCTAATTGTTCCAATCCCTCTTTTAACTTTACAGCTTCTCAAAATATTTCCAATATGCAAAGCAACCTCCTTTGCTTGTTCAGGGGATTTAATATCCGGAGCAGTAGAAATTTCAACTAAAGGAATGCCCAATCTATCTAACCTCCAAACAACCCTTCCCTTTTCTCTTTTTACTGGACGAGCAGAATCTTCTTCTAAATAAATTGCATCAATTCCAACTCTTCCTTTTGAAGTCTCAACATAACCTTCTCTTGCAATCATAACAGTTCTCTGAAATCCAGAAGTATTGCTTCCATCAATAACTGTTTTTCTCATAATTTGAGTTATAGGAATAATTTTAGCATTAAGCAAAAAAGAAATTTGAAGAGCAATTTTCAAAGCCTCTGGATTCAACTCATGTGGAGGTTCTTCATCTAATTCAACTAAACAAGTAGTATCATTATAGCCCTGATAAACAAATTCCTTATTTAAAGAAGCCTGATATTTCGCAGCAACATCTACTTCACCACTCTCGCCTGCTATTGCATGTAATTTTCTTTTAATCTCAAAATCAGGTTCATCGCTTCTTAAAATACTTGGGCAATTGCAAAATAATTTATTAGTATTCAATTGTTGATGAATTTCTAAACCAGATTTAAATCCAATTTCCTTATAATCAATTTCACCCATAAAAGAATTAATAAAAAAGAGTTATTAAAATTATTTATATTTCCCTTGTCTTAAGTTGTTCTTTGCTTGGACTAAAGAATCCCTTAATTTTAATGCAAGATAATTAAAAAATCTTGCTTGTTTTGGTTTTAAAAGTCCCTCATTTTCTTTATATTCAACTTGAGCTTCATTAATTAATCCAACATATTGTCTCCTATCCTCTGAGGTTAAAATTATAGGGGGAAGATTTTCTGTGTCTAAAATTCCATTTTGAATAATTCTTGCAAGTCTACCATTTCCATCTGAGAAAGGATGTATTCTACTTAAATGAAAATGAGAATGAAGAGCCTTATCAATAGGATACTCTAAAGTATTATTTTCATTGCAAACACGTTCTATTTCAGAAGCAATTTTTTCAGGTCGAGGATAAATCATCATAACTCCCTGGGCTCTTGCAGTTGTAGTTCTATACCCTCTTGAATTAAATTCTTCTATAAGAGATGCAGTTTCTTTTATTAATTCAGGGTTTAGTTCCCCCTTATAGACAGAGGTAAAATATCTAAAAGCAGAGTTTAATCCCTCTTTAGTTAATCTAATCATAGCATATTTCCCTCTTTTTTTCCCAGATGGAAATTCCATTGCAACAGAATGTTTTTCAGCTTCTTTTTGTAATAAATCATGTATTTTAAATCTATTAAAAACATTAAAATTTGGATCTTTGATTAAAGAATCCCTTTCTATTTCAATTTGATCCCTTATGCTTGAACTAACTAAATTCAGTTTTTTTGTTCTCCTTACCTTTTTTCTCATGTTTAAACAAATATTTGTTATCTTTAAAAGTCTTTCTATTTGTAACTCCTATAGAGTTATAACTAAAATTAAAACCAAGCAATAAGCTTTATAATCTGCTCTAATTTAATTATAAAATGAATAAAAAAGAAGTGAAAAAAACAAATAATAATCACACTCTAAATTCACTAACATTTGGACAAAAAGCAGCAGATTGGATAGCTAGATGGGCAGGAAGCTGGTTTTTTATAGTAGGATTTTTTATATTTCTAATAATATGGATGAGTATTAATACAACTTGGGTTATTTTTGGGAGAACATGGGATCCTTATCCATTTATTCTTCTTAATCTAGTTCTGTCTTGTTTAGCTGCAATCCAAGCACCAATAATCCTAATGAGTCAAAATAGGTCTGCAGAAAGGGACAGACAAAGAGCAGAATATGATTATGCAGTTAATAGGAAAGCAGAAAGAGAACTTCAAAGTATACAAAGACAATTGAATAGAATTGAAAGAGTTATGATGAAAAAACACCCAAAAAAGAAATAATTATTTCTCTAACCTATTATTAAATTCATGAGCAAAATTAGTTAACATAATTTCTTTAACAACTTCTTTATTTTTTACCCATTCCTTATGTCCTAAAACCCATGCTAATTTAACCAAAGCAGTTTCAGATAACATGTCTTCTAAAAATATTACTCCTGCTCCAAGCAATTCCCTTCCATTTGAATAAACTAATGGATCTAACCTTCCAAAAATAGTTTGAGCGGCTGCACATACAATAATCCCTTTTTTCTGCACTTCTTTTATTTTCTTAATCCAATTAACTCTGGAAGCTCTTGAAGGAACATGTCCTAATCCTCCAACCTCTAAAACAATTCCTTTATATTTTTTCTTAACATAATAATCCAAAATATCCGAACTCTGTCCAGGATAAATCTTAATTAAAGCCACTTTTTCTTCAAACTTCAAGTCAGTTTTAACTTTTCTTGTATCTCTTAAGTTATATTCAGATTCCTTTACAATTTTATTTGAATAAACTTTAGCAAAAGGTTTAGAATTAACAACCTTAAACGCATCTCTTTTTGAAGTATGCATTTTTCTAACTTTTGTTCCAGGCATTGCATAACAAAAATCATCATTTTCAGATGCATGTCCAACCAACATAACTTCACAAATATCACTTATAGCTGCTAAAGCAGAACACTGCAGATTCAAATTAGCATCACTTGAAGCTCTATCTATACTTCTCTGAGAGTAAGTTAAAACAACTGGCTTATTCAGGTTTCTTAAAAAGAAGCTCATAACAGCAGAAGTATAATGTAAAAAATCAGTTCCATGAGTAATAATAATTCCTTTGATATTAGAATCATTTAATAATTTTTCCGCAACTCTTGCAATTTTTTGCCAGTCCTTATAATCCATATCTTCAGAAGCCTTCATAAAAGGAACTTCTATTTTCACAACATTAACTTTATCAAAAACACCAGGATAAAATCTAAACAAATCTTCAGGAGAAGTTAAAGGACTAACACCTCCTGTTTTAGAATCAAGTTTAGAAGCAATTGTTCCTCCTGTAATAATCATAGCAATATTGGGTTTTCCTTTTTCCTTCTTTAATTCAAATTTCTTTTCTTTTTCTTGGGTTTTTCTTAGAAGCTTTATTTCAAGAACTTCCTTTTTATTAAATCCAATATTATAACCTGAATCTAATTTTAAAAGAACGATTCCTTTTTCTGTCTCAGGACTTTCTAAAAGAACACCCTCATAAATAAGTTTAGTAAGATGTAATTCAACATAATCTCCTGGCTTCGCATTGCTTTTCATAAATCAAAGAATTTAAAGGAATATAAAAAACTATGGATGAGCAAGGGGTCCTGAGTAAAAATCCCTATCAAGTTCCTCGAAAGTGCTTGAATTAAAATAAAAAATAACGGTGCTTATTCCAG
Organism: Candidatus Woesearchaeota archaeon; assembly: GCA_964648475.1. Taxonomy (GTDB): domain Archaea; phylum Nanobdellota; class Nanobdellia; order Pacearchaeales; family GW2011-AR1; genus WJLC01. The sequence continues at coordinate 326 of CAZYKW010000017.1, read as the reverse complement.
TCAATTGTGTTTTTCCCATAGGCTCTATTTTTTCTAAAGCACATTCACACATAATAATTTCTTTTTCAGTATCATTAATAGAAGAAACATAAGCTTCTTCAAGAAAGGTATTTGTATTTTCTAAACATTTTTCAGTGCAAAATTTCACAGCAGGGTTTCCTTTAAGAATTATTGATTCATTTTGAGGAAGAAAAATAACTAAAAAAATCAAAAATCCTAAAAAAACAATAAATAAGTATAATCCTAAAAGTTTTGATTTTTTCATCTTAATAATGAGCCTACGAGGATTCGAACCTCGATCAACAGGGCCGAAACCTGTTATTCTA
>CAZYKW010000016.1:8686-11733 GCA_964648475.1 Candidatus Woesearchaeota archaeon | reverse complement strand
TGCTTTTTACTTTTTAATAAATCAACAATTGGTTCTGCATATTTTCCTACGACAAGAATCACAACCTCTTTAAGAAATTTATCTAACATTTGAATAAGACAACACCTTTGGATTAAATATCTTTCGGTTTATTATTTTAAGAGTAATAAAAAATAAAAGTTTTTAAACCTATGTTGTATCTTATATATATTAAAAAGAGTATATTTTAAAATATCAAATGGGATTGTTCAGTAAAAAAAAGGAAAAAGAGGAAGAAAAAGAGATATCTTTACCAGAGCTTCCAAAATTACCTGAACTTCCGGATATAGACAAAGAAGAAAAGTTACCCCAATTACCAAGTTTTCCTTCTAACCAATTTGGAAATAAATTCTCACAGAATGCTATTAAAGAGGCTGTTACTGGGAGAAAAGAGGTGGAAGAGGTTTATGATGCGGACGAGTCAGTAGGAACAAGAATGATGCAGAGGCCTCCAATTCCATACAGCGAGGATATTGAAGAAACTCCAGAAGAATTTGAAGAGGCAGCAAAATTAGTGAAAAAAGCCGAGCCAGTATTTATTAGAATAGATAAATTTGAAAAGAGTTTAGAAGTATTTGAAAAGGCAAAAGAAAAGGTAATGGAAATTGAAAAAATGTTAAAAGAAATTAGAAAAATAAAAGAAGAGGAAGAGGAAGAATTAAGATTTTGGGAAAAAGATATTCAAACAACAAAAGAACAAATAGAGAGAGTAGATAAAGAACTTTTTTCTAAAATAGAATGAAACAAAAAACAAAAGATGAGAAAGTAATTCATATTAAGTTTGGATATGATTCTGCACTAGAGTCTAAAAAAGATATACTAGCTTCTGAAATAGATTTATTGAAAATGTCTCAAAGATTAGTAAAATACAAAGAATTGAGGATGCTTGAATTAGAAGTAAAGGGAAAAGTAAAGGGAAAATTAAACTTAATAAAATTAGACATAGTAAAGTTGCAGAAACTTCTTCCAAAAGTTAAAATTCCAAAAATACTTCAACCAGAAACCCATGCAAGAAAGCAAAGGAAAACTATTAAAGAGATTCACAAAAAAGAAAGTGAAGAAGGTTCAGTAGAATCAGAGCTTGAAAAAATTCAAATGAAACTAAAAGCTCTTCAAAGATAAATCTTTAAAACTCTAAATATTATCTTCTAATATGAATAGAAAAGAATTAATTAAGAAATATATTGACTTTTTTAAATCAGAAGAGCATAAACAAATTGCTAATTCTAGTCTTATTCCTGAAAATGATCCTACTGTATTATTTACAACAGCAGGAATGCACCCTTTAGTTCCTTATTTAATAGGACAACCACATCCACTAGGAAAAAGATTATGTGGAGTCCAAAAATGTATAAGGACAAAAGACATAGATGAAGTTGGGGACACTAATCACCATACTTTTTTTGAAATGCTTGGAAACTGGTCTTTAGGGGATTATTGGAAAAAGCAAGCAATAGAATATAGCATAGAATTTCTAACAAATGTTCTTGAAATTCCAAAAGAAAAATTATCTGTAACTTGTTTTAAAGGAGATAAAAACGCTTCAAAAGATACAGAGACTGCAGAAATATGGAAATCTTTTGAAATAAAAAAAATTAAGTTTCTTGAAAAAAAAGAAAATTGGTGGGGGCCAGCAGGAAAAACAGGCCCATGCGGTCCAGATACAGAAATATTTGTAAATAACTTTGAAATATGGAATAATGTTTTTATGCAATATCTAAAAAATGAAAAGGGGAAATATACTTTAGCCAAACAAAAAAATGTTGATACAGGGATGGGGGTTGAAAGAACAATAGCAATTCTAAATGGATTAGATGACAATTATTTAGCAGGAATGTGGCTACCTATAATCAAAGAAATAGAAAAAATATCTAAAAGAAAATACAAAGGAAATGAAAGAACAATGAGAATTATTGCAGACCATATTAAAGCTTCTGTATTTATTTTAGGAGAAGGAATTATTCCTGGGAATAAGGAGCAGGGATATATTTTAAGAAGATTAATAAGAAGAGCCATAAGATTTGGAAAAAGACTTGTAATGCAGAACAATTTTACAGAGAAGGTAGGAAAAGTAGTTATTAATATATACAATGATTATCCTGAATTAAAGAAAAATGAGAAAAAAATACTAAATGAATTGGAAAAAGAAGAAAAAAGATTTAGACAGACCTTAGCAGCAGGATTAAGATATTTTAATAAAGTAACAAAGAATAAAAAAACACTTTCTGGAACGGACTCCTTTCTTTTATTTCAAAGTTATGGGTTTCCTTTAGAAATGATAAAAGAACTCAGCAAGGAGAGAAAAATAAATCTTGATAAAAAAGGCTTTGAAAAGGAAGCAGAAAAACATCAGGAACTCTCTAGAACAGCAGCTGCAGGAAGATTTAAATCAGGTTTAGCAGACAAATCAAAAGAAACTACTCAACTTCACACAGCAGCACACCTATTATTACAGGCACTAAAGATAGTATTAAAAAATGACTTAATTGAACAACGCGGAAGCAATATAACTCCAGAAAGATTAAGACTAGATTTTTCATTTCCAAGAAAACTAACAAAAGAAGAATTAAAAAAAATTGAAGATTTAGTTAATGCTCAAATAAAAAATGCACATGAAGTTATTAGACAAGAAATGACCCCAAAACAAGCAAAAGAAATGGGCGCTTGTGGAATATTTGATAAAAAATATGGAGAAAAAGTTTCTGTCTATACTATCGGAGATTTTTCTAAAGAAATTTGTGCAGGCCCACATGTCAAAAATATAAGCGAATTAGGAAAATTCAAAATAAAAAAAGAACAATCCTCTTCATCAGGTGTAAGGAGGATAAAAGCGATTTTAGAATAATGGAAAACGAAAATTGTATTTTTCCAAAATGTCCCAAATGTAAAAAAGGTTATTTACTACCTTTTTCATATAAAGAAGATGTTTTTGAGAAATGGAAGTGTTCTGAATGTGGATATACCATTCAAAAAAGATAATCACTCTAAATAAATAGCCGGCTTTCCAGGCTTAGAATTCTTACTCTTAT
>CAZYKW010000016.1:2001-8676 GCA_964648475.1 Candidatus Woesearchaeota archaeon | reverse complement strand
AATGGAAGTGTTCTGAATGTGGATATACCATTCAAAAAAGATAATCAGCCCTGAACAATAATTTAATAGAAAGATTCATAAAAGAAAATTGGTTCTTTTTACTCTAAATAAATAGCCGGCTTTCCAGGCTTAGAATTCTTACTCTTATTTGTTGGATCATACTTATTTTTATCATTAACTGCAAAGATTTTTACATCTTTTCCAGTTCTCTTAGTAGTATCTCCTGCATCATATAACTCTAGTTCATTTGGAAGAACATAAACATAAACCCTTTCTTTTTTTTCTTTTATTATTCTCAAAATGTTTGAAATATCAGAAACAAGTTTATTCCTTACCTCATCTTCTTTATCAAATTTTTCATTAATCTTTTTCTCATTTACTTTTGGCCAATTACTTAAACTAATAAATCCTTTGCACCCCAATTTTGCCCAAAGTTCTTCTGTAATATAAGGGCAATAAACATGAAGCATCTTTAAAAAACTCTCTGCAGTTTTTTTATCTATTTCTTTATCTACAAAAGAATCAAAAAGCTGCCTTATTTTTATGATTGCAAGATTATGCTTAAAATTTTCAATATAATCTGTAACCTCTTTAATTGTTTTATTTAATTTGCTTTCAACTCTTGGATTAGTCTTAGAATTTTTGAAATTTGAAAAATAATCAAAAACTCTTTTTAAAAACTTATGATTTCCTAAAATGATATTTTTATCCCAATTCATGTCTTTATCAGGAGAACCAAAACTCATTAAAGAAAATCTTAAAGTATCTGCTCCAACTTCTTTGATTACATCTATCGGGTTAATTACATTTCCGAGACTTTTTGACATTTTTCGTCCATCTTCTGCATGCAACATTCCTTGATTAAAAAGTTTCTTTGCAGGTTCATCAAATCCCAATAATCCTAAATCCCTTAAAAACTTAGTATAAAATCTACAATAAATCAAATGCATGCATGCATGCTCTGCCCCTCCAATATAAACATCAAGTGGAGCCCAATAATTAACTTTCTTCTTATTGAATATTTCTTTATTATTTTTAGAGTCAGCATATCTAAAAAAATACCAAGATGAATTAACAAAAGTATCCATTGTATCTGTCTCTCTTTTTGCTTTCCCCTTACACTTAGGGCACTTTACACTAATCCACTTTTCATTAGTCTTTAAAGGGTTTCCTTTCCCAAACTTAACATCTTTAGGAAGTTTTACTGGAAGGTCTTTTTCTGGAACAGGAACAACCCCGCATTTTTCGCAGTAAATAATAGGAATAGGAGTTCCCCAATATCTCTGCCTTGAAACTAACCAATCCTTTAATTTATACTGAACAGTTTTTTTACCTAATTTTTTCTCCTTTAGATACTCAGTTATTTTTTTCTTTGCTTCTTTATTCTCTATTCCATTAAACTTGCTTGAATTAATCAATATCCCTTCTCCAGTATATGCTCTTCCTATTTTTACAACCCCTTTTTCTTGTTCTTGTGAGCTAACTACAACTTTAAGTGGAATATTATACTTTGTTGCAAATTCAAAATCTCTTTGATCATGAGCAGGAACAGCCATAACCATTCCACTTCCATAATCAGCTAAAACAAAGTTGCCAGCATATATAGGAATCTTTTCTCCATTTACAGGATTTATTGCATGGCTTCCTGTAAAAACCCCTTCTTTTTCTAATTCCTCTGACTCTTTTTCACTTACACTTCTTAACTTCTTTAAAAAATTTCCAACTGATTTTTCTTGTTCACTTGTTACTAATTCCATTAATCTAGGATGCTGAGCTGAAATAACCATAAAAGTTACACCATAAATAGTATCTGGACGTGTTGTAAATACAGGCCATTTTTCTCCATTAATTTCAAAAAGTATTTCAGTTCCATGACTTTTTCCAATCCAATTCTTTTGCATTACTTTAATTCTCTCTGGCCAATCTAAATTATCTACTTTATCTAGAAGTTCTTCAACATAATCTGTAATTTTTAAAAACCATTGCTCCAAATGTTTTATCTCTACATCAACTTTATGAATCCAACATTTTCCATCATGAACCTGTTCATTAGCCAAGACTCCTTGACATTTAGGACACCAATTAACAGGGGCTTTTTTTCTATAAGCAATTCCTTTTTCAATCATCCTAAGAAAAATCCATTGGTCCCATTTATAATAATCTGGATTAGATGTATTAACAAGCCTGCTCCAATCATAACTCCATCCCATTGCTTTTTGTTGTTTCATAAAATTCCCAATTGATTTCTTTGTGTATTCTTCTGGGTGAGTACCAGCCTTAATAGCTGCATTCTCAGCAGGCAATCCTAACGCATCATATCCCATTGGATAAAGAACATTATATCCCTGTAATCTCTTAAACCTAGCAAAAATATCTCCAATTGTATAATTAAGGCCGTGCCCTAAATGAAGTCCTTCTCCAGAAGGATAGGGAAAAAATTCACAGACATAAAATTTCTTTTTTTTAGATTGTTTAGTCTCAAATACCTTTTCATTTTCCCATTTTTTCTGCCACTTCTTTTCTATTTTTTTAAAATCATAAACCATATTCAGATAACTATTCAGGAACTTTTAAATATTATCTTTAGCTTAATAAAAATATGAAAAAGATTCAGGCACATTTAATTAAAAGAATAATATCAAGCAATTCGCCAGAAGCTTATACTCTCAATAAAAAAAGCAAATTTGGGGAAAGAGTGGGAGAAAAAATCCAGTATACACTAGCAGAAACTTTATTTCTAGTTGAAAAAGGAAAAATGAATGTTTATATGAAAGAAAAATTAATCCCAAAAAAAGAACTAATTAAAAAATTACAAAGAATGGATAAAAGATTAGAAATAAAATATCCTGTCTTCAAAGATCTAAGAAAAAAAGGATACATAGTAAAAACAGCACTTAAATTTGGAGGGGATTTTAGAGTTTATGAAAAAGGTTTTAAATCAGGTAAAAATCATGCTAAATGGATTGTATTTGTAGATTATGAATCCAAAAAACTAACCTGGCATGAGTTTTCTGCTAAAAACAGAGTGGCACATTCAACTAACAAAAAACTTCTTTTGGCAATAGTGGATGAAGAAGGAGATGCAACTTATTATGAGATTAAATGGTTAAAGCCATAAATATTTATAACTCACTAGTTTCTAATTCAAATATGACTCAAAATACTCTAGAAATTAAAGATAGGATAATAAGTATAATGCGTATTCGTGGTCCTTGTCTTCCTGTTCATATTGCTAAAGAAATTGGAATGAGTATTTTATTTACATCTGCTTTTTTGTCAGAACTAATATCTGAAAAAAGAATTAAAATAAGTCATATGAAAGTTGGAAGTTCCTCTGTCCATTATCTTCCAGGGCAGAAAACAAGACTAGAAAATTTCTCGCAACATTTGAAAAGCAGAGAAAAAGATGCTTATGAATTATTACGTGAAAAGAAATTCTTAAGGGACATTGAACAAGAACCTGCAATTAGAGTTGCTTTAAGAGCAATTAAAGACTTTGCTATTCCATTTAATAGAAATAATGAAATTATTTGGAGATATTTTACTACCCCAGAAGATGAATTCAAAACAGAACCAAAAATAGAAATCAAACAAGAGCCAAAAGTTGAGATATTTGACAAATCAGTAAAGGAGCCGGAAAAACCAAAAAAGAGAAAAACCATTAAAAAAAGAAAACCTTCTCAAAAAAAGGATGAAAAATTTTTCAATAAAATAAAAGAATTTCTCTCTAACAAATCAATAGAAATAATTGATATTTTAGGATTTAGTAAAGGGGATTTAACCTTAAAAATAGGAGTAAACAGCGAAGAGAGATTACTAATTGCCTATAATAAAAAAAGAATAAATGAAAAAGACATAATAAAAGCAAGTAAAAAAGCTTCAGAATTAGGGCTTAAATATATGATAATTAGTTTAGGGGAACCATTAAAAAAATTAAATAATTTTATAGAAGCTATAAAAAATCTTTCTGAAATCGAAAAGATTGAATAAAAACGTTTAAAAACTAAAAGAAAGAAAGAATAATATGGGTAAAATAAAAACAAAATTAATCAAGAGAACTGCAAAAAGATTGATGAAAGAAGATGTTGAATTTAATGAGGAATTTGAGAAAAATAAAAAAATGCTTGGAAGAGAAATGCCAAGTAAAAAAGTAAGAAATCAAATAGCAGGATATATTGCAAGACTTAAAAGATTCCAAAAAGAAAAGGAAAAGAAGATACAAGAATCAATAAAAGCAGTTAAAAAATAATTATTTTTCGAATTTTATTCCTCGCTGTTTAAGTTTACCTTCAACATTCATTACTAATTTTTTTAAAACTTCATCAGAACATTCTCTTCTTACTTTTTTTTCAGAATTTAATATAGTTGTGTGAGTTCTATTAACCATTTCTGCTATCTCTGGACTACTTCTGCCTTTTAATAATCTTCTTAATACATATACGACTTTATGTCTAAAATCTGCAATAGTTTTGCTTCCCCTTTTTTTTGCTAAAAGTTGTTCTTTTGAAATACCCACTTCTTCCAACATAATTTCGATAATTTTATCTGGCAAATTCTTTGGATCAAAAAAAGATTCCTGGTATCTTAAAGCCTCTATAGCAATTTCAGGAGAAAGCCGAGGATTTCCATGATTCTCTAAATATGTTTTAATTGTATCAATATCCCCCCCTATTTCACTTAATCTTATTTGTTCAGAAGAAAGAGTCTCAACATAAAAATCTAAAAAAGTCTCTAATTCTTTTCTTCCTCTACAATTATGACGAACCAAATGAGACACAAATCCTCTTAAACTCGAACGAGAGGGGTGATCCAAGTAAACTCTTGTCGCTCCTTCAAGCCTACCTGCAAGATTAGTTGCAACCCACTTACGAGTATTCTCCTCATCTTTAATACTAGAAGCATATTTTCTCAATTTTCTCGCTAACTCTCTTGGCTCTTTCTTTCCAGTTAAAATTATTTGTGTTCCTCCAGAAGAATTTCTTATAAGATTCAAACATTTTAAAAAACCTCTTTGTACCCCATACCTTGCAATTCCTCCGCTGCTAAAACAACCATCTACATCATCAAATATAGCGAGTTTTATTCCTTCTGGAGGTTTTAGTTTTCTATTAAACTCCCCCCGAGTATTATGTAATTTCACTGAAAGATTATTAAGATTAAGACACCAAGAATCAAAACCCTTTTCTGAAAGAGTATTAGCTAAAGCAGAAGCAACATAAGTTTTTCCCACTCCAGAATCTCCAATTAAAGCAATAGCTTTATCACTAATATTTGAATGCCTCCCAAGAACAATATTCGCATAAATCTTCTTTAGAGTTGTTAATGCCCTTTCATTACCATCAGACCATCCTATATCTTTAAATTTACATTCATAAGGCATAAAAACTTTTTTCTCAAGACGTGTTTGTCTTTTTCTTGGAACAGGTTTAGAAGAGGTGCCAACCACTTTAGGATTATTATCAAAAAGAACTAATTCTTTATCAACTGTAAAATTTAATTCATAACCCTCTCCTAAAACATCACTAACACAACCTAACAAATAAGATTTATAATGGGGTTGTTTTAACCAGTCATAACAAAAATTATTAACAGAAAAAATAGTAACTTGTTTTGAATCAGGATCTACCTTTACAGCCTCCGGGCGTATCCACATTTGAACATTTCTAGTTGGATGAGATATAATTTTCTCATAAAGCCTTATTTCTGACTCAGAAAGAGTTGCAGGATATTGAATTTTCTGAGGAGATTCAATTGATTGTCTTTGTTGTTCTTGTTTTCTTTGCCCAGGAGAGGGGGCATATTCTCCAATCTTTGTTTCTTGAACTACTTCAGGCAACACATTCCTAATTGCAACAGGTCCCTTTCCTTCTTGAGTATTAGGCATTTTCGAGCATAAAAACAATAGAAATGCTCTTTATAATAATTACTATATAGTAATCCTTATTTTATAAGAGATAATGACTCTGAGGGGATTTTAACCCCCGACCTCTGCCTCATGAGAGCAGCGCTCTAACCCTGAGCTACAGAGTCAAAACTAATAAATAAGGTCTATTTAAAAAGATAGTGCTCATTTCTTTTCATCTAAATGAAGAATTTTTCCATCTTTTTCTTTTCTAGGAATAATATGAAAATGCAAATGATGAACTACTTGCCCAGCACTAGGAAAATTATTTGTAACAACATTAAAACCATTTGCTTTATATTTATCCATAAGATTCATTGTTGTTTTTTTAATGCATTCTATAAGTTCTGTTCCAAGAGTATTTGGCAAATCCAAAAAAGTCTTAAAATGTTTTTTTGGAATAACTAAGGTATGTCCTTCTACAATAGGGTTAGCATCTGGAAAAGAAAAAAAATTATCATTCTCATAAATTTTTTCAACAGGAATTTCTCCTTTTACCATCTTACAAAAAACACACTCTTCGCCCATAGCCTCTATTAAATAATTCTAATTTAAAAATTATACTATTCTCTACAGAATAAATAAAAATAAAAATAAAAATAAAAATTTATCTTCTTCTTTTTTTCTTCTTAACCACTTTCTTTTTCTTAACTACTTTTTTCTTCTTTGTAGCTTTTTTCTTCTTAGCCATTAAAGCTTTTTTCTTTTTAAGAGCAGCAGCTTTTTTCTTCTTAGCCATTAAAGCTTTTTTCTTTTTAAGAGCAGCAGCTTTT
>CAZYKW010000016.1:0-1901 GCA_964648475.1 Candidatus Woesearchaeota archaeon | reverse complement strand
TTCTTCTTAGCAGCAGCAGTAAGTTTTTTTGCCATTAAATTTCACCTCTATTTAATTAGTATAATAAGGAATAACTTCTTTAAAAACTTTTTTAAAAAAATTAAAAAAATTAATTAATTATTTTTCCTGCTAATTCAAAAGATATTTTATCATCGATTAATTTTTTTAAAATTTCTTTTAATTTAGAAATCTTAATTCTAATTTGTTTAGTCGTATCTCTATCTCTTATTGTAACATCTTTATTTTTAGGAGAATCACCGTCGATAGTTACACAATAAGGGGTTCCAATCTCATCATTTCTTGCATATCTTTTTCCAATACTTCCACTCTTATCATAAGAAACATTAAATTCTTCCCCCAAGCTATTCGCAACCTCCATAGCCATCCTTTCATACTCTGGTTGTTTTACAATTGGAAAAACAGAAACCTTGATTGGTGCAAGTTTTGCGGGAATTTTCAAAACAATATTTCCTCTTTTTTTATCTTCATAATATGCTTTAGTTAAAACAGCTAAAAAAATTCTCTCCATTCCAAAAGTTGGCTCAATAACCCTTGGTAAAACTTTTTTCTTTGTCTTCTCATCAAAAATCTCCATACTCTCTTTGCTTTCTTTTTGATGTTGTTTTAAATCATACTGTCCTCTATTTGCATTTCCAGCAACCTCTTTGCTTCCAAAAGGATATTCATAATCAATATCAAATGTTGCAGAACTATAATGACTCAATTCTTTTTTAGTGTGCTCTCTTATTTTTATCTCGTTTAATCCAATGCTTCTAAACCACATAACTTGTTCTGCTAACCAGTATGCATGCCACTCTCCTAATTTCTTTTTATCAAGAAGCTGTTTTATTGTAATCTCCTTAAGAGTATTTTTTCCTTTTATCTGTGTTTCCTCATCGAGAAACATAAACTTAGTGTTCAAATGTTGTTCGGTAAGAAGATTACATTTCTTTTCTTCTGGATGAATAAAAAATTCAAACTCTCCAATATGAAATTCCCTGCTTCTAAATAAAAAATCCCGAGGAGCAATCTCATTTCTAAAACATTTTCCAACCTGGGCAATACCAAAAGGCAAATGCATTCTAGAGGTTTGAGTAATTAACTTAAAATCCATGAACATTGCCTGTGCAGTTTCCCCTCGAAGATGAGCAGTTTCAGGCTTAATTGCCCCTACTTTAGTTTCAAACATGAGATTAAACTCTCCTTGTTTTTCATATTCGCCTCCACACTCACATCTTGCTTTTCCTTCTTCAGAAGCATCAATTTTTGTTGCTTTTTTACACTTTTTACAAACAACTGCAATATCTTTGAAATTCTGAAGATGTCCTGAAGCATTCCAGGTTCTTGGATGAGAAATCACACTTGAATCAATTCCAACCATATTTGTTTTTTGATAAACAAAATGATTCCACCAATCTTCTTTTATGTTTTTAAACAATTCAATTCCTAAAGGACCAAAATCCCAAAAACCAGCATATCCTCCATAAATATCACTTGAACGGAAAACAAATCCCTTGCTTTTACAAAACTTAGTCAATTCTTCAATAGAAATTTTTGTTGAAACAAAATCCTTGCTCTCACTTTTCTTTTTTCTAGATTTAACATTAAGAATTGTCTGATTTTTTTCAATATTATTCATAATCTCTTTTGCTTTTTTCTCTGCTTCTCCTCGATTTTTGCCAAGATAAGCAAGACATTTAGAAACAACTTTCCCTTTTTTTCTAACACTTTGTCTTAAGTAATAATAATCATTCCCAGAAATTTTCTTTTTAACTATAAAAGGCATAAGTTAATTTTAGTCACTACTTTTTATAAAGTTTTGTATAATAAAATAATACATACATGATAAGTATTAATAAAGATTTAAGTTTCTAAAGAAAAAACATACATAATAGGTTTAA
>CAZYKW010000015.1:0-12242 GCA_964648475.1 Candidatus Woesearchaeota archaeon | reverse complement strand
TAATTCTGGAAGTAGGCTGTCTACTCTTATTGGAGCCAGTCCTACATTTTCTTTTATTTTAACCCCTATTAGTCTTAAAGCACTTCTCTTCATTTTTATAGGAAGTATATTGCTTATTTTACTTAAAATGAAATTAAAGTAGACTCTTAAGGGGTTTCTTACTTCTTTCCATTGAGATATTATGTCTATTTCTTTGTTTCTTGGAAGGATTAGGATTTTCTTTTTGCTTTGAATAAATTCTTTAATTTCTTTTCTCATATTTATATTTCGAAAGATTAATATAAATACATTTTGTTTAAGGATTATGAAAGTATTTACTGAGAAAGAGGCAGAGGGGTTTCTAAAAAAATATGGATTTGATATTGTGAAAACTAAATTTGTTCAAAGTGAAAAAGAATTAATTAAAATTAATTTTGATTTTCCTGTTGTAATGAAGGTATCTAGTAAAAAAATTATTCATAAAACAAAAGTTAATGGAATTATAAAGGGAATTAAAAACAAAAAACAGGTTTTGAATGCATTCAGAAAATTAATGAAAATAAAAAATGCAGAGGGGGTTTTGATTCAGAGGCAAGTAAAGGGCAAGGAATTTTTATTGGGACTTAAAAAAACTCCTGAATTTGATTATGTTATTGGTTTTGGTAAAGGAGGGAGCAAAGTAGAAAAAGAGAAGAAAGTAGATTTTAGAATTTGCGGTGTTAAAGGAGTAAAAGATTTAACTAAAAACAGGAGAATTAAGAAATTGTTGCTAAAATTATGTAATTTGTCTACTCTTGGAATTGAATCTTTAGATATTAATCCTCTAATTTTAGAAAAAGACAAACCAGTTATTGTTGATGCCCAGATAGTTTTTGAATAAAGAAAATAAAGAAATTAAAAATGAGTATCAAAGAATTACTATTTCTTTTTCTTTTTAGTTGTTTTTTTCTTAGCCTTTTTTTTGCCAGCCATTTAAGTCTCCTCCTTTTATTGGATTAGTATATAAAATAAAAAATAAAAGATTTTTTTAAACTATTTAATAGTCTTCGTCATTGTCATCGCAATACTCTTCATCGTCTTCTTCTTCATCTTCTTCATCATCGTCGTAGTACTCTTCTTCCATTAAAAATTTCCTCCGATTTAAATACATTTATGAGCACATTTTATTTTTAAAGGTTTCTATACCCTTTAGAGGGACATAAAATATTAAAATAATTTTCTTGGATTTTCACGCGAGAACATACTTGTAATAACACCCCTGGCTGAGATTTGAACTCTGCTCGTCCAAAACTCGGAGATATTCTCTGAATTGTGGCTTTTTGAATATCTGAAAACGCCCCTGCCGAGATTTGAACTCGGGTCACTGCCGTTCTCCAAAAGAGAAGTCTGCATTGAGATGCTAGACTTGGACTCTCATCGAGTTTTAGTCACCTCTCTTCAATACCTTGGGGTTTCATTTAAGAATATGTTTTATCCCTATCCCCTTGGTTTAAAACCCGCAAAAACTTATTTAGTTTCTTTTGAGTCTTGAGAGGGCAGCATACTTGGCCACTATACTACAGGGGCCTGTTTTTTTGAATTAATTAAGCTATTTAAATTTATTTCTATAAATAATTTGGAAGAGGATACCTTTCAAATTCTTTTAAAAGAGATTTACCGTAAATTAATCTTGAAAAGGCTTCTGCTTCCATTTTTGCCCCTACAATTGCTTTATGGGGTTTTGGTTCAATTGGCAATCCTACATATTCAAATATCTTGTCTGCATTCAAGTCACTTCTTTTATTTTTATTTGGAGGAGTTAACCCTCTTTTAAGTAAATGAATATAACATTTAGAATGCAAATCAATTGTTCTATGTCCTATATGTAAATTAACTCCATATCTTTGTGCAGAATCATATAAAAAATCCCTATCAAATGAAGGATTTTCCCCTGCAAGAGTAATATCTTTAATATGTTCTATCCATTCTACAAATTCTTTAATTGTTTTCTCTAGTGTTTTTCTATTTGGACTTCTAATTTCTTCTTCACTAAAACCATTTATTTCTAATGCTTTTGGATTAATCTTTGAGCCTCTCCAAATTCTACACTCTTCATAAAACTGGTTTATCGGATTTGAAAAATCAACAGCGCCAATACTTACAATAGAATTCTTTTTTGAATTAAGGCCTGTTGTTTCAACATCCACTACTATCATTTTAAGAATGAGGGTGCTTTAGTTTATAAAATTATTTTGAATAAATCCTATATTTTGTAAACCTTATTTCCTTTATGTATATCTTCAGGAACTAGTAAACCAATTTCATCTCCTTTCTTAGCTTCTTCAATCGGTTTTCTATCTATTTCCATGCTATTCACATCTACTTCAACTTCTTTATCTCCTCCAACAATCTTTATCTTATCTCCTTTTTTAAGAGGTGCAGATAGTTTTATAGCTGCAGCTTTCACATGTTTGAAATAATTGCTTACAACACCTATTTCTTTTCCTTTAGATTTTTCTTTTTTAGCCATAATATACTAAGAATAGTTAAGTTTATAAGAATTACGAATCAAATCAAACAATTCCAATATAGCTCTGCCAGGATTCGGGCTTCAAATAAATTCGAGCCTAGTCTGTCTTTTTAATATTTGAAATAAAAATCCAAACTAAACCAAGGTTCGAAAAATAGCCCTGCCAGGATTCGAACCTGGGTCATCAGATCCAGAGTCTGATATACTTGACCACTGTACTACAGGGCTGTCCATCTTTTTTGATAGTGCAGAAATCTTTTTATACCTTTTGTGCTTTTATATCTTATGCTAACAATAATTTTAGTTGTAGTAACTGTTCTTGTTTTAGGAATATGGATTATGGTAGAATTAAGGAAATTTAAACACCAATTATGGGCTTTTGTTTTAATAGCATTAATTTTATTTGCATATATTAGTTTTACACTTACCACTAAAAATTATGATATAGATTATACTAGTTTTTCTGGTATAACAAAGGCAATTAAGATTTATTTTTCTTGGTTAGGAGGTTTATTTGTTAATTTTAAATCTATTGTAGGGCATGCTATTGGACTTGATTGGACTGCTAATGCCACCTAAAATGAAGATTTTTCTTTTTATTATAATTTTTTTTCTTTTAGGAGCTTTACTTATTATAAGTAATCACAATCTATCTTTTATTTGTGGAGAGAATGTATCCCTTTTTTCAGATTTATATATGGGCTGGTTAAATAAGGTTTATTCTAATGCTTATTCTATGACTGGAAAGATTGTCCAATTAGAATGGTTGCCTAAAAGATAAAAATCTTTAAATAGTATTTTTGTCCTCAATTTATATGGCGAAATCTCGAAAAAAAACGTCTGCTAAATCTAAGAAAAAAACTAAAAAGATTTCAAAGAAAAAAGAAAAACCAGTTAATATTTTTGAAAGTATAGGGAGCTTTGAAGAATCTTTCAAACCTGCTATAAGAGTTAGAGCAGTAAGGCCAAAATCAAATAAAAAAATAAGTATTATTTTAGGGAATCTTCTTCTTTTTATAATACTCTTTGTATTTTCTTCTATACTATATGTAGGTTCAAATGCGGATTTTTACAGAAATCTTTTCTTTTTATTGAGTTTGATATTTGGAGTAATAGCAATTGCTTTTTTAATCTCTTTGATGATTTTAGTTTTTTTAAAAATTCTTGAGAGATAATTTTTTATATTCCTTTTTTAATAATTTTATATGCCTGTGTAGCTCAGTTTTGGCAAGAGTGCTTCATTGGTAATGAAGAGGTCCTGGGTTCAAATCCCAGCACAGGCTTATTAGATTTGAACTTTAGTTTAATTTGGATTTTTATTAAAAAAGATAAATTAGGCCAGGTTTACCTGAGCCCAATCCCAGCACAGGCTTATAGAATATCTTCTAGATCTACTTCAAGAAGTGCTACTGGCATTTTTATTTTCCAGTTTCTGAGTATTCTTGGATGAATTTCTCCTATTGTTCCAACATCCTTATTATTCAATCTTATTTTTGCTGTTCTTCCATCAATAAATCCTGTTGGAGATTTGTCAGCTTCTTGTAAACTAATTTTTTTATTTAACATTTTAAATAAATATTCGAGTATTTGTTTAAGTTCTGTGAAATTTCCTGGTGTTAAGGCTATGCATAATCTTTCTTTTTCATCAGTATTATCAAAAACTTTTCCTATTTCAAATATCTTTTGAGGATATTCTGAATCTATGTTTTCAGAGAGATTTTTTAATAAATAATGACTAAGATCTTTTCTTAATATTGTATAATCTGTCTTACTTTTTTCTACTTCAATAAAATTTCTTTGTTTTTTTTCTGAAATTCCCATTTTTATGAATTGGTCTCTTTTCTTTGTTAGATGATAATTTGATACTTCAATCATGTCTAGTCCAGAAAGAATCTCTGCAATTTTCCTTTTTAAAGTTTCTTTTGAATCTTCGCTTCCTATTGTTGAAATTTCTGGAATTTCTGGATTGAAATTATCATAACCATAAGCAATCGCAATATCTTCTATTAAGTCAACTTCATGTAAAATATCTGTTCTCCAAGCAGCAACTTCTACAAATCCTTTATTATAATTATGTCCCATTTTTTCAAGAAGTTTTTTGATTTGTTTTTCTTTTAAATCTAATCCAAGAAGTTTATTTGTGTTTTTTGTTGATATTTTTTCTTTTTCTGGTGTAAGGTTTGGAGTTACAAGAGACTTTTTGTCTTTAATTATCATTGAATAGACTTTTCCATTCATTTCAGCTAGGGCTGTTATAAATATGTTAAGAGCTTTTTGTATTATTTTTAAATCTGTTCCTGTGCACTCTACAAACACATCTTTTGTATTCTCTGTTATTTTCCCTGTTAAATGTGAATTAATTATCGGAGGCATACTTAGAATCTCGTTTGCAGAATCAATAAATATAGGAAATTTGCTTTTTCCAGATAATAGATGAGCATACTCTCTTCCAGTGGGATGTCTTTGAAGTATTTGCAATCCACTTAATTCTCTTTCTATTTCCAAAGGAGTGAATTTTATTTTATCTGGTTCTAAAGCTTTGTAAGTTATAGGAAGTTTAATTTTATTTAGGGGGTATATTCCTAATCCTAGTTTTTTTCTGTTTCTTCCAATTGTAGTTGTTAATTTTTCTTGTATATCTACAATCTCTTTTATTTTTTCATTATCAAATTTTAATCCTTTTACAATTGCGCATACAGCATATGGCCAGATTTTTTTTACAGAAGAATCTATATTTATGTAATAGTCTTTTTCTGGTTTGTTTATTTTATATTTTTTAAGTCCTGTTTTTTTTCCTAAAAAAGCTAAAAATCCACGTTTAAATCCCTGATAAGAAAGTAAATCTGGTCTGTCTGGAAATATTTCCAGTTCTATTTCATTGTCGTCTATTGATTCTAAGGGAGTTCCAAACATAGCAATTTTATGTTTCATTTTTTCATCTAATTTTCCTATTTCTTTTTCAAAGAGTTTTTTTGGTATTTTTACTACTGCCATTTATTATCAATTCCTCCTGCTTTTACATTTCCATGTTTAAATTTTTTTATTAATTCTATAGGAAATCTTTTTTCATATTCTTCTAATACCTTTAAAGTTTCTTTTTCAGAATCTATTCCGCATATGAATGCTATTTTAAGAATAAGGTATTGCATGTCTCCTATAAAATTTCCTACATCTTCTTTATTTTTTTCTATCATTTCTTTTTGCTTTTCTTCATTTACCCATTTAATTATATGCCATAACTCTCCTATCTCTTCATTCATATTTAAAAGAAGATCTTTTATTTCTCCTATTTCTCCCCATCCTCTATCTTTATTGAATTTCTCTACTTTGTTTTGTATTTCTTTCATTTTTATTTCATCCAAAATTTCATTTTTCTTAATTGAGTTAGGTTGTTTTTGTATAATTCTCTTAAGTCTTTTATTTTATAATAATCCATTATAATTCTGTCAAAACCTTGCCCCCATGCAAGTATAGGTGTTTGTTTGCCTAAAAGTGGAACAGAGATTTCTGGCCTAAAGATTCCTGCTCCTCCTAATTCAAGCCATATGTTCTTTTTAGGATGCCAGACTTGGACTTCTACTGATGGTTCTGTATAAGGAAAGTATGCAGGAGCAAATCTTATTTTTTCAAAACCCATTTTTTTATAGAATTGTTTTAAATAACCTAATAAATGTCTGAAATTTACATTTTCATCTATAACTATTCCTTCTGTTTGATAGAATTCAAAACCATGGCTCCAATCAATTGTTTCATTTCTGAAGTTTTTCCCTAATGCAAAGAATTTTCCTTTTCTTTGTTCTTTTGGAAGCTGGCTTAATTCATAAAGTTTTTGAGCTGAAAGGCATGTTGTATGTGTTCTTAGTACTGATTTCTCAGCATCGTTTTCATCCCATTTATACTCCCAACCTTTACTTCCAGCTATTCCTATTTCATGTGTTTGCTTAATTACTTTAACTAATTTCTTGTCTGGAAGCTTGGTTTTTTTATTTAGATAAAAAGTATCTTGAAGTTCTCTTACAGGATGGTCTTGTGCAGTGAATAAAGCATCAAAATTCCAGAAACTACTTTGAATGATGGTTCCTTTCATTTCAGTAAATCCAAGGTCAGTCCAAATTCTTCTAGCGAAATCCAGTGCTTGATTTACAAAATGTCTTTTTCCTCCACTTATTTTAGGAACAGGAGAAGTAACATCATATCTTCTAAATCTTTTTCCTTTCCATAGTTTTTCACTTCTTAGTATTTCTGGAGTTATTTTTTCAATTAGATTTCCTTGCTTTATGCTCGACTGCATTAATTCTCTTCCAAGTTCTGTTATTTCTATTGTTATTATTTTTTTCTCGAGAATATATGCAATATCTTTTCTGTTTTGAAGAGATTTTAATGCATATAATTGTTCGGGTGTTAAAGAATCATATTCTAGAGGAAGAGATTCAAGGAATTTTTCTTCTAAACTTTTTTTAGAAATTTCTTGTTTTTGTCCTATAAACATTAATTTGCCATTTTTTACTTCTACAAGCGCCTTTTTCTTTAAAGCTCCTAAAGATGCTTTAAATTCATCATTTGTTAGTTTGCTTGATTTTTGAGCTTCTTGTAAACTTAGAATTCTTTTTTCTCCTAATAAATTGAGAAGTCTTCTTTCTGGAAGTCCTTTTTTTCTATATAATGCTCCATTGATTCCTATTTCAACAATTTTCTTTTTTATTGAAGTAAGTTTTACTATTTCTTTATTCTGAAGATATTCTAAAGCACGCATAACAGATACTTTATTTAGATTTGATTTTTTGCATATTTTTTCTATGCTCTCTTTTAAATAAGGAATTATTTTTCTTTCATTAGGACTTAATGATTCAATTAGATTTTTTTCCATGTTTTTATTTATGAAAATAGGATTAAAAAAGCTTGTTTTTTCAGTTAAAGGTTTTTAGTCATCCACGTTGGCATGCCCAATACTAATCCCAAGGATTTTAAATCATATATGTTTCTAGTTTTTTCTCCACAAAATTTCATTTGAATCTTATTTTTTGAACATAATTTTATGTTTTGGATTACCCTTGCTAAAATATCTGCTTTCTCTTTATCTTTAGAATTAAAAATTTCATCTAAACATATTCCAATTTTTACATTATTTTTTTTAGCTATTTTAGCTAATACTTGATTGAATCCCGAATTCCTCTGTTTTTGTCTGTCTTTTCTGGAAGATTGAAGAATAACTAGAATATTTACAGGCTCTTTTTCAAGAATTTTCCTTGTTAAATCATCATTAGAACTAATAAATACAACTTTTTTCTTTGATTTTTTCTGTTCCCTTATTATTTTCCTTGCTTTTTCAAAATTACTTTCTTTTATTCTAGATATATCCTTTTTCATCCTTGGATTGTGGTTCCTATAAAATTTTTATTATTTAGAAGATTATTTAGTTGTTTTAAATTGTTTCCTGTAATATATGTTGTTATTTTATTTTTTAAAATAATTTTTGATGCAGTCTGGTCTAGAACAAAGTGTTGTCCTGGCTGGAATTTTGATTTATTTGCCATTATATCAAATTCTTTCCAGGTTATTCTTGGAATAAATTTAGCATTCTTGAATTTTTTTGGATTTTTATTATATAAACCTTTTATGTTTGTTATATTAATAAATTCTGATTTGAATTCTTTGGCAATATCTGCTGCAGTTGAATCTGAAGTTTGATTTGGTTTATATTCTAAGGCTCCACAAAAAGCAATATCTTGTTTTTTTATGTATTTTTTTAGTGTTTTAATTGTGTGAGGAATGCCATATTTTGGATCTATATTAAAGAAGTAGCTCATAAATCTCGCGTTCATTCGTGTTGCAGAAATTCCTGCTAAACTTTGAAGTTTTTCACTTATTCCTTTTTTTCTTAATGCAGAAATATATCTTCTAGCTACACTTCCTCCTCCACATACAATAATAAACTTATATTTTTTTGTATGTTTTCTTAGAATTTTCTTAAATTTATTTAAATAAGATAGATTAATATCATTGGGAATTATTTGACTTCCTCCAAGACTAATAACTATCACTCTCTTTTTCATGTTCTTCTAACGAGAAAATGGTATTTAAGTTTTAGTATTGTTTATGTTCTCTAGGTGCTTTTTTTCTTGCCACTTTTGTAGGGGTTTTATCTGCTAATATTCCTGTTTTTCTTTCTATTCTCTTGCTTTTTAATCTGGTTTGTTTTCTTTGTATGTTTCTTTTTTTTAATTCGTCTAAAGGAGTTCTAAGTGGTTGTTTTGCTTCAACACAAGCTACTTGATGAATTAAATAATATGAATTTCCATTTAATTCAGGATATTTTGGCGATAATTCTGTTTCAGCCCTTGTGACTGATTGGTGCTTTTGAAGAGCTTGAATAGAATCTGGAAAAAATTCTCTATATCTCTGTCTTTCTATTTCATCAACACTTTCAAGATATTCTTCAATAATGGGATATCTATCTTCAATACTTACTCCTTTTAATTTTTTTCTTAAATTATGTCTATTCATTTTATTTTGATTATTAACCTCGAGGGTTTCTATCTGCAGAACCAATTCCATATACTCTCATTTTTATTCTTCTTACATTTCCAGTAGGTTTAGGAGGTGCTCTTGTTTTTGTTCTGTTTTTTTCTTTATATTTCTTTAATTCTTGGTTGGGGTTTCTTATTTCTTTTCCTGCTGCAGCACAAGTTAATGGATAGAAAATTTTAAATTGAATTTTTTTGCCTCCAGTATAACATTTATTAAGTAATCTTATTCCTGCTTTAGTTACATTCCTTTCTTCTTGAATTGCTTGTTTTGAAGGTTCATGACATTTTGCCAAATAATTTCTTTCTTCTTCTGATATTTCTAATATGTACTCATTAATAGCGGAGTTTTTTTCTTTATCTCTTATATTGTTTCTTGTAAAATATTTTTTTAATTCTTCTAACTTCATTTTTTACTTTATTGTAAATAGAGAATTATCATTAACATCAAATATATCTAATCTTACACCTGAATCTAACCATCCATGAGCATAATTTAATGCTGCAAATGCATCTACAAAATCTCCTATTTTTTCAAAGTGCTTAGCATCTGATAGATAATTCTCAACCATTTCAATTATTTCTTTGGCGTAGTTTTCTTTTCCAGAAATAATATTTTCTTTAGTTTTTTTTAAAGCTCGTGTTGTTAGATTAAAATATTTTTCTAATTTTTCTTTTGTTATTTCTGTTTTCATTTTTGATCTCTATAGTATCTTCCAACTAAACCCCCTTTTTTAAATTCAAAAATATCCTGATAATTAGTTTTTTCAAGATGAGTTATATCATATACTTCCACTATAGAAACAAATTTCATTAATCCTCCTCCTTCTTTATATGATGGAAGAGCGTGTATAATTTCCCCTTTGTGTTTCTCTTTAGCTTTTTCTAATTTTTCTTTGATTCCTTCTTTATTCTCTGGGCCAGGAATGCATCTAAAAACAAGATTTTTTCTTTTATGTCCTTTTTGTTCTGCTTCTCTTTTAATCTCTTCTAAAAATTGAAGATTAGAACCATTAGCATGAATTATTTTTTCTTTTTGTATTGATTGTATCATAATATTAAATATTTTTATTCTTCTTTAAAAATCTTCTGTTTCTTTGTAGAACAACTTCTTTTTTTATAAAAAAGATTTAAAAAGTATTTATTCTACATATTATAAGTCCTAATGAGTCACAAAAGAGTTGTTGTAAAAAGAGGTAAAACCTATGGTCCTTATTTATATGAAAGTTATAGAGACAAGGACGGAAAAGTAAAAAAAAGATACTTAGGAAAGCATGTAGAACAAAAAAATAATAGAACTTTTATGGGATTTATTATTTTATCAACTCTTTTAATTTTGTTGTTTTTTTCTTATACTTCTTTTACAGGAAAGGCCAGCATTTCTATTGATGAGGTATATGCTGAGGGACAGGTTTTACATGGAAATATGGTTTTTGTTCTACAACAATCAGAATTAATTCCTGCTGAAACACAAGTTATTATTTCTCATGGAGAAAATGAATATTCATACTTTTTACAAGAGCTTATAGAAGAGGAGGAGACTCAGGGAAACTTTTTTGTAGAACAAACAACTCTTGATGGAAGTGGTTCAGGTTTTGGACTGCCTGATGTTCTTAGGTTTCCTCCTGTTTCTTTTGTTTTAGGTATTTAT
Source organism: Candidatus Woesearchaeota archaeon (assembly GCA_964648475.1). Classification (GTDB taxonomy): domain Archaea; phylum Nanobdellota; class Nanobdellia; order Pacearchaeales; family GW2011-AR1; genus WJLC01. Next base: position 1,579 of record CAZYKW010000015.1, on the reverse strand, counting down.
GAAGAACAAAATGAAACTCCAGAAGAACCTGTAGAACAAAATGAAACTCCAGAAGAAAATGAATCTGGACAAAGAACTATTTCTGGAAATATTGTTTCAAATGTTTTGACCTTATTAACTGGAAAGGTTTCTTTAGAATTAATTGAAGAGCTTGAAGGAGAAGTTAGAGCAAATGAATCTTTTATTTATGAATTAGAAGAAGGTCAGACAGCAGAAATAATTTCCTCTGAACAGAATGTTGAATTGAGTATGGAGGATAATCAAATTATTATAACTACAGATTATTTAGGAGATGAAGATTATACAATAGAAATTTCTTTAGATAATCTCAATATTCCAGCTGAAGAAGGAGAATTAGAAGTTTCTTTTGTTTATGATGAAATTGAATTATTTGGAGATACAACACAAATAAGTCTTGAAGAGGAACAACTAAGTGAAGGAACAAGAGGGCTTCCAACTGAACCTGTAGTTCCAGAATCTGTGGTGCCTGAATCAGAGCCTGAAGTTCAAGAAGAAAATGAAACTCTTCCTGCTCCATATGGAGAAACTTTAGGGGAAATAAATTGTAATCCTCCTGGCTCAGGCGACTGGGTAATTACAGGAGTTGTAAGGTGTGAGGATAGAGTGATTGATATTATTGGAAATATTTATGCAAATACTGGAGCAAATGTAACTTTTGTTAATGTAACTTTAGAGGATAGATATTATGCTAGATATAATTCAACAAATAATTTTTCTGAAACTACTTTTAGTTTTCTTGATGTGGAAGATAATTCTTCTGTTTTTTTAAATGATTCTTCTTTAGAGGGTTCTTTTCTTACAATTCATGTTATTGATGCATGGGGAGATTCAGATAATGATTTTGTTGTAGATGGTTTAAAAGAAGATACCAATAATGTTAATTTTTCACTAACTTCTACAATGTCTCCTGGACTTTCAATGTTAGGAAATAATGTTAATTTTTCTTCTGTTACTATTTCTACAGCGCAATATCTTGCTTCTGGTGTTCTTGCAAATGTAAGTATTTCAAATTCAGATTTGCTTCTTCAACTTGGAAGCTATGACTTGCCTTTTATTAATTCCTCTATAAATTTTACAGATTCTGTAATAGATGCAACTTCTACAAGTTATCATTTTTTATTTACTCAGAGTACAAATATGGAACTTACGAATACTAGTTTTACTAGTAATGTATATTTTGAATTTGAAGATTATACTAATGCAACAATAATTAATTCAACTCATGGAGGTTTTGTTAATTTTAAAGATAATTCTACTACAATAAGTGAAAATTCAAGCTTTAATGCTGTTGGCCTTTATGGTTATAAACCTATTTTTAATTCTACAATTATTTCTAGTATTAGTAGTCTTTATTCTATTGGTACATATACAGGAGATAAACCGATTATTGCTGGTTTTATTAATATTATTAGTCAGAATGTTCCTTCATGGATTAATGCAGGGCAAAACGTAGAAGCACTGAGATATTACCCTGTTCAAGTAAATTATTCAGTTGGGTCTCCTGTTGTCTGGAAATGGAATGTGAAAGGCTTGAGCTCAGTTCTCTCATTGATTGCAT
>CAZYKW010000014.1:0-13062 GCA_964648475.1 Candidatus Woesearchaeota archaeon | reverse complement strand
GGGCTAAAGTTGTTTTTCCTGTTCCATGTGTTCCTATTAAAGCTATTTTTCTCATGTTCTTTGAACATAACCTTTCTTTGGCTTAAAGATATCTCCTGATGCCTGAAGTTTACTTATTGCTTCATCAATCTCTGTTTCTGTTAACTTGTCTTTTAATTCACTTGCTATTTCTTCTACTGGAATTAAGCTTCCGAGTCTTGATTCTAAATGAGTTATTGTTTCTCTTACTGTAATTATCTTGCTTCTTTGAGAAGTGGGAATTCCTGTTGAAATTCTATCTATGTCAAAGGTTTTAGATTCATAATCATAACCCACTTGCATTAAATAATATTTCATTAATTCAATTGCTTGCTTTGCATCTTCTTTTGAGACTATATTACTTAATCTTAATTTTGCAGAGGCTTCTGACATTCTAATTAGGGCCTGAAGCTGTCTTGCAGAAATGGGAATAGGTCTCATAGCACTTTCAGAAGATACTGGTTTGTTTCTTAATTCTACATAAAATGTTTTTAATTCATGAATTGCTTCTTTACTTAATTCAGGGTGTATCCTTTGTTTTGTGTAAGCTACATATTTTCTAAATAATTCTCTTGGAATAATCATTGTTTTTCCTTTTTCACTATGTTCTAATAAAACATGGTTTGCTATTTGTTCATCTTTTACTTTATCTGGTAGGTCCCTCATTGTAAAAATAATATCAAATCTATTAATTAATGTTGGGGGTAAATCAATTTGCTGGGCAATACTTTGATAGGGGTCAAATCTTCCAAATTTTGGATTTGCAGCAGCTAAAACAGAAGTTTGCGCTTTTAGTGTATTTCCTTGTATTGCTATTTTTCCATTTCTTCTTGTAACAAAAAATCCGGTATATGTAGAAAAGCACCAAACTTTTCCATTGTATTTTATTTTTTTAATTTGTTTCTTTTTTATTTCTGTCTCTATTTTGTTTGATATTGTTGTCCTATAAGTTGTTTTTCTTTTTCCTCTTACTCCTTCTTTATAATGAATATTTCGTGAAGCAGATTTTCCAATTAAATGAGCAAGAGTTTGAACAATGTCTGTTAATTTTTTTGATGTGCAGCTAAAATATTTTCCTTTTGAACATCCATCCCCAAGCATTAGAGCATTATATAATATTTTTAATTGTCTTTTTGAAAAACTTGAAAAATCAATATTTAATTGTTTATCATAACATTTTTTTCCAAAATTTTTTAGATATTCGTATAGTTGTGTTTGAGTTATTTTGAATCTCGCATATTTTCCACAGTCAATTTCAGAAAGAGAACATCCTAAAATTCCGGTTAATTTTTTAAGACATTTTTTTATTTTATTTGATTTTTCCCCTTTTTTTTGAGCTATTCCTATTGTGGGAATAGTTTCTATTCCTCCTTCTGTAAGATAGTATCCAAGAAATTCTAACCAGAGATCCATTGAAATTTTTTTATCTTTATGTTGATGTAAATATTTAATGTGTTTTCTATTTTGTTTATGAGCTATTTTTGGAAGAATAAAGAATTTTTGTTCTTTTCCTTTAAATTCTCCTGAATTAATAAATTTCATTCTACTGAAAGTTATATTTTCAGCATCGATTTTTGAGAATTTTTTATGCCTTGATTCTTTTACTAACATTGTATGATTTGGCGTAACTAGGATATCATTTCTTTTGTTTTTGAAATTAAACATTTTTCCTTTATAATCGTAAATATAAAGCCCTTTATGTGGAAGAAATTGAATTGAATTATTTTTTGGATTATATTGGGCTATTTTTAAATTTTTAACTTCTGAATATTTTTTCCATCCTTTGTTGGTCAATACTTCTGTATCTTTTGAATAACATGCTTGAACATTTGCCTTACTAATTGTAACTGATTGTTGTTCCATTGCTTCATGCATGGCACTTCTGTCTTGTGGATCCATTTTTTCTAATTCATCAATACATACTAACCCTTTATTTGCTAAAACCATTGCACCTGCTTCTAGAGACCAACCTCTTAAGTATTCATCTCTTACAACTGTTGCTGTAAGTCCTGCTCCTGATGCACTTTTTCCAACTACATATCTTCCTTTAGGAGAGATATTTGCCATAAATCCAAGCATAACTGATTTAGCCACTCCTGGATCTCCTATTAATAAAATATGAATATCTCCTCTTGATTTAGAACCATCTGCCATTGTTTTTTGAAGACCAGAAAATAATTGAAGAACAAGAGATTGTTTTATTTCTTTGTGTCCCCAAATACTTGGAGCAATACTATCTGTGAGTTTTTTAAAAATTTCTGGGTCTTCTGATAGTTCTAATATTTGTCTTTCATCTTCTTCATTAATATCTAATTCTTCAAATGTTTCTTCTAATGGAATAATATTATTTGTTTCAACTGCTAATTCAAATCTTGTAGAAACTCCTCCGCTTGAAAGAGGAACAGGAACTTCTTTTAAAGTTCCAATAACCTTTATTCTTGCACCCGGAGTTGTTTTTTCCTCCATTTTTGGTTCAACTAAATCCTCTTTAACAAAGACATTAATTCTTTTAGGTTGTTCTCCTCCTGTTAGAGATTCTGGAGATTCTTCAACCACTAGTCTCTGTGTATCTACCATTTCTTTACTTATTAATTTAAATCCGCCTCTTCTACCACAAGAACATCTGCTTGGTTCTCTGAATTTTTTTTCCATTTGTAATACAGAAAGAATGGTTCCACAGCTTGGACATTCAAATTTAGCATTTACTACTTGTGGACGAACGTCACTTGCCTGCCTTATAATTCCTTCAATTACTACTAATTCATTTAGATGTTTAGAACGAATGTTTCTTATTTTTATGTCTTGAATTTTTGGAAGATTAATTAATCTAACTCTCGCATCTTCTATTAATCCTGATTGTTCTATTGCCTGTTCGAGTATTCTTAGGGTATCTTCTGGATTTATTATTATTTCATCTGCTAATTTATTTGAGAACTCTGTTAATCCTATGAAATCAAGGTATATTACATTTTGCTCTTTTCTTAAAGATTCTCCTAGAGATTTTTTATGAAAATCAAAGAAATTTTTCGCTTCAATAAGTAATTCCTCGTTTTTTCTTGCAAGACTTTTTCCTTCTTTATTTTCTATAGGAGTTTGTTCTTCCACCATGAATAAGAAAAAAGACTTCTAGTTTTTATAGATTTATATGTAGAATTGGGTATAATTAAAAATTATAGGTTATTTATAGTTCTTTAAAGCAACTTTTACGTTCTTTAAAAGCTGAATCATTGAGAAATCAAGTTGTTTTCTGTTTTTTGTTCCAGTGCATACAAGTTTTCCATTGCTGAACAATAGGAAAGTTGCATTTGGTTCAATTAATTTATATACTAAACCAGGGAATTGTTCTGGTTCATATTCTGTGTTTTCCATTTCTAATGCAAGAAAATTAAGATTAAGTTTTAGATTAATCTCTCCTGAAGCTACTATATTTTGTACTGTTATTTTTGGTTTAGTTGTTATTTTTACTTTGATTTTTCTAAGTTGCTTTATTACAGCTTGAATTACTCTTTTTACTTGTGCAACTGATTTTGTTCCTGTGCAAACAAGATTCCCTGATGAGAATACTAATACAGCTGATTTTGGTTCCTTGATTCTTAAAACTAGTCCTGGGAATGTTTGTGGATTATATTCTGTATTTGGTTGTGTTCTTGCTAATTTTGTTAAAGGAACTGGCTTTCCAAGAGAAGCAGTTGCAACAATATTTTGTATTTTATATGAAGAGCCTTTTTTCTTTGGATTTTTTATTGTTTTTTTTGCTACCATTGTTTTTTAAATGGAAAATTGTCTTTATAAAGGCTTCGACGGGACGAATACTTTTTATAGTCTGCTCTTATTTTATTTTTATGGATATTTTATTTATTTTTGGAATTGTTTTATTTTTAATATTTTTTGTATTAATTTCAAGAAGGAAATTAGATGCTATTATAATTCCAACTGGGCCCTCGCATGAGATAGATAGGGAGAGAGCCAGTGTGGCGGCTAAAAGATATGCGCATGGAAAAGGAGTAGACTATTTAATAATAAGTGGAGAACTTGGAGATAAAGGATTAAAGAAATCCCAAAGGGTTGATATATATAGAACTTTAAGGGAATATGGAGTAAAAGCAGGAGATATAAGAATTGAAGATAAATCTAAAAACTCTTTAGAGAACCTTTTATACTCTCTTAAAAAAGTTAAGAAAAAAGGAGTAAAAAGAGTGGGCATTGCTTCCAGCCCTAGTCATTTGGATAGATTTAAGGATATTTTTGATGCAGCTAAAAAACAAGGATTAATTGATAAGAATTTTAGACTCTACAAAATCAGGACTAAAGAAAGTATTAAAGATAGAGTCTATGGACTTTTTTCTAGATTGTTTTACAGGTATGAATTAAGTAAGGGAATAGAAAAAGCAAAAGAGAGAAAAACCCCTTCTTGGATTGAGGGTATTAAAAAATTTTTATATAAGTAATCTACCCATATCTCCAGTTTCTTTTTTGGTTATTGAAATCTTTTTCAACCTCTTTTAAGTCTGCAACTTCTGATAAGGGTTTGTCTGGTCTTAATGCAGTGAATCTTGGAAATCTTAAAGCCCAGCCAGAATTATAATTTGGAGAGTGCTGTATTTCTTGATATGTTACTGATACAACTATTTTTGGTTTGATTTTTACTTTTTTACCTTTTTCTTTTGTGATTAAGGGGGTTAATTTTTTAGTTAATTCTGCAAAAGAAACTCCTCCTACTTCTGCTTCTGATTTTTCTTTTATTCCTGTTCCCATTTTTCCAATTTCAAGAAATTCTCCTTTTTTCTTTCCTTTACATCCAAGAATAAAACTTGACATCCACCCAGAACGTTTTCCTGTTCCATATTCTGCGCCAACAATTACAAGATCTAAATCCCTTTCTTCTGGTTTTACTTTTAACATATGTCCTACTCTTTTTCCAGGTTGGTATATTGTTTCAAGATTTTTCATCATTACTCCTTCCTGATTATTTTTAAGAGCAGCTTTGTAGAATTTCTCTGCTCTTTTTTCATTTCCAGTTATAATTAATTTAGACGGGATTATTTTATAAGGGTGTTTTTTAATAATTTTTCTTACTAATTTTGCTCTCTCTTTATAGGGAGTGTCAATCATAGATTTCTCATTATAATACAAAATATCAAACACATTTATTTCTACTGGAAGCTCTTTTTGTAATTTTTCTATATGGTATTTTCTTCTGATTCTTTGACTTATGCTTTGAAATGGTTTGTATTCTTTTGTTTTTGAATCCCATCCAACTGCTTCTGAATCAAGAATAAATGATTTCCCTTTAACATATTTATTAATGTAGTTTACTGCTTCTGGAAATTGTTTTGTTACATTTTCAAGACGTCTTGTGAATAGAGTTATTTTTTCTCCTTTTTTATGAATCAACATTCTAAATCCATCATATTTGTATTCTATTGCACAGGGCTTTCCCACTTTTTTAAATCCATCTGCAATATTTTTCGCTTTTTGAGCAAGCATTACTTTTATTGGTTTTCCAACCTCAATTCCTACTGATTCTAATTCTTTGATTTTTCTTTTTTTACACATAACAAATACTGCACCAATATCATTTGCTCTATCTAAAGCTCTTTGTATTTTTGAAGCACTTTCTTTTTTATTTTTGAAAAAAGCCTTGTTTAATGCGTCACGAATTGTGGATTCCTGGACGCCTATTCTTAAATCTCCTATTAGTGTTCTTATTAGATATTTTGATTCTATTGGACTAGCAGAACTTAATAATTCGGTTATTAAAGATAATTTTTTACTAACAGTCCCTTTTCCTATTAATTCAGGAAGTTTCTGTATATTTTCAAGAACTTTTTTTATAGTAAGTATCTGGCTTCTTAGAGTTGATTGTCTTTTCTTTTTTGCAAGTTCTTCAGCAACTTTTCCCAAATCTCCTATTTTTTTCCATGCTTTGACAACTTCTGATTTTTCTCTTCCTGTTGACTTTGAAATTGCTTGAATCGCGAGTTGATTGCTTATTCCAATTTTCTTTTCACTATACTCTGGAAATACCCTTCCTATAAGAAGGTATGTAACTTCTTTATCTGATTCTTTTAAAGACTTTACAAATTTAGAAAGAGTGTCTATTTTTTTTAATCTTTTTGTGGTGCTTCCAAGTTCTTCATAGACTTCTGCTAATTTTTTATAGTTCATTGTAGGACTTATTTAGATAATTCTTTAACTTCTTTTTTTCCTTTTTTTAATTCTTCTACTTGTTCTTTATCAAGTTCTAAAAGAAGTGTCTGAAATTCTCCAACATGTGTTTTTTCTTCTTTTGCTATGTCCAAAAGAATTGTTTTTATTTTTTGGTTTTCAGTCATTGTAGCAAGTTGTTCGTATAGGTTAATTGCATCTAACTCTGCAATTATTCCTAATCTAAGAATTTCTTTATCTATGTCCTCTTTTTTAATTTTATCTAAATCAATCGGCTCTTTTGATAACATACTTTTAATTAGAAATAAGGATTTAAATAACTACTTATTTTCCACGTCTTTTTCCAGCTCTTACACTTGGTCTTACTTTAGATGGGCCTTTTTTTCTCAATCCTCTAGACTTTTTTCCTGCACTTGTAAGTCCTCGCATTGTTCTTTTTTGATTTTGTTTCTTACAAATCCAGTTTAATTTTTTATCATTTTTTATTTCAGGTTTAGAAGGATCTACCATAATAACTTCATAAAAATAATGAACTCCATCTTTTCCTATTAGATATGAATTCAGAGAAATGAGATTTTTGAATCTTCTTTCAGCTCTTTGTTCAGCTATCCATTTATAGCTCATCTTTAAATTTTTTTTAATGTGAAGTCTTTTACTTCTTCTTCCTTTATTTGGACGAGGTCTTTTATGTCCCCCTCTTTTTAATCTTACTCTAATTATTACAAAGCCCTTTTTATCCCTATATCCTAGGCTTCTTGCTCTGTCTATCCTTAATGGTTTATCTACTTTAGTAAAAACTCTGCTCTTACGCCACTCTATCATTCTTTCTCTAAGAGTTTTTTTGTCAGGTTTTTTCCATGCTTTTCTTATATATTGATACATGCCCTTTACCATAAATAATTGATAGAAAATTGGTTTTTAAATTTTGAGGTTTAGAATATGAATGAGCCTGCACGGATTTGAGCTCAAGAACAAAGTCCTTGGCTTAGTCCATCTTCTACAGAACCTGAACTAAACTAAAGTTCAAATCATTAAATGAGCCTGCACGGATTTGAACCGTGGACCCCTACCTTATCAGAGTAGTGCTCTAACCAGGCTGAGCTACAGGCTCATATAAACACTAAAAAATTATTTTCTTTATAAGCTTTGTGAATCTAGTTTTTCATTCCTAGTTCAAGAATTAATTTCCCTTTAGATAGATAGTAATCAAGAATAGGCAATCCTATTTTAATCACTTTATAATAAGCTTTATTTTTTCCAATTGCTTTAATTTCAATACTATTTTCAAGTCTAATTATTGATATATTTTCTACTGATTTAACTTCAGGCATTTCTATATCATATATAATCCTATCTGATAATCTTCTTACATTTGTTTTTGGTTCTTCTCTTGGAAGATTTGAAAATTTCTTTGAACTTTCTTTTGAAAAATATGTTGAGGGAATTTCTTTTATTTGTTTTTTTGCAGTTCTTTTAATTATTTTTTTTGGTTTGGTTCCTATGTTTATTTTTTTCCCATTTATATACAATTGAACTTTTGTTTTTGGAACTATTTGTGGTTCTTTTATTCCTTTTTGCAGTTCTTTTTCCAATACTTTCATAGCATTTCCAATCATTTTATTAAGTATTCCTCCTCCAAACCCAAAAACTTCTTCTTTTTTTTCAAATAGATTGTCATTTTTTCCTAATATCCCCCAGTTATTTTTTATGTCTAAAGATTTTCCACAATAAGGGCAGAAGTCAAATTCTCTTTCAATCTTTTTTCCACATTTAGGACATGTTTTCATATTAAATGGATATTTGTTTTGTTTAAAAGATTTGTTATTTCTCTCTTAAATATTCTTTCATTGACATAATCTGGTGAACTTCTTCTACAAGTGTTGGTCTTGCTTCTTTAATTATTAGATTTTTTAGAGAACTTGTTCCTTTGAATTTTTTTACTTTTCTTACTTCTTTCATCATAGGAAGCCCTATGATTATTGTAAATAATCTTAAAACTGCACTTATTATAAAAATAACAATTATGGGTTGTATTGTGGTTGTGTTTATGTATTTTATTAAAATTGCTCCTAGACCTGCACCTAAGAATGTTCCTAGTCCAAGCAACATATTATAATAAGATACAGCAATTCCTCTTTTTACATTACCTACATTATCATATATAAAATTTCCAGCAGATAAATGAAATCCTGCCCAAAATATTCCCCCAATGATAGATGGAACCAAAATCAAATAGATTGGAGAGGCATTTAAAATCCATAATATTGGAATTAATGGAATAAATATACAACTTATTACTATTGTTTTATAATTTCCAAATTTATCTGCAAATTTCCCCCATAATTCTATTATTGTAAGAGCAAAAAAACTTCCTGCCATTGTTATTGCCATATAGATTATATAATTAAAACTAAGATTTCTTAATAAGTAAACAGCAATTAAGGGAGTTATGACTGAAGTTGAGAAAGCCAGAAAAAACCTAAAAATAGCAAATTTCCCAAAGTTAGTTTTTGGAGATTTAATTAAAAAATCCCAAAAAGAAAAATAATCATCTTTTTTTAGTTTTAGTTTAGGTTCATATTGCTTTTTAAAACATTTCCAAGACATAAATCTTCCAAATAAAGCTAAACCAAATAATATTATGAAACCAAACATTACTAAATTCATGTTTTTGAAATAATCTAGAAAAAAAGAAGAGATAATTGCTAAAACAATAGATACAAATCCTAAAAGAAGGTTTCTTTTTGCAAACCATCTTCCTCTGTAAGAATCATCAACAATATCTCCTATCCATGAAAACCAAGGAGGAGCTGCGATATTTGCCGCAATTAGTTGTATGGCAAAAGCAAAAAGAAGAAGTAAAGGAAGAAGATCTAATAATATCCCCTTGAAAAATAAAAAACCAATTATAATAAAAGGAAGCCACATTAGAGCTTCAAATAAAACTGCTTTAAGAATTATTTTTTTCCTTGAATATTTTTCCATTAATCTTGAACTAAATAATTGAGTTAAAGGACCTATTAATCCAGATATTGAGCCAAATAATGCTACAAGAGAATTACTGGCATTTATTGCTATAGCAAAAGGAGAAATATATCTACTTCCAAGAGAAGATTGAACTGTTGCCCACATTCCCTCTTTTATGCTGTGTCTTCTTGCTTTATGTCTTAATTCTATATCTCTTTTACTCTCTTTTTTCATTATTTTCAATAATACAAATAATTTTATAAACTCTTTCATAAGAAAAATAATATGAAAAGGCAATTGTGGTGGAATTTTGTGTCAGAAGCTTTAGAACAAAGACGGAGATATTTTTTTGTAATAATTAATGATAATAGGGAGATTGGAGTTATTTCTAATAGAATTTTTAGTGAACTTCAACCTATTGATGAACTATAAGAAAGAGGGGGAAAAGCAGGAGATTTGCAATATAAATTACTTGTTTTTTATTCTCATGAAACACTGCCTCTTTGGAGAAGAGAGAAAATTTACAAAGGAAAGCAAAAGCGAGATTTTAGGCTTTATGAGAGAAGAAAAATGGGGATGGATGGATTAGAAGAGTATGTTCAAAAACAAATACAAGAAAATAATTAGATTTAAATAAGAATTCTGATTTAGTGAATTATGACAAAGAAATTTTATATTACAACAGCAATAGATTATGTTAATGCAGAGCCTCACATTGGACATGCTTATCAGAAAATTATAGCAGATGTTCTAGCGAGGTGGCATAGACTTAATGGTAATGATGTGTTTTTTTTAACTGGAACAGATGAACATGGAAAAAAAGTTCAAGAAGCTGCTGAAAAGGCTGGAAAAAAACCAAAGGAATTTGTTGATGAGATTTCTAATAAGTTCAAAGAAGCATGGAGAGTGTTAAATGTCCAATATGATAGATTTATTCGAACTACAGACAAAGACCATGAAAAAGTGGTTCAGGAAATCATAAAAAAAGCAAAGGATAAAGGAGATATTTACTTAGGAGAATATGAGGGGTGGTATTGTGTAGGATGTGAGGCTTATGTTACTGAAAAAGATTTAGTTAATGGGTGTTGTCCTTATCATCCTGATAAAAAAGTTAGAAAAATAAAAGAGAAAAGTTATTTTTTTAAATTAAGTAATTATCAAAAATTTCTTTTGGATTTGTATAAGAAGCATCCTGAATTCACTCTTCCTAAAGAAAGACGAAATGAAATTATTAAAAGAGTTAAGCAAGGTTTAAAGGATTTAAGTATAAGCAGGACTAGTTTTGATTGGGGAGTAGATTTTCCTGGAGATAAAGAACATGTTGTTTATGTGTGGTATGATGCTTTATTAAATTACTATTCTGCTACTAGGCAGAAAGGTAAAGAGAAATTCTGGCCTGCTGATGTCCATTTACTTGGAAAAGATAATGCTTGGTTTCATTGCGTTTATTGGCCTGCTATTTTAAAGTCAGTTGGAATAGAACTTCCAAAAACTATTTTTGTTCATGGTTTTCTAAGTTTTAATGGAAGAAAAATTTCAAAATCTCTAGGAAATGTTATTTCTCCTAAAACACTTGTAAAAAAATACGGAGCAGATAGTATTAGGTATTTTGTATGCAGGCAGTTTCCTTTTGCAGAAGGAAATGATGGGGATTTTTCAGAAAAAGCTTTGATTCAAAGACATAATGATGAGCTGGCAAATAAATTAGGGAATTTAATTTCAAGGGTTGGAGGATTAATTGAAAGAAATGGGATTGAAAAGTGTGAGAATAAATTAATTAAAAAATTAAAATTAGAGAAGATTAATAATTTAATAGACAACTTTGAATTAGATAAGGCATTAAATGAAATATTCGCTTTTATTGATGTGTGTAATGAGTATGTTCAGAGTAAAAAGCCATGGGAAACAAAAAATAAAAAGGTTTTATTTGAATTAAAAGAAAGTATTTTAGAAATTGCAAAATTGTTGTCTCCTTTTATTCCAGAGTCTACAGAAAAAATAATCAAACAATTTAGTGTAAAAAACATTAGAAAATCAAAAATACTTTTTGAAAAGATAAAATGAATAAATTAAAGGAATTACATTTGAAAATTGATGAAATCAATTCTAAAATTCTAAATCTTATTGTTAAAAGAAATCAAATTGTTAAAAAGATTGGAAAACATAAAAAAGAAAAAAATCTTCCAATTTATAATTTAAAAAGAGAGAAAGAGATTTATAATAAAATGGAGATATCTGCAAAAAGAAAAGGAATTAATAGGAAATTTATAAGAAAATTATTTGGTTTAATTTTAAAACAATCAAAAGGAGTAGATAAGAATGTCCAGTAATGTAATTAAATTTTCAGATTTTCAAAAACTTGATTTAAGGGTAGCTGAAATTAAGAAAGTTGAAGAGATTGAAGGAGCTGATAAACTGTATAAATTGACAATTGATGTTGGTGAACTTGGTGAGAGAATTATATGCGCGGGAATAAAACCTTCTTATTCTGCTGAAGAATTACAAGGAAAGAAAATAATAATTGTTGCAAATCTTGCTTCGAGAAAATTAAGAGGAGTAGAAAGCCAAGGAATGTTGCTGGCTGCAGGAGGGGTAAATAAGGATAAATGCGTTTTACTTGTTCCTGGAAAAGATATTGAATCGGGAACTAAGATTAGTTAAATTATTTTATTAAACCTAAACTTTTAAAGAATTTTTTAAGAATACTTTCTCTATCTTTTGTTGAATTATAATCTATTCCTGCTATTGTGGCTGCAATTTCTTTGTATGCTCTTGCAGCTTTGCTTTTTGGATGAGTATGAACAACAGCATTTTTTGAATTTAGAGATTTTGACACATTTATGTCTTCAGGAATCATTCCTAGTATATCTATTTCTAACATATCTTTAACAACTTCTGGTTGTAATTCAATGTCATTCTTTTTTACACGAGTCATGATGACTCCTTTTACAGGTGTTTTTAAACTCTCTGCAAGTTTTATTGCTTTTAATGCATCAGTAATAGCAGGCATTTCTGGATTTGAGACTAAAATTATTTCATCAGCTGCTTCCATTGCAGAAGTAGCTTCAGTTCCAAGTCCAGCAGCACTATCTATAATTACATAATCAGATACTACTTTCTTAAAATCCTTTTTAAAATCTTTTAATTTTTCTGATTTTAATTTTGATAGTTCTTTGATTGAAAGAGAAGAAGGTATTATTTTTAGTCCTGATTCATGTTCATAAACTCCTTCAAAAACATCCGCCTTTCCATTTAAAATGTGATTTAAGTTTACTGGAACCTCAGGAGAACCTAAATGTACTCCAACATTAGGGGTTGTTAAATTCCCATCTATAATTAGAACATCTTTTCCAAAATAGTTCATTGCTGCCCCTAAGTTTATAGCAGTTGTAGTTTTGCCTACACCTCCTTTTCCAGATGTTATAACAATTATTTTTGTCATTTTAATTTTTGGGCATTTTGCCCATTAAAGAATTTTTATTCTTTATGATAGAAGAAATTGTTTTGTAGTGCTTATAAACTTTTCGAGCATATCTGCATAAATTTTTAATTGTTCTAAATTAACATTTATTTCGTCCCCTCTGTACATTATTTTTAAACAGACATTTTTCCTAAATTCTCCAATTCTTTCTTGTCTTAATTCTTCAATTTTTCTTAACATTTCATAAAATTCAATACTTTTCATTATATTTTCATCTTTTTTAAATAGCTTTTTCATTGCCTCTATTTTTTTAACTGGATTGGTTGGAACGCTTGAGATCTTTTTTTTCTTTTTTGCGTGTTTTAGAATGCTATCAATAGAAGTTTCAATCATTTTCCTCCATCTTAGAAGTAAATTTCTAATAACATCACACGTTTTTGTATATTTCAAGCTAACATAAAGTAGGTGATCTGCACTTATTTTCTCTT
>CAZYKW010000013.1:0-13565 GCA_964648475.1 Candidatus Woesearchaeota archaeon | reverse complement strand
ATTCTAAGCAAAACATTTTAGGAAAATTTGTAAATGTAAAGGTTAAAAAACTTCTCCCCCATTATTTAATTAGTGAACTAACAGAAAAATGAAAAAGAGTGAAAAAAATATCTGGTTCTTAGGTTTTAGTAGTTTTTTTAATGATATTGGAAGTGAAATGATTACACCTCTCTTGCCTTTTTTAATTACTGGTTTTGGTGGAGGAGGGGTTGCTGTAGGAGCTCTGTCTGGGATTAGAGAGGGACTTTCAAGCATATTCAAACTTCTTGGAGGATGGTATTCAGATAAACTTGGAAAAAGAAAGCCTTTTGTTTTTTTAGGATACTTTTTATCAACTATTTTTAGATTTTTTCTAGCATTTGCAAATTCCTGGCAATATGTTCTTGGATTTACCTCTTTAGAGAGAGTAGGAAAAGCTAGAGATGCTCCAAGAGATGCTATAATTGCTCAATCAACAAAACAAAGGGGAAGGGGTTTTGGAATTCAACAAATGCTTGATACATCAGGAGCAATACTTGGCTCAATAATTGTCTTGCTTCTTTTATGGAAATTAGGATTGAGTTTTAAAACAATTATTATAATTGCAGGGAGTGTTTCAATACTTTCTCTAGCTCCTCTATTTTTTGTTAAAGAACCAAAATCAAAAAAGCAAAAAAAGAGTATTTTCAAAGGAGTATCTTCTCTTAACAATAAGTTAAAGTATTTTATTTTTGTAATGGGGATTTTCACCCTTGTTAATTTTGGATTATATATGTTTCTGCTTTTAAGAGTTAGAGACATTACAGGAAGCATGATTACAGCAATTGCTTTGGGATTATTATTTAATTTTATATGGGCAATATTTTCAATACCTTTTGGAACTCTTTCTGATAGAATAGGAAGAAAAAAAGTTCTTATGGCAGGTTATGTTTTATTCTTTTTAGTAACTTTAGGATTTGTATATCTTGTTAATCTAACTTCTTTGATTTTCTTATTTGTATTGTATGGTTTAGTATGGGCAATTGTTCAGACAATACCAAGAGCATATATATCAGATTTAGCAGACAGCATGAAAGGAACTGCTTTTGGATTTTATCAATTTGTAATAGGAATAGTGAGTTTAATAGGAGGAATAATTGCAGGAGTTTTATGGAATATCTCTCCAACAACAATGTTTACTTATATGGCAGTTGGAGGTTTGATTAGTATAGTATTCTTATTATTTGTAAAAGATGGTTTTTAATTAAAACTTTTAGAATTATCTAACAGCTTTCATCTCTTTCCAAGCTAATTCAAAAAGAGATTCTAATGCCTGAGCAAAGAATTCTGTATTAATCCACACTCCAATATCATAATTTGGATGAAATTTCTCATCATCAAGAAGCATAAACATTAATTCTTTTGAATCAATTATAACAAATCTTGCTTTCATTCTCTGAAGATTTTTAACATCTCCAACTTTTTTGAAATCTTTAGCAACTTTTATATTATTTTTATCAACAGGAGCAGCAAGCCTTACTTTAACTCCTTTTTTCTTAGCTTTCTGAAGACTTGGCATTAAAGCTTCAAGTTTTCTATTTAATCCCTCTGCTGTTGTAACAATTGTGATTGTTTCTTCTGCGCCTCTTACCATCATGTCAAGATGGTTATAAAGATTTTGTCTTCCTTTTAAACTTCCAGATAAATCAGTAGGTTCAACAAACTTAACTCCTTGAGTAAATAATGTTGAAAGCTCTCCAAGAACCTCGTCCCCTTTTAATTTTTCAAGCCTTTTTGATTTTTCTTGAGCATGTTTTATTAAATTTTTCTTAACTCTCTCAACAACTTCTTCAGGTTTAAGAGCAACAAATTTAATTGGTTTCCCAAGTTTCATGATGATGAAACCTTTTTTTTCTAAGGATTCTAAAATGTCATATGTTCTTGATCTTGGAACATCAGAAATATTACTTAACTCCCCTGCAGTAGAAGTTCCTCTTGATAATAATGCAGTCCAAACCTTGACTTCATATAAATTTAAATCAAATATTTTTCTTAATCTACTTAGAAATTCTTCTTTTACAATCATATTCTTTATTATTTACCTCTCTTTTTAAATATTGTTATATTAAAGGAGTGAACTTAAGGGATTACCTTTCGGTAGTTATTTTTTGAGTAACAATCCTATCTCTCCACTCTCTTCTTTTATTCTAAAGTCTATTTTGTTTTTAAACTTTTCCTTGTTGCTAGTTACAATTTTTAGCTCTTCTGAGTTTGTTTTATCAGCGACGAATTTTTTATGTTTTTCCAGCATTTTTTTTAATTTTTCACTGCAAATTATAACACTACTTATTTTATTTACTGGCTTTAATCCAAGTTTTTTTCTAAATGCCTGAATATTTCTAATTATGTTTCTTGCATACCCTTCTGCTTTTAATTCAGGGGTCATTTTTGTTTCTAATTCAACTGTAATCTCTTCTCTGCTTCCAGTCATTATTTCTAATTCTTTTATATTTAATTGTGACTTAATTATTTCTCCAACTCTTTTTGTAATCGGCTTATAATAAGAAATACTTGCAAAAGGCAAAGGCCATTTTAATCCAATCTGAGCCTTATCTCTTAAAGCCAGCCCTTTTTCAATTACCTTTAATGCTATTTCAATCTCTTCTTCTAGACTTTTATCAATTTTTTTCTTATCATTCTTTGGCCAAGAGGTCAAATGAATTGATTCTTCTTTTACAATCCCACTCTTTTTTAATTCTTGCCAAATATGCTCAGTTATTAAAGGGCAGATTGTAGAAAACATTTTTAGTGTTTGAATATATACATCTTTTAGTGTTGCATAAACAATTTCATTTGCCTTGTCTCTTGTTAGTTTAATATATATTCTTGAAATATCTAAGAACAACTTTTCCATCTCAGTTATTGTTTTATCAAAATTAAAATTTTCAAATAATTCAGTTGTTTTTTCTATAGAGGAGTGTAATCTTGAAACAATATATTTTTCTTCAATTTCTAACTTTTTAGATTCTTTTCCTTTTAATTGTTTCAAATAATTTGCAATATTCAACAAAATCATTAAATTTCTCTGTTTTTGTTTTACATCCTCCCAATTAAAATTAATATTTTCTCCTGCCTTTGTTTCACAAATATAATATCTTAATATTTCAGAAGAATACTTATCAATAACTTCATATGGAGAAATAATATTTCCTAAGGACTTTGACATTTTCATTCCTTGAAAATCAAAAATCATTCCATGTCCAAAAACCCCATTGTAACAAGATTCCCCAAATACAATTGTTGAACATATCTGTAGCATACTAAACCACAATCTTGCTTGTTCAGAAGCTTCTAAAATTAAATCCGCTGGAAAAAATTCCTTAAAATATTTTTGTTCTTGAGGGTAATGTAGACAGTTCCATGAAACAGTTCCAGAATCAATCCAGACATCTAAAATATCAGGAATCCTTTTCATATCTTTTTTACATTTAGGACACTTAATTATAACTTTATCAATCCAGGGCCTATGAAGGTTATCAGGAACTTTGTTTTTTGCCTTTTTCTCTAATTCCTCTCGACTCCCAATAACAACAACTTCTCCACATTCACATTCCCATATAGGGACAGGAGTTCCCCAGAATCTCTGTCTTGTTATTCCATTATCTTTAAGATTACTAATCCAGGCTTCATAGCTATTTTGAACTGTTTTTGGAACCCATTTTGTTTTCTTATTATAATTTAAAATTTTCTTAATCAAATCTTCAGTTTTTAAAAACCATTGTTCTGTTGTTCTAAATATAACTGGTTTGTGACATCTCCAACAAAAAGGGTATTCATGTTCAACTAGAGTTTCAGCAATTAAACTGTCTTTTTTTCTTAAAACTTCTATAAACTTTTTATCATCAAGTTTTGCTTTCCATCCCTTAAAAGCATCTATCCCTTTGAACTTTCCTTGTTCATCTAATGTATTAAATGCCTCAATTCCATACTCTCTTCCAACTTCATAATCTTCAGGTCCACAGCCAGGAGCACAATGAACTAATCCACTTCCTGAGTCAGTATTTACATAATCTTTTGATAGAATAACTGTGTGGACATTTTTTGATTTCTTTTTTAATTCATCAAAATCCTTTTTCATTTCTTTATTAAACGGATGTATATATTCTATTCCTTGTAATTTCTTCCCTTTTATTTTCTCAACAATCTTATATTTTTTATTAAGAACTCCAGAAATAAATGCCCCTGCCAGAGCCTTTGCAATAATCCACTTTTCTCCATCAACTTCAACTTTTACATAATCAATTGTTGGATTGACCATTACTGCAAGGTTAAAAGGTATCGTCCAAGGAGTTGTTGTCCAGACAATTAAGTATTCATTTTTTGAAGCTTTTATTTTAAATTTCAGAAAAATTGAATTGTCTCTTGCATTTTCATATTCTAATTCATGTTTAGCCAAAGAAGTTTCACAATCTCCGCACCAGTGCATAATCTTTTTTCCTTTGTATAATCTTTTTTGCTCTTGCGCTTTTTTTATCAGCATCCATTCTCCCCCCATAAATTCATTGGTTACAGGAAGATATGCATTTTCAAAATCCATCCAGATTCCCATTCTTTTCATATCTTCACTCATTAAATTAGCATTATTCGTGGAAAACTCTTGGCATTTTTTTATAAACTTATCTAAACCATATTTAAGAATGTCTTCTTTATCCTTTAATTTAAGCTCTTTTTGAACTTTATTTGCAGTAGGCAACCCATGCATGTCATATCCTGCTCTATCCCATACATTTCTTCCTTTTAATCTAAAATACCTCATTGCAATATCTTTAAGATTATTGTTCCATGCATGCCCTATGTGTAATCTTCCAGAAGTATATGGGGGCCCCTGTAAAAAGTAAAACTTTTTTCCCTTCTTATTTTTTTCAACTGATTTTTTATAAATCTTATTTTTCTTCCAAAAATTCAAAACTTCTTCTTCAATTTTTTTAAAGTCATACATGTTAATAATTAATCATTACCTCTTTTAAAGTTTATTTAAACTCTGTCAAAACTTCTTTTTCCATAAAGTGTAATTTGCTTGGAATAACAATACAATATGGCTTTCTAACACTTGTAAATTCTTTTAAATCTTTGATTTTTCTATAGAAAATCTTTTGATATCTTGTTCCAAGTGTCTGGCATAATACTATTCTGTTTAATTTCATATTATGTTTTTCTGCTGATTTCTCTAATTGATTTAGAGCATCAGAAAACTCCAACCCAATATCAATTAATATTAATGAGTGGGCATTTATTTTTTGATTGTCTTTTACAATCTCCATAAAACTATCAGGAGTAAAATTTTCTTCAGGTTTCCATGCAGGCATACTAGCGACTTTCCCAAATTTATATAATTGTAATCCAGTCTCTGCAACAGCATCTAAAACAGAAGCACTCGCAATGACTTTTGTTTTTATCCCTAATCTTCTTGCCTCTTGTAATAAGGTAATATGTGTTGTAGCAGTAAGAGGAGAACCATAAACAAGTAATGCAATATCTAACCTGTTAGCTTCATCAACTAAAGAGAGTTCCTCTACTCTTTTTCTATCAGCAGGAATAATCTTTTTCCCAATGATTTCAGAAAGTTTTCCAATTGTATAAGGAAAATCTACTGTATAATTTTCAAGATAAACACGTTTACATCTTTTAGTAACCTCTAACCCATACTTTGAAATTCCATCAGCATTTAACCCTAAACCAATTAAATATAGCATAAAAATCTATTAAAAAAAGAGTTTATATTACTATTGATTATCTCCTCAAACTTCTACTTGTAACAATAGCAATAAAGAAAAAAGTAAAGAGCACTGCATCGTTTCCAATAATTAATCCAGTAAAGCCACCTATTAATCCAAGAAGAACAATGAGTTTAAACCATTTTTGATTTTTCTCTTGTTCATCATTTGTAACTTTCGCTAAAAAATTCCCTAAAGGGATTCCAAGTAACAAAATTGCAATGCTTATGATTAATTTAATTATCTCCTGCATAATAATATTTAAGAAACCTGTTTTTTATATGTTTACATGTATAAACACTATCTAATTATTGCAAGTAAAAAAGACAAAGCAGGAATAAACATTACAACTGCTTTAAGCCAGTATGGAAAGTATAATTTTTATTTAGTTGAAGATGAGACAATCTATACAAAAAATCTTGATTTAAATAAAATAAATAAATATGATTTTATTATCTTTGCTTCAAAACATGAATCAGAGAAAAAAGAAAAAACTCTTTCAATTCATGCTCCTGGAAATTGGAAAAAAGCTGATTTTGGAGGAAAATCAGAACAAATATGTCCTACTTCCGCCCTATTTCAAAAACAATTCTTTGAGATACTTCATGAAAATGTTAAAGAATATGAATTAAAAGACTATAAAGTAACTCTTGAATGCACTCATCACGGCCCTTTAATAAACAAACCCTGTGTTTTTGTTGAAATAGGTTCTACTGATTTTGAATGGAATGACAGAAGAGCTTCCTTTGTCATGGCAAAAACAATTAAAGAGACAATTGAAAAGTATAAAGAAAATCCTTATAGGGAAATTGCAATTGGAATAGGGGGGCCTCATTATTGTCCTAATTTTAATAAAGTCCAATTAGACTCTAATGTTGCTATTTCTCATATAATCCCTAAATATTCTCTTCCTCTAACCCAAGAAATGATAAAACAAGCAATTACAAAAACACAAGAGGAAGTTGATTTTGCTGTTGTTGATTGGAAAGGACTTGGGAAAAAAGAACAGAGACAACAAGTTATAGATATGCTTGATAAGATGTATATTCAATATAAAAGAACAAATCAAGTAGATAAAAGAACATAATAAAACTTTTATATGCTCTAATTCTAGATTTTTTACATGGAAGAGAGAGAAAGTACTGGTTTAGAAAAAATAGAATTAACAGACTTTTTTAATATGTCTAAAGACCACCCTCTTTATGATTATATAAGAGAGAAACTTATAGTTGAAGGAAAAACCCCAGATAAAGGTTCTGAATTTTTTAAAAGAACTGAAAAGTATGGGCATCTTCCAAATAAAGAATACCTTATTGCAATGGAAAAAGAAGGATATGATGTACTCGTTATATATGAGGATATGTCTGATGAAGAATCATATCTCCATGGTTATATTGCATATCAAATAGAAGAAGGAAAGGCAGGCATATTTAAACGTGTAGTAGATGAAGAGGTTAGAGGAAATCGCGATTTAACTAGAAAACTCATAGAAGGCACTTTAAGTCACATAAGGAATAAGGGGGCTAGAAAAATAAATTTTGATAGGGATTCTGAGGAATTAATTAATTTTCTTAAAACAAAGGAAAATGAATTAAGTGTAGTAGTTAATACAGAAACTAGGAGCCTTTGTTTTCTTCCTTAAAAACCAGAAAATTTCAGATAGATTTTTAAAAACTTTTCTCATTATTATTCTATGGCTAATACTATTCCTATAGGAGGAGATTTAAGATATTTGGAACCAGAGATTACAGAAGAAAGAGTATGGAATTATCAAAATCTAGGGATTGTCATTTTTTTAGGAATAATTCTCGCAATAGGAGGCATTTTAATTATAACTTTTATTGAATTAACTCTGGCATATAAGATTGTTGTTGCTTGGGCTTTGACTATAATATATGCTGCAGTTCTGTTTTTTGCATTAGAACCTAGAGTTTTAAGACAAATCAAAGCTACTGCAGTGAGAACTATTATAAAACCTATTGAAAAAAAAGTCTTTGTAGAAAAACCCGTTCCAGTTGAAAAGAAAGTATTTATAGAAAAACCAATTGAAAAGAAAGTTTTTGTAGAAAAACCAAAACTTCCAAAATATGATTATGTTGCTTCAACAAAAGCAAGAACTTATCATAAGGCAGGATGTAAATTTGCTGGCTTAATTAAACCAAAATATAAAAGAGTAAGCAATGATCCCTATGATTTTCATTCAAAAGGATATAAAAGATGTAAAACTTGCTTTGGGCTTGGAAAAAGTCCTCGAAGAAGAAGGACGAAAATCATAGAAAGAGTAATAGTTAAAGAAAAAGCTTCTAAAAAGAAAACAAAGAAGAAAAAATAATCCTTAATCCTCAAAAACTAAATCTGAATTTTGAACTGCAAATGCTCCTTTACTTTTTATTTTTATTTTTGAATCAGTAGTGACTTCTCCAGCTTCTTTTGCTTCAATCCCATTTTGTTTAGCAATTTCAATTACTTTTTCTGGATTAGGCGTTATAATTAACATTCCATTTCCCATATTCCAAGTTTTATATGCTTCTCTTCCATTAACTTCTCCAATTTCTTGACAATGAAGCATTGCTTTAGAAGGTTCAAAGAGATTATCTAATTCTGCTCCAAGATTTTTTGTTTTTAGAATTCTTCTTAATTTTCCTGGAATTCCCCCTCCAGTAATATGTGCTACTCCATGAATTTCCACTTTACTTTCTTTATCAATTCCTCCAATCATATCAACAACAGCCTTTGAATAAATCTTTGAAGGAATTAAAACCAATTCCCCAAGACTTTGATTATCTAATTTTATATTATGCCATTCTTCTCCATATATTTTACTAAAAATATTTCTAACAAGAGATAAGCCATTTGATCTAAATCCTTTTTCTTCTAATGCCACTATTTTATCTCCTGCTTGAATTTCATAACCAGTAAACATTTTATCTTTATTTGCAAACCATACTAATCCTCCTCCCCAATTTGAATTAAAATCCCCATAACCACTAACCCTATTAGATAATTCTGCAATCTCTCCGTTTATAATTGCTACATTAGCTTCTTTTGCAGCAAGTATATATCCTTCTGCTAATTGTTTTATTTTTTCTATATGGCTACTACCATCTTTTCCTAAACTTTTAACATCAAGTATTGAACCCATAATTCCTGGTTCTCCTCCTCTAACAACTGCATCATCACATACCATTGCCAATAAATCAAATGCAATAGTTCTATAATTATTCAATCTCTCTGCGATTTCTATTTTTGTTCCTACTCCATCAAATCCAAGGCACATCATTGTATTTTTAGGAAGATTCCCAATGTCTATCATTCTTAATCCAGAAAAATCATCAAATGGAACAATAACTTCTCCAATTAATCCTTCTCTGTTTTTCCAAGTTTGTTTTGCAGCATTATATAATATTTTAGATGCATCATCTCCTAATTCAATATCAACCCCTGCATCTGAATAACTAAAACTAGAAGTATTTTTTTCTAATTCTTCTTTAGCATAGTTTACTGCATTTTTAAATATCCTTAATGAAGGTTCATAATATTTTGGTAATTTTTCTCCTCTTCTCTTAAAAAGTTCTTTTAAATTTTGAAAGTAAGGTGAACTTCCATATAAAATTGAACGTTCTGGATGAGGCATCATTCCTAAAATTCTTCCACTAGGATCACAGATACCTGCAATATCTTGTAAAGAACCATTTGGATTTTCAGGGAACTTGCCATTGGCTAAAATTCCATTATCAAGAGTATAAGTAAAAACAATTTGGTCATTTTCTTTAAGTTTTTCTAAAACCTCTTTTTTTGCAAAGAACTTTCCTTCTCCATGAGCAACAGGAAGATATAATTTATCTATGTTTTTTGTAAAGACGCATTTATTACTATTTGCCTTTAAATTTATCCATCTACATTCATATTTTGTAGAATCATTAAATGTTAATTCAGCTTCATGTTCTCCATATTTTTCTAATGCAGGAAGTAATCCAAGGTTAATTAAGACCTGAAACCCATTACAAATTCCAATAATTAGTTTTTTAGATTCTATAAATTTAAGCAAGTCATCCCAAAGATTTAGTCTTATTTTATTAGCCATGGCTCTTCCTGATCCAGTATCATCTCCATATGAAAAACCCCCAGGAAATACCAAAATCTCATAATCTTCTAATTTTCTTTTTTTATTAATAAGATCATTTACATGAACAACTTCTGCTTCACCACCTACTAAGTCAAAAGCAAATTTTGTTTCTCTCTCACAATTTATTCCATAACCTGATAAAATTAAAACTCTTGGTTTCATTTAAAAATCCTTAAACCTTTTTTTGTAAGCTTCATTTAATTCCTTTATATCTATATTAATAATCTCTTCCCCTTCTAATCCTCTTATAATAAATTCTTTTTCAGTAACTCTCCCAATCTCAGAAAAATTTATTCCCTCAAATATTTTTTCAAATTTCTCTCTATTTTCTGGAGCAATACTCACAATAATTCTTGATTGGGTTTCACTAAATAATAAAGTATCATTTCTATTAACCCCACTTTTATTTAATTCCTCTAAACTAACATCCAATCCTAATTTTCCTGCAATAGACATTTTAGCAAGAGCAACACCTAACCCTCCTTGATTAATAGGAATACTACTTGCAATTAATTCTTCATCATTTGCTTCTTTAAATTTTTTATATATTTCATAGGCTTTTTTAGCATTAACTTTTGGAACTGAATTTCCAATATATCCTTCTCCTCTTTTTATTTCTCCAACATACTCAAGATACTCACTTCCTCCAAGTTCATTCTTAGTTTCTCCAATAACATAAATAATATCTCTTGGGAATTTTGTATCAATTGAAATTGTTTTTTTGTAATCATCTATAACTCCTATAGAAGAAACAAGAAGTGTAGGATGAACAGATATTTTTAAAGCCTCATTATTTTCATCATATCCTTTAAAGTCATTAAACATACTATCTTTTCCAGAAATAAGAGGTGTCTTATATGTAGTAGAGTAATCATAACAAGCTTTTGCAGCTGCTTTTAATTGCCCTAATCTTTCTGAATCAGTTGAGCTACACCAACAAAAATTATCAAGAAGAGCTAATCTATTTATATTCCCTCCTGCTGAAATTGCATTTCTAACTGCAGTGTCAATTGCACAAGCAGCCATATGATATGTATCTATCTGACTATATTTGGAAGTTATTCCTTGGCTTGTAACAATTGCCTTATCTGAATCATAAAGAGGTTTAGTAACACAAGCATATGCATTTACTTCTCCTTTTCCCTGAAGAGGTTTTAAAATTGAAGTTGCTTGAACTTCATGGTCATATTGTCTTGAAATAAATTCAAAACTTGCAATATTGTGTCTTGAAAGCATTTTTATCAAGGTTCTTGTTAAATCTAATGGACAATCAAACTTTGGTTCTTCATGAATTTCTTTTGTGTATGTAGAACAAAGAACTTTTTTTGGAACTCCATCATGTAAAAAGTCCATATCCATATCAAGAATTTTCTTTTCTTTAAATTTAACAATTGCCCTACTTGTTGAATTAAATTCACCTAATATTGTTGATTCAACTCCCCGGCTTTCCATTAAATCCATAAATTGATTAATTTTATCTTTAGGAACTGATAAAGTCATTCTTTCTTGAGATTCACTAATCCAAATTTCCCAAGGTTGAATTCCTGCATATTTAACAGGAACTTTTTCTAAATCTAAAACAAATCCTCCACACTCTTTTGCCATTTCTGCAACAGAACAAGATAATCCTCCTGCTCCATTATCTGTTATGCTATTATATAATCCTAAATCACGAGCTTCTTTTATAACTGCATCACTTAATTTTTTTTGTGTAATTGGATCTCCAATTTGAACAGCTGTTGCAGGACTTCCAGAGTCTAATGCTTCTGATGAAAAAGTAGCTCCATGAATCCCATCTTTTCCTGCCCTATTTCCAATAACAACAATATAATCTCCTGGTTGAGCTGTTTTTAAATGTCCTTGTTCGCCATTTAAAATTCTAGGCATTATTCCTACTGTCCCAACAAATACCAAAGGTTTTCCTCTATAATGATTATCAAAATATACAAATCCCTGAGGAGTAGGAATTCCTGAACAATTTCCTCCAACATTTACTCCTTCAATTACTCCATCCATTATTCTTTTAGGTAAAAGTGCTTGATTTGTTTTATTTTTTCCTCTAAATAAAACCCTTTTATCTTCTGGGTAACCAAAACAATAACCATATCTATTAATTATTGGCATCGAACCTTTACCAAACCCAATTGTGTCTCTATTAACTCCAACAATTCCAGTAATTGCTCCACCAAAAGGATCTAGTGCTGATGGACTATTATGTGTTTCAACTTTATCACTAATCATATAGTTCTCATCAAATATAATTGCCCCTGAATTATCTTCAAAAACAGAAACACAAAAATCTCTTTTTCCCAGTTCTTTTCTAATATCATTAGTAGCCTTTTTTATATATTCTTTATAAATTCCTTGTTTAATCTCATCAAGCTCATTTGCAAAAATAGTATGTTTACAATGTTCACTCCAAGTTTGTGCAATAGACTCTAATTCAATATCTGTTGGCATTCTCCCTTCTTTATCAAAATAATCCTTAATAACTTTCATTGATTCTAAATCTAGTGCAAGAGGACCTCTTTTAGAACCATCTTCATTTGAAATTCCTTCTTTTCCTAATTTCTTTAAACCTTCTTCATCAAGATTAAGATTTACATTATCCACTTTGGGCTCTTCTGTTAATTTAACACGAGGAACAATATAATCCATGCCTCTGTCTTCTTCATATTCTTGTTTTGATTTAATATGAATTCTTTGTATAACTTTATTTGCTAAAAGCTCACTAATTTCTTTTATTTCTTCAGAATTAAATACTCCTTTAATTGAAATCATCTGAGAAGTAAAAACTAAATTATCTTTAAATTGAAGATTAAATAAGTCTTGAATACATTCTTGTGTTGTGTGAGCAACATTATCTGTAACTCCTGGTAAAAAGCCAATTTCTACAATCCAATCACCTTCTAAAAAACTAGGAGAATTTATTTTATATTCTTGAGTCAAAGAGTTAGTAAGCATTTTTGCAATTTGCTCAACTTGTTCTAAAGAAAAATCATAATCAATAGTATAAACATCTACTAACTTAATCTCCTGTATTTTCCCACTAAACCCTGCTTTTTCTAACTTTTTTTTCATTATAGTTGCTCGAGCATCTACAATTTTAGAAATAACCTCTATTCTATAAATCATATATTAAACTAGGAATTTTTCTTTAAAAGAATTTGTTTCATCTAAAATACACTTTAGAAGCTGGGATGATTTTCTAATTCATAGGAAGGGATTTACTTGTTTACTTCCTGTATTTTTGAGTTATCCAAAAAATTTTTGAGTCCTGGCATTAATTCTAAATTATTTAACTCATCCAGAACAATCCATTTAACATCTAAACATTCTTTATCATCAATTACTATTTCTTGGTTTTTTGGATCACATAAGAAAATATGAATTTCTTCGTCTCTTTGTTTCCTTTCATTATATGTTTTTATAATACCAACTTTTTTTATAATACCAACATCAATCCCTGTTTCTTCTTTTAACTCTCTAATACAACAATCTTCAACAGATTCATTTATTGATTTATCTGTAAACCCTCCAGGAATACACCACTTTTCTCTATGGGGTTCCCATTTTCTTTGCATCATTAGTATTTCTCCCTCCCTTATTACAATTCCCGCAGAAAGTTTTCTTATCCCCATTTTATAAAGAGCGCCCTGAGCAGGAATCGAACCTGCGCACCCCGGAGGGTCCAGATTAGCAATCTG
>CAZYKW010000012.1:5961-13723 GCA_964648475.1 Candidatus Woesearchaeota archaeon | reverse complement strand
CAAGTTCATCTTCTTACACTAACCTTCCTTTAAACTAGTGCTCAAGGCTGATGTTCATTTATTTTAATTAGGTAATATTTAAATACTTTATTTTGTAAAATGGAATATGGGAATACTTACAAAGATAATAGCATTTGTTTATTTTGTCGTTGGATTATATCTTGTGAATTTTAAATTTAATTTTATTCCAAGTGATTTTTTAGGTACCTCTGGTGATTGGATTGTCCTTATAGGCGGGATTATTGTTCTTATTCACGGGTTTATATTTTTATTCAAACGTGCAAGGAAGACTTTCAATTATGCGTAATTCTCAATAAACTTTATATACATAAATTGCATTATTTTTTTATGTTTCAAAAGGGTGTGAATAAGAAGGGACAAGTTACTATCTTTATTATAATTGCTGTTCTTCTTGTTGCAGCAGTTGCAGGTTATTTTATTTTTAGACATAGAATTGTAACTCCTTCTATTTCTAGTAATCTTGAACCTGTTTATAATGCTTTTTTAATGTGTTTAGAAGAAAATACCCTTGAAGGAGTATCTGCTCTTGAAACCCAAGGAGGTTATATAGAGCTTCCTGAATTTGAACCTGGAAATGCTTATATGCCTTTTTCATCTCAGCTTAATTTTTTAGGAAATCCTCTTCCTTATTGGTATTATGTTTCTTCAAATAATGTTCAGAAAGAACAGGTTCCTTCTTTAAATAGTATGGAGAAGCAATTGGCAGATTATATTGAGGAGGAAATAGGAGACTGTATTTTAGATTCTTATTTTGATCAGGGATTTGCAATTAATTTAGGAGAGCCGAATGCAGAAGTTAATATAAAAGGAGAGGAAATAGAAATTGATTTGGATATGAATCTTGGAATAGAAAAAGGAGAAGAGAGTGCTCTTGTAACAAGGCATAATGTAATTGTTAAATCAAAATTAGGAAACTTATATGATTCTGCTAAAAAAATATATGAATATGAACAAGATACTTTATTTTTAGAGAATTATGCTGTAGATACTTTGAGGTTATATGCTCCTGTTGATGGAGTTGAATTAACTTGTTCTCCTTTGGTATGGAATGCTCAGGATGTTTTTGACCAGCTTAAAATTGCAATTGAGGCAAATACTCTTGCATTAAGAGCTAAGAGTAATGAATTTACTTTAAAGGAAGAAGATAATAAGTACTTTGTTTTAGATCTTTCAGTTGAAGAAGAAGTTAGATTTCTTAATTCTAGAGACTGGACTTATGCTTATGAGGTTAATCCTAGTGAAGGGGCTGTACTAAGTGCTCAACCTGTTGGAAATCAGCCAGGATTATCTGCAGTTGGTTTTTGTTATGTTCCTTATCATTTTGTTTATGACATTAAGTATCCTGTTTTAGTTCAGATTTATTCAGGTATGGAGATTTTTCAGTTTCCTATTGCTGTTGTTATTCAAGGAAATCAGCCAAGAGAAGCATTAAATACAAGTGCATTTAATACACCTGTAGTGGAACTATGTCAGCATTATAATACTCCCTTACAAGTTAATACTTATGATACTTATCTAAATTCTATTGGAGCAAATATTTATTTTGAGTGTCTTGGTCAGATATGTCCTATAGGACAAACAGATAATGAAACAGGAGTTTTGACTGCTTTGTTCCCTCAGTGTGTTAATGGCTTTGTAATTGCAGAAGCAGAAGGATATCAAAGAACTAGGTATCAAATAAGTTCAATAGAAGATTTTACTTTTGTGGATATGATAATGAGAAAGCTTTATACAAAAGAAGTAAGTCTTAGTTTAGATGGTTCTGATTATAATAAGGAAGCAATAATTACTTTTATTTTAGGGAATGAATCTTCTAAAACAATTATATATCCTGAACAAAAACAAATTGAATTAGCTCCTGGCCAGTATGAAGTTCATGTTTATATTTATGATGAGGCTGAGTTAAAATTAGAGGAGACTGTTCAGCAGCAGTGTATGGAAGTTCCTGTTTCTGGAATTGGCAGTTTATTTGGAGTAACAAAAGAAAAATGTTTTGAGATAGTTATTCCCTCACAAACAATTTCTAATGCTTTAGCAGGAGGAGGAAAACAGATGTATTATATTGCAGAATCATCTTTAGAAACAAGTTCAATAATTGAGATAAATGCAGAAAGTCTTGATACTCCGAAAACTCTTGAAGACTTGCAACAGAATTTTATAATTTTTGAAGATAAAGGATTGGATATAGATTTTAAGTAATATGAAAATGAAAAAAAGAGCAGGGATTGGAATGTTTTTTTTATTTGTAATTCTATCTCTCACTTTTGTTACTTCTTATTCTCAGAGCAATGTTCAATTTACTCAGTATCAACCTTCTGCAGGTTTATTTGATTGGACAAGCAGTCTTAGTTTTGATGATAGTATGTGTGAAGAAGGACAAGATTTTTTAATTCAAGTTGCTCCTCTTGGATGTACTCCTTCTGTTATAAGAAGTGATTTGTTAGAGGAACAAAATGTTCCTGTTTTTTGCCAGTTAGCTGCAACTAAAATAAATCCTTTGATAGATGTTAAAGCAATAGAAAGTATTTCTTTTGCAGGAGAGTATCCTGAAGGAGTCTCTGCTGTAGGTTTTGAACCTTATAGATCTGCTTTAGGAGGAGATAATGTATTTAATAAACCTATTATTTTAGATAATATTGGTTATGCGGTTGTTGTTTTAGAGCAAGAACCTGTTGAATCTAATATGCCTGATTATATTGAAGGAACTTTAGGAATTAATCTTAAATATGATATTGAAAATGCATTTGGGATTGGAGAAAGTAGTTATTATTTAACCGCTTTAACAGATGAAGAGTGGGAAGTGAGAAAAAATCAGTATAGTTTTTGGAGAGGAAAAGGATATTTGAAAGTAGAAAATATTGGAGATAATAGTGCTAGAATAGCTGTTTATGATGGAAGTTTAAATAAAGTTACAAGTGTTACTTTAAATGAAGAAGACACGTCTGAAAAAATTTATCTCCCAGGTTTTTATTGTTTATCTAGCCTTGAATTAGAATTAGAGGAATTAGAAGCACCAGACACAACAGCTTTACTTAAAATTGATAATGATTATATTGAGGTTAAACAAGGAGAGAAATTTTTAGAGGGAAGATGCAGTGTTAGTGATATGTATGAAGCAGGAGTTTTAGATAGCGCTGTGATTACTTGTAGAGAGGATGAGGCATCTTTATTTGGAAGCAATTCTTATACTCTTTCTATTGTTCCTAAAATAAATTTGTCTATTAATGGTTCTCAAGGAGAATATTCAGTAGGAGATTTACTTTACACTTATCCTGAACCGGGTTCTGCAATTATTAATCATGTTTATCTTGGTTATGCAAATACTGAAAAGGATTCAGGACGCGAAGAAGATTTAATGGTAGCACTTATTAATGTGCCTTCTACAACAGGAGAATTAGATAAAAAATTAGATGACTCCTCTTTAAAATACATTTCAAGATTAGTTAGTACTTATAATTATGATCCAACTTCTTTTGGTAGAGGGGGAGGAACAAGAGCAGTGGTGGAAACAGGAAAAGCTGTTTTTGGTTTGCTTTCTAATGCATATTCAAGGTTGGTTAAAGGAGAAGCAGTTGCATTTGTTTATTATAATGGAAAAGTTAAAATGGGATTAAAAGGAGCTTCTGAGGGGGTTGTATATGGAAATACAGAAGTAAAGATAAAAGGATTTGTTAATCCTGTTGATATTAATCTTGCTACTGGAACTACTGAAATGTCAGAGGTTATAGAAAATTATGATTCTGCTAAAGAGGATTTTAATAATCTTTTAAGCACATACCCTCTTATAAAAACAGAGGTAGAGGATGTTACTTATGGGGAAAGAGCATTACAAGAATTAATTAAATTAAATAAAGATCTTAGGCAAAATAGAAAGGTTTCTGAATTATGTGGGGATTTTAAAGAAAAATATCCTGAGGCAGAAACTCCTGAAGGATGTTCTGATATAACTATTTCAAATTCTGATATTGATAGTATTTTTGTTACTGTAAATGGAGATACAAAAAGAATTACTTTAAATGGAATTTATGAACCAAGTTTAAATGAATTTAGTGCACAAGTATGGATTCAAGGTCCGAATGGAGAAAAAGAAAAAATAACTTTTACAAAAAATAGAGTTGTTTATTTGGATAAGTTTAGAGGAAAGAAAGACGAGGCATTTGATTTAGGAATTTATTTGGGTGTAGGAAAAATATCTTTTGATATTAAAGATATTAAAAAAGCAATTTCTTCAAAGAATCTTTATGTAAAATATGACTCTTCAGAAGAACAGTGGAAGTATTCTTTTAGTTCTAATGAATTTAATTGGAAATCTGTTGATTCAGTTGAATCAGAAACAGGTTTGCCAGTTTCAAAGAGAAAAACAATTTCTTCTTTAAAAGAAATGGATTTTGAAGAAGGAAGATTGATTGTATTAAATGAGGCAGGTTATGGAGTAGAATCCTTAGAGCTTGTTGATTTAGAAAAAGGTTCAGCTACCTTTAAAACAAATCTTGCTAAATCAGGAGTTGTTACTTCAGTTAAAGATTTTGCAGTATCTAATTCACATACTCTTGAATTAGGAAAAACAGATACCTTTTCAAGTGATTATGCCTTTACTTTAAATAATATTAATCTTAAGGAGGATGTAAAAGTTACAATACACCCCGGAATTGATAATAAAGGTTCTGCAGCTAATCTTAGTTTTAAAATAGGAATTGAAAAAAGAGGTATTCAATTATCTCCTTCAAGAACAAGAGAGATTATTGAAAATCTTAATGAAACTATTGAAGAGTGGACAGATATTTCTGAAAAATTAGGGAGTACAGTGGAGGTTCTTAAAAAGTCCTGTTTAATTGCTGGAGTTGGTTTAACTCTTAAGAATTTAATTTCTAACCTTGGAGGAAGAGGAATTGCAAGGCAGAATGTTATGAGAGGAGAAAAAGGATGGTATGATATATGTTCTCAAAAAGTAAAGAATAAAGAATTTTCCTCTTTAGAGGCTTGTTATAGTGCTAATGCAGATAAGATAAATAATGATGTTGATTTACGTTATAGTATACAAAAGAAAGAACAAGAATTAATAAAGAAACTCCAAGAGGGAACTGTTAAAGAAGGGGGCTTCTTAGATGAGGATGTTGTAAATACAAGTGCTTTTATGGAAAATTATGTTCCTAATTCAAATAATTATCTTAAAGAAAATGATTTGGATACGTTTGAGTATGAAGGAGAGCAAGTAAGTATTAATGATGTTCTTAATTATGAAATGTATAAAGGACAAGGGACTTTCACTCCAGAAGATATAAGAGATATAAGAGAAGAAGCTGCAATTTTAGCAAGTGACAAATCAAGTCAAGAGATGAAAGAGGCTGCAAGAACAAGGCTTGATTCTTTGTATGGAAAGATTTATAGTGATTCTGAAGAGTATAGAATCATAAGAGATTTATCTGTTAAATATGATGTCCCTTTTAGTGATGCTGTTAGAATTCCTGAAAAAGATTTGAAACATTTAGCATATACTGGAAGAAAAGGAAAAGATTTTGGGCTTTCTTCTGAATATAGTGATTTGCCTGCTCAATTAGTTACACATTCAAGTGGAAATTATATTGTTGTTTTAGAACAAGAGGCAGATGGAGATTATGGAATTATGGGACTTTATGGGGCAGAAACTGGAATGTATTATTTTCCTCGTGTTTTTAATGCAGAAACTAAGGAATCTGTTTCAAATGTTCCTAAAGATTTTGAAAAGATTGTCTTTCAAAAGGCAGATGATTCAACTTACAAAAATAAGGGATTTGAAAATCCAACAATTCATTTTTATGATACTGCTCCTTATGAAGGACTTCCTGCAATAATCCCTATTGATACTAAAAATGGGTGGTATGTTGCTACAAAACAAACTCTTCCAAGTGGAACTCCAATTACTGCTTATGATAAAAGCGGGAGAGTTAGTAGTTTTTATTTGTGTCATGTTGGAACTAATAGTAGACAAGAGTTTAATTCTGGTTTTGGAGATGATATCTGTCAGATGGTTAATCTTGGAACTAGTAGTACTTATAATCAGTTTCCAGGACTTAAAGAATCAGAAGCTAGAAAATATATTAATTGTGGAGTTCAGGCAATTGAACAAGCTTCAAGATCTTCTAAGACAGGAACAATTAAAATAAGTACAGCATGTGGAACAGTGGTTTCAAAAGTGGGAACACCTGCTGTTAATATTCCTAGTATTCAGTGTGAGGATTTTATGTCTCCTAAAGAGTGTAGATTGTTGTATAATTTATGTGATCCTGTTGTTTGTCCTTCAAGTAGATGTGATTTAGGAGGAAAATATCCTGTTAAAGATCCTATTCAAACAGGAATTATTGGAGGACTTGTCTTATGCCTTCCTAATTTTCCAGAAGTTTACATTCCTGTTTGTCTTACAGGAGTACAGGCAGGAATTGATGGGCTTGTTTCTGTGTATAAAGCTAGAAGAGATTGTTTGCAAGAACAATTAGATACTGGAAGAACAGTTGGAATTTGTGATGAAATGCATAGTATTTATTTGTGTGAATTAATCTGGAGACAAGCAATTCCTCTTCTTGAGACAGGAGTTCCAAAATTAATTGGTTCTATAATGGGAACCGCAGGAACAAGGGGAGGAGGAGAGTATCTTGGAGTTCAGAGTGCTTTAGATACAGCTGGAAAATCTTTTAGTTTCTTTACTCAACAATATGCAGAAAATGCATTTTCTTTATTTAAAATGAGAACAACTGAACAAATTGGAACTGAGATATGTAGAAACTATATTTCAGGTGTTGCACCTAATATGGATATATTTGATCAATTAACAGAACCAGATTCTCCTGTGCAGTTCCACGCGAGATTTGATGAAATTCCTTTTACTACTGTGACTAATCCTCCTATATCCCAGTATAAAGTTTATTATCATATTTATGCAGGAAAAGATGCTGCTGCTTATTATAGAGTGTATTTAAAGGGAGATTCTTCAAGCAGTTATTATCAAGATACTTCTCAATCAAGAACTGTTGCTCAAGGATATATTGCAGTTGGAGATGTTGCAACTGAGACAAGAGACTTTACTGCTCCATCAGGATATACTCAATTATGTGTGAGTGTTAATGGACAAGAAGAGTGTGGATTTAAACAAGTATCAACTTCTTTTGCTGTAGATTATGTGAGGGATCAATATATTTTAGAACAGAGCTTAGAGACAGGTATTAAGACAGAGCAAGAGTGTGTTTCTGGAAGTTCAAGCGTTTATAGTTTGCTTAATCCTAATTTACAAGAAGGAATTTATGATGTTGCTAATCCTGAAGTTTATAATTATGGAATAACTAGAATATGTGCAACACAGAATCCAGGATTGGGAACAGACCCTAATGCAAATGCAAATGGTTCAAGGTGGGTTGATGTGGGATATTGTGGAGATACAAAATTAAGATGCTGGATTGATACAAGTAAAATAGATGATGTAACTAGTCTAACAACTACAGAAGACGAGATTTTATCTACTTTGAATCAAAACACTTTAAAATTATTAGAAGAATCTGGAAATTATGTGCAGGATATTGATGAGGAATTAGAAGAAGTAAGGAATATAGGCGATAAAAATGAAAAAATACAGGCAATTACAGATTTGTTTTCTAAAGTATTTTATGATAAAGATAGGGCTAAATTATATTTAGAGAGAGGAAAAATTTATGCAGAGCTTGCTAAAGATTTCTTTGATAAAGCAAAAAAAGAAGCTCAAGAACCAGAAGAA
>CAZYKW010000012.1:0-5861 GCA_964648475.1 Candidatus Woesearchaeota archaeon | reverse complement strand
GCTTGCTAAAGATTTCTTTGATAAAGCAAAAAAAGAAGCTCAAGAACCAGAAGAACCAGAAGAGGGAGAAGGAGAATTTACAGCAGAAGAATTAAAGATTATAAATAGTGCCGAGGAATGTGGAGATTGTGGAGGCAGCAGTTGTAGTAAAGATATTTGTGATGCTATTAGAATTAAAATAAAAAAAGAGTGTGTTTATTATGATTCTGATTCTATTCTTGGAATCCTTGGAGGAAAATGTGAAGAATTTAATCAAGAGAACATAAAAATAACTGACTGGCATCTTCTTAATGGGTCTGATAACCTGGTTGAAGAATTAGAAGCATATGAAAAATTTACTATTGAATTATTTGTGAAAGAAGCAATTCCTCAAATAGAAGTACATTATCTTATAGAACCTGTCGATGATTCTTCTATCTACTATTTAGGAACTTTATCTTATGAAAAAGATAATAAATATTCTAAGGAGCTTCTTTTTGATGGAGATAGGGAGGCTGGAGAGTATAATTTTGAGTTCTGGATTCAAACAGACATAAAAGATGATTATAGTATTATTAATAAAAAAGTTAAATTTAAAGAGCATAGCGGATGGATAAAAGAAGAGGAAGCAACAACATCTTTAGGACCATCAATAATTGATTACTACATACTTAATTCAACTAGTAAAAAAACAACTAGGATTCAACGGTTTGAAAGATTTGGTATTTTTGCGAAAACTGAGAATATGGAGGAAAACATGAGAGTAGGGTATTATATTAAGAATAGTGCTACTAAAGAGATAATCGAAGAAGGAAAAATTGATGCTTCTGTGGGGAGTTATTTTAATAAGATTTTTGGACAAGGACTTTCAAATCCAGGTTCCTATGATGTTCATATCTGGATTGAAAAAGTAGAAAATGATATTGGGGAGATTATTGATGAAGAAATTTTACATTTGGAGATTTATACTTCTTATGTATCAGATGATATTTCTAATTTAAATAAAGAAAACCGGATTGGTTTGATTTCAGGAATAATATATGTTTTTGATTTTCAAGTTGAGGATAAGTATTTTTTTCTTTCAGAAGATTGCGGAAGTACTTTTGAGAGAGGAATCCAACGGGGAAGCGGGGATATAACAGACAGAACCGGAGGATTTTCTTTAATCCATAATGTTAAACCTCAAATTCTGACTTATGAGAACAGCCAGGAGACTTTAGAGTTACTAGACAAAGCACTTGAAGATTGCGAGAAAGAAAAAAACTTGCAGAATTAGAATTCTAAAGCTTTTTATATCCTTAAAAATATTCTACTTTTATGCGGGAATGCCGGAGTGGTCAAACGGATCAGGTTTAGGACCTGATAGCTTAGTGCTTACCTAGGTTCGAATCCTAGTTCCCGCATTTAGAATTATTTCTTTTTAGAACCAGTTTCTTTTTGTTTAATTTTGTCTTCGAGTTTAAGTCTCTCAATAAGTTCCTTGTATCTGTTTCTTATTGTAACTTCTGTTATTCCTGCAATATCTGCTACCTCTCTTTGTGTCTTTTTTTCATCATTCATTAGAGCAGCAACATAAAGTGCAGCTGCAGCAATTCCTGCAGGGCCTCTTCCCGAAGTTAATTCAACTTTTTCTGCATCCCTTAAAACTTTAAGAGCATCATTCTGTGTTTTTGGAGAGAGTTTTAATACAGAGGAGAATCTTGAGATATAATCTTTTGGAGAACTTTGTTTTACTTTTATTCCTAATTTTCTTATTATGAATCTGTATGTTCTTCCAATTTCTTTTCTTTCAACATCTGAAGCAGTTGCCATTTCATCTAGTGTTCTTGGAATATTATAAGAACGGCATGCAGCATAAAGACAAGCAGCAATTACAGATTCCATACTTCTTCCTCTTACTAATCCCCTTTGAAGCACGTAATTATATATTCTTGATGCTTCATCTCTTACTACATTAGGAAGATTAAGATAAGAAGCAATAACTCTTAATTCAGCCATAGCAAGTCTTAGATTTCTTTCAATTGAAGTTGAAACTCTTTCCTGCCATTTTTTTAATCTTAGAAATTTTCTTGTTTGTCCTGGTTTTAGTCTGTAAATATCAGAAATCTCTCCAACATTGGTTGTTAATCCTTTATCAAATTTTTGCATGCTCATTGGAGCGCCACCACGTCCCTTTTTTTCTGTTTTATCAAATTTTCCTGATAAATCAATTCCAGTATCAACCATTTTTTCCTCAACAACTAGACCACAATCATTACAAATTACTTCTCCTAGATGAGGATCATGTGTAAGATTTATACTTCCGCACTCGGGACACTTTTTTATACCAGCCATACTTTATAGAAATTTTCCTTTATAGTAAGATTTATAAATAAATTTCTTTTATAAAGGTTTTGGTTTTTAGAATTACTCAATAATTACACCATTAAGGGTACTTTCTTGTGTTGGGCGATTGGTTATTTTTACTTTTCCTAGATCTGTTTCAACAATTGTTCCTTTTGTGATAATATTTTGTCTTGCTAAGAATCTATTTGAAGGAGTCTCAAGAACATTTTTTATTTTAGCTTTTTTGCTTTTTCCTTTTATTTGAATATTTACTTTATTTACTTGAAGAAGAAAATTTTTTTCTTTTCCCCCTCTAGTTTTTTTCTCCCTTTTTCTTTTTTCGCCTAATTTAACAATCTTTTTTTGTCCTGGAAGTTCATACAGTTTCTTTTTTCTTCTTTTTATGTATTTCCCTCCAGATATTTTTTTTCCTTTTTTCATATTACTCTGTTTGATTTTTTATTTATAAACCTTGCTGATGTAGTTTGAGGTTATGCTCTTTGAATTGACAATGCAAATCTTTATAAATAATTTTTACAGAAGTAGGTTATGGTGAATGGAATTGATAGGCCTTTGGATTTATTGAACAATTCTAAGAAACAGGAAGTTTTAGTGCAGTTAAAAGGGGACAAACAATTTGTTGGGACTCTTGTTGCATTTGACATCCACATAAACCTTGTTCTAGACAATACAAAGGAAATGCATAACGGCGAGATAAAGAAAAACCTTGGTTTGACTTTTCTTCGAGGAGATACAATAATTTTTGTTTCTCCAGCTTCTACAGCATTAAAGAAATAAGCGTTATAACCCTTTAAATTTTCGCAGGTTGGATTCTTGATGTCCAACTATTTAGCGAGAGCTCTGAGATTTCACAAGCTATTTAAATCTATTTTACATTTTCTTTTTAGGATGAAATTAACTTTTTTAGGAACCTCTGATTGGATGCCTACAATAAAAAGAAACCATACAGCTATATTGCTTACTTATGATGGAGAGAATATTCTTGTAGATTGTGGAGAAGGAACACAAAGGCAGTTTAAAAAAGCAAAGATCTCTCCAACAAAGATTACGAGGATTCTAATAACTCATGGACATGCAGACCACTTTTTAGGCATAATGGGGTTATTAAAAACACTAAAATTAATGAATTACAAAAAAACACTTTATATTTATGGGCCTAAAGGGGTTAAGAATCAATTGAAAAAGTTTAGGGAAGTTTTTGGTTTTAAACCAAATTATGAGATTAAAGTAAAAGAAGTCTCTAATAGTAAATTTTTAGAAACAAAAGATTTTTATTTAGAATCAAAATCAATGACTCATATAATCCCTTGCAATGCTTATAGTTTTGTAAAAAAAGGAAAATTGAGAATAGATAAAAAGAAATTAAAAAAATATAAAATTCCTTCTGGCCCAATTCTTTCTAAATTAAAACAAGGAAAATCAATTAGATATAAGGGGAAAAGATACTCTGTTAAAGATTTAACATATCAACAAGGAGAAATTAAAGTTTCTTTTGTTTTTGATACTTCTGTAAATAAAAAAATAGTCCCTCTTGTAAAAAATTCTGATGTTCTTGTTTCTGAATCAAGCTTTAGTGAAGAACTCAAAGGAAGAGCTAGAGAGTATAAACATCTAACTTCTAAACAAGCAGCTGAGATAGCTAAAAAAGCTAAAGTAAAGAAATTAGTTTTAACTCATATTAGCTCAAGATATGAAAAAAACCTAAATAAAATTTTAAAAGAGGCAAAAAAAGTTTTTAAGAGTTCTCGATTAGTTAAGGATTTGGATGTTGTGAGGGTTTGAAATGGTATATGATGTTATAAGATCTTTTGGAGTAGATTATATCTTTTTTGATTTAATATTTTTAACAGTTTTTTTATTTTTATTATTTAAATTTAAGAAAAAAATTCCCATACTTGCTTTTTTTATAGGAGGGTTATGTATTAATTTTCTTATTGATTGGGGTATATGGCTTCATACAGGAATAAGAGAGGCATCTCTTCCTTTTGCCTTTTTTGGAAGCACAGTATTGTTTTTTCTATGGTTTTCTCTTTCTTATGGTGTAGAATATGCCTTTGTTTTTTTAATGTTTGAGAAAAAATCAAAAAAATTTAGATGGTTTGCTTTGATTCTTGGTGGGTGGCTTTTGGTGGCTTTTTTATCACAATTAATTCCTTTAAATGACTCTTCTATAAATATAGTTAGGCATATGTCTGATTTTAGATTTTGGAGAATCGCAATTGTTTTTATTGGATATGGTTTATTGTTTGTTTTAAAGTATGATTGGAAGAAAATTCTTTATTTATTCTTTATAGGATTTTTAGTGCATTTTATGATGGAGTTTTCTTTGTTAATTAATGGAATACGGCCTGGTTCATTCTTGATTTTATTAGAGAATTCTTTGATTGAATTTAATATGGGAGTTCCTTTCTTTTATCTATTATATGATAAATTTCTAAAAAAGAAACTTAAATAGAAAGCTTTTAAATACAATTATCTATTAGTTTTTTATAGGGC
Organism: Candidatus Woesearchaeota archaeon; assembly: GCA_964648475.1. Classification (GTDB taxonomy): domain Archaea; phylum Nanobdellota; class Nanobdellia; order Pacearchaeales; family GW2011-AR1; genus WJLC01. The sequence continues at coordinate 1,040 of CAZYKW010000012.1, read as the reverse complement.
CCCTGTAGCTCAGTCTGGATAGAGCGACTGCCTTCTAGCGATTACGCATACGCATCGCGAAACACGGAAGATAGCAGTAGGTCGCAGGTTCGAATCCTGTCGGGGGCATACATACTTTTATAAAATATTTTTGATTATTATATTTATGATAGTTACTAAAACAAAGCCATATAGTAAGATAAAATCTCAATTAAAAAAAAGTGATAGAATAGGGATTATTTCTTGTAATGCTTGTGCAAGAATGTGTAATACAGGAGGAGAAAAAAGAATGAAAGAACTCGCAAAAAAATTGAAAAGAGATGGTTTTAATATTGTTGATATGGATTTAATAGGAACCCCTTGTAATTTTAGTTTATTAAACAAAAGCCAATTGCATGGTAATGTTCAGATTGCTTTGGCTTGTGATGCTGGAGTTTATAATCTAAAAAAGCTTTTTCCAAAACATAGAATAATTGCTGCTTTAGAAACTCTTGGTGTTGGAGTTTATGATAGTAAGGGTAAAGTTACTCTTGTTAAGAAATTCAAAAAATAAGGTTTATATATGAGATTTCTTTTGATTTTTTATTAGGCATGACCCTAATTTAATAGGAAGTTTCATAAAAGAAACCTTGGTGTCTTTTATATGCGGAGGTGGCACAGCGGCTACTGCAATCGGTTGCAGCCCGGTTTTTCGTGGGTTCGAGTCCCACCCTCCGCTTTTATCTTAAAATGAAAGAAATAATTAAAAAGTGTGATGATTGGTTATTTGAGAAGATTCTTAGTGGAGAAAAAAAGTTTGAGATTAGATTGGCTGATGAAGAGTATAGAGAAGGAGACATTCTTATTATAAAGGAAGTTGATAAAAAACATAATTTAACAGGTAGAGAAATTAGAAAAAAGATTACTTTTGTACTGAAGACTAAAGATTTGGGTTATTGGGATAAAGAAGATGTAAATAAGTATGGGTTTGTAGTATTAAGTTTAGAATAATTATTTCTTCTTTTTCATTAATTTTCTAGCTTTTTTAGCACTTATTCTTTTGCTTCCATAATAGTGTTTTA
>CAZYKW010000011.1:13657-14816 GCA_964648475.1 Candidatus Woesearchaeota archaeon | reverse complement strand
GAATACTAATTATGACTTGTTAATAAGTCCTGGAACTAAGAAAATAGATTTTAAAACAGAAATAAAAGAGCAATCAATAAAATTAATTCAATTTGTCTCTGAGAATAATTCTTATGTAATTCCAGTTTATTTATTTCAAGATCCTCAAATAACAGACAAAATATTTGGTTTTAAAATAGAACCCTCTGAATTAGACGTGACTTTAAATGTAACTAGTCAAAGAAAAAAAATGATTTTGATATATAATCAAGGAACTGGAACACTCACTGATGTTAAAGTTACTCTTTCAGATTCTTTATATCCTTATGTGACTATATCTGAGAATAGTTTTGGGCAGATTCTTCCTGAAAACAACGCCCACTTTAATATAACTATGCGGTCTTCTGGAACAGATGGATATGTTATTTCTGGAGAACTATTAGTTGAGACAGAGCAGGGAGTTTCAGATTCTATTAAAATTTCTGTAACAACAGAAAAAGGATATATTCCCTCTCCAGAAGAACAGGCTCCTGATGTATACTCTTCTGAATGTGAAAGCAAGGGAGGAAAGATTTGTTCAGATGATGAAGAGTGCACTTCTACTACTTTTCCAAGTAAAAAGGGAATATGTTGTGCAGGAGGAGAATGCAAACCTATTCCTGAAAAAAGCCCTTTAGGAAAAATAATAGGATGGACAATTTTAGGAATAATTGTTCTTGTGGGAATATGGTTTTTTCTTAAAAAATATAAAAAAGTGAATAAACCAATTGATTTATTAAAAATAGCAAAAGGAAAAAAATAATTATTTTTTCTTTTCTTCCCCTTTTTTTCCAGACTTGTTTTTTTCTTCTAATAAAGCTTTTAATTTTCTTTCAAGTATTTTTCTTTCCATTTGAATTACTCTTGCAAGTTCATCGTAGCCATGAAGTCTTCTTGTTAATTCATTTAAAATTCCAGTAAGACCATCATTAGTTAATTTTATGTTTTCTGGAGAAATAATATCTACATGTGCTGGCATATATCCAAAAACCATTAATACTAATTTTAAATAGCCCTCTATTTCTAGTTCAACTTCTGCAAAATTAGTATAAAAATCTTTTTGCTTTTTCATAGGAGCTGGCTTATTTATTTTTTGGTTTTTAACAACTACTCCTTTTTCTTTTCCCATTCTTTCAATTAT
>CAZYKW010000011.1:0-13557 GCA_964648475.1 Candidatus Woesearchaeota archaeon | reverse complement strand
TTATTTTTTGGTTTTTAACAACTACTCCTTTTTCTTTTCCCATTCTTTCAATTATATTCTTAAGTGTTTCAGTCAAATGCTCTGCGGGTTTTCCAATTACTTCAAGAATAAAAGTTGCAGTTATTTTTTCATCTAAGCTCATTTTTATACTTATTTTTTCTTAATAAAAACAAAATAACTATAACCCCTCCAAAAATCCCTAATCCATATAGGGCATAATTATTTTTGCCTAATCCTTCGGAATTTTTTTCAGTATTTAAATTTATTGTATTTAAAATTATATTCTCTTTCTCTTCTTGAGTATTATTTTGACTTAAATAAATAATTTCATTTTCTTCATCCTTCTCTTCAGACTCCTCTTCTTCATCATTAGAAGAATCTTCTGAATCTTGGGTATTGTTTTTTTGTATTGTACTTTCATCTTCATCTACAACACAAGCTAATCCTTGATTTTTTATGTTCTCCAAAGTTACTTCTCCTATTCCACTAACACTTATTAAATCATCCACAGAATCAAAAGGACGAGAATCTATAATTGCCTGTGCTTTAGCAGGCCCTATGCCATATAATTCATCTAATTCTTCTAGAGAAGCAGTATTTATGTTTATTTGCCCTTCTTCACAATTAGCTAAAATAAAAGAAGACAGCATAATTAGAAATATAAAAATTCCAAAACATAAAATAATTTTTTTATCTATCATATTTTTTTGCAAAATCAATATAATCTATTCTTGTTTTTCTTTTATCTTTTTTATCTCTACTTTCTTTTGCAATCAATATTTTTGAAAATATATTGTTTTTTAAATACCATTTCGCTTTTTTTCTTTCTTCTGGTTTTAAATAACCTTTTCTTTTAACTTCCACTCCAATTATTTCTTTTTTACTGCTTTTAGATAATTTAATACAGATAAAATCAGGAAACCCTGTTCCAATTACCATTGCTTTTTTAAATGGATTATATTTTCTTTTTGCAGGCACTATTTTTTTCTTTTCTAAATCAATATTATTTGTCCACTTATCTAATATAAATTTTTTTTCTTCTAAATCCTTCCTAACTTTTCTTTCAAATCTAGAACCAGCTGCACGATTACGTTTACCCTGTTTAGAATAATTTCTCTTTTCAACCATTTTTATACACAATTATAAGTCGCGAGCTTGTAAAGTTCTTCTTTGATTTGCCTTTGCTCTTTTAATTGCATCAGCCAGCAGATTTTCAACTTTTCTTTCTAAAGCCATTCCAACTTCTTCAGCAACACTTGTAACAGAATTCTCTTTATCCAAATCCTTCACGACTTTTTTTATATTGCTTTTTACAATCAATGCCATTATTATTTTTTTACTTCTTCAGGTTTCATAAAAGGGAATAATATAACATCTCGTATTGATGGTTGATTTGTGAGTAGCATTACCAACCTATCTATTCCAATTCCAACTCCTGATGTTGGGGGCATTCCAATCTTAAGCATATTTAAGAAATCCTCGTCTAATCTTTGAACTTCTGCATCTTTTGATAACATTTTTTCTTGTTCTCTCCAGTAATTTTCTAAAACCTCTGGATTATTTAATTCAGAATAAATGTTTCCTAATTCCCATCCATTAATATATGGTTCAAATCTTTCTGCAAATTTTGGATTATCTTTTTTTGGTTTTGCTAATCCACATGTCTCAAATGGATAGTCATAAACAATAGTTGGTTGAATTAATTTAGGCTCAACTAAAAATCCAAAAAGTTCTTCCATTGCAATTCCCCTCTTAAATATAGGAGGTTTTATTCCCAACTCCTTTAATTTCTTTTTTAATTCATCATCAGACATTTTTTTAACATTCAATTTTCCATACTTTTTAATTGAATCAACCATTGAGATTCTTTTCCAAGGCCTTTTGAAATCTATTTTCTTTCCTTGATACTCTATCTTTGTTCCTCCTGTAACTTTTTTACAGACAAATTCTAACATTTCCTCAACTAAATCCATATTCTGTTTATAATCTGCATAAGCACACATAGTTTCCATTAGAGTAAATTCAGGATTATGTGTAGAATCAATCCCCTCATTCCTAAAATCTCTTGAAAATTCAAATATTTTTTCATACCCTCCGCCGATTAATCTTTTCAAATACATTTCGTTGGATATTCTCATATAAACAGTCATATCAAGAGCATTTAATTTACTCTTGAATGGTCTGGCACTTGTTCCTCCATAAATTGGCTGAAGAATTGGGGTTTCTACTTCTATGTATCCTTTTTTTGTTAAAAATTCTCTTATAGAAGAGATAACTTTTGCTCTTTTCTCAAAAACCTCTTTGATTTTAGGATTCATTGTTAAATCTAAATATCTTTTTCTATATCTTTCCTCTTTATCTTTAAGTCCATGCCATTTTTCTGGAAGAGATTTCATAGACTTGGTTAATAGATTTAATTTTTTAACAAGGATAGAAATTTCCCCTGTTTTTGATTTAATAATATCCCCTTCAATTCCAATAATATCTCCAGTATCAATATACTTCTTGAAAAATTCTCTTTCTTTATCAGGTGTTTCTTTTTGTTGAAGAATTAACTGAATATTCCCAGTAGAATCTTGAAGTTTTGCAAAAGCAATTTTTCCTAAATTTCTTTGAGTCATTACTCTTCCAGCTGTTCTTACTTTTGTTTTTAATTTCGCATTTCTACACTCTTTTACATCATTTTTCTTGTCAAATTTAACAGGATAAGGATTAATTCCATTACTTCTTAATTCTTTTATTTTTCTTAATCTCTCTTTTGTTATTTGCTCTTCTCTTCCCATATTATATTTTATTTTTTATCATTTATAATATTATCTTCTTTTATATTTTCTAAATCCTCTTTTGTTTAGTTCTTCGTTAACAAGTTCATCGGCCATTTGTTGAAATTTATCCCATCTACTTGCATGAAGATATTTCACTTTCTCAAATTTGTCTTGGACTTTTTGAACTGCCTGAAATAATTTTAACAAATGAGGGCTCTTTACTTTATACTCTCCTAAAAGTTGCTTAACCACAAGTTCAGAATCCAAAATACAAGTAACCTCTTTTTCAAATTTTAGTGCTAATTCTAATGCTTTAATTAGGGATTTATATTCTGCTATATTGTTTGTTACAAGTTTCCCAATAAATTCACTATATTTCATTATTATTTTTCCGTTTTTTCTAATTACAACTCCAATGGCACCAGGACCTGGGTTCCCTCTTGCGCCCCCGTCAGAATTAGTATATATCATTTCAAATATGAAGAATTTTAAATGTTTTAAATCCTTGAAATCTCTCTGGTTTCATTTGAACATCCTTTACTTGAGAGTGTTTTGGGCCTTGATTACACAACTCCACCATTTTATTAACATCTGGAGCATTTCCTTCAAGGAAAACTTCTACTCTACCATCTTCTAAATTCCTGGTAAAACCTTTAACATTATACTTTTCAGCGTTTGTTTTAATAAAACTTCTAAAGAATATTCCTTGAACTAATCCTTTAATATATAATCTTACAGACTTTTTCATTTTAAATATAAATCAGAACTGGTTTATTAATTTTTAGATATCTTGCCTGTCTCATTTGAATTTCTTTAGAAAGACGAATGAATAGATAAAATCAGAGATTTTGCCTATCTAATTCATTTTGAATAAGTGTTAGAGTTTGAGAAGCAAAATACATTTGTCTTCCAACACTTATTTTTTTAATTCCTAATTTTTTTAATTCCTTTAATTCTCGTTTTGGAATTCCATCTTGGTCTCCGATAATAAATACTGCTTTTTCAAATCCTTTTCTTTTTAAATCTCTTATGTCTATTCCTTTTCTTTCCATAATATAAATCTCTTTTCCCTGTTCTATTAATTCTTCAACTAAATTTATAAGAGATTTCTTTTCTATATTGTATCCAGAAGAGATTTCTCTTTTTTCTCCTTTTTTATATTTATAGAGCATTTTTTTAATTAATCCTGCAACATCCTTTTTACTTATATCAATTCTATTTGATGTGTCTGCAAATTGAATATTTTTTCCAGGGAATATTTCTAAATGTTTTGGAGCATCTGGAGGCCCATCAAAAACAAGGTGTAATTTAACATTATCTCTTATAGCATGAGAAACAAAAAAAGCCATAATTACTATTTGACAAGCAATATCCATTCTTCCAGCTTTCATTAAATTAGTTAAATCAAATCTGCCTAATGTTCTTGCATTTTTTGAATAATATATAAATTCACGCATTTTTTATTGGTTGCAAAACAAATTCCGGCTTTGCAAATATTTTTTCCCCATTTATAACTTTGAACATCCCTATAAATCTATTACCAGAGAAAACACTTATACTCTTTCCTGTTTCTATTTTAATTTTTTTCATTAAGTCTTTATTATGAATTACCTTGCCATGAAAAATCTTTTCAACTACCTCTTTTTTGATTTGCACTTCAGCATAAACTTCAGAAACAATTTCTCCAGGAATAATTATTTTTCTTAACAATTTCTTATTCCCCTCTTCATATTCTTTAACTGCTTTCTCAAAATCATAAAGACTAACACAATTATCCTCCTTAAAAATTCCAGCCCTTATTCTTCTTAATTCCAACATATGTGCCCCAATTCCTAAATATTTTCCTAAATCATCTATTAGTTTTCTAATATATGTTCCTCCTTCAACTTCTGCTCTAAATAAAATGTCTTTTTCCTTTTTTTCAAGAATCTCAAAACTTTTAATCTCTCTTTCTCTCTCTTGTCTTTTTACTCTTGATTTTACAGGAGGAGTCTGAAGAATTTTGCCTGTAAATTTTTCTTTAATAGCTTTTTTAATTTTTTCAATAGAAACTTCCTTGTGAATTCTCATAATTCCAACATACTCTTTATCTTCTCCAAGAAAAAAGCCAGTTAATTTACATCCTCTATTTAATGCCACAGGTAAAACTCCTGTAACTTTTGGGTCAAGAGTCCCAAAGTGACTTGTTTTTCTCAATTTTAAAGTTTTTTTAACAAAATCAGAAACACTAAAACTTGTCGGTCCCGATGGCTTATCAAGATTGATGATTCCAAATTCTAAAAGCTCTTTTATTGATTTATTTTTTTTTATTTTATTTATATCCATTTTCCTATTAAGATTTTTTTCCTTTTAAGTTCTGGGAATTTTTCAATAGAATATCTTAACATTGTTCTTGGCATTTCTTTATAGTATTTTTTTAAAAAACTTTCAAGAGCTTTTATGTCTCTTTTTCCAATTTCTCTTAACATCCATCCAACTGCTTTGTGAATTAAATCATGTTCATCTTTTAATAATATCTCTGCAATCTCAAAACCCTCCCCAAATTTATTATTTTTAATAAAAGTGTATGTAGATACCATAGCAATTCTTTTTTCCCAGAGATTTTTCGATCTAGCCAGCAAATAAAGAATCCTTTTGTCTTTTTGATTTAATAGATAATCTCCTAATATGTTAGGAGCAGATAAATCCACTAAATCCCAATTATTAACTCTTTGGGCATTTTTTAAATAAAAATTAAATATTTTTTTCTTTAAGCTTTCATCTTTTTTATATTTATTAATTAAACAAAATAAACCGCATAATCTATGTTCATGTATTTTAGAGTTTAGTAATTTTTGAATATCTTTTAATTCTAAATCATATCTTTTACATACACTTCTTTGAACTGGAACTTTAATTCCCATGAAAATATCCCCTTCCCCATACTCTCCTTTACCAGTTTTAAAAAATCTTTGAAGAATTTCTGCTTGCTTTTTATTTTTATTATTCTCTAAGTCTCTTATTAATTTACTTAGCATAATTATCTAGATAATGCCTTTCTTTGAACAACAGGGGATTTTTTGCTTCCCTTTGCAGTATGTTTCATTTTTTTTGCAGCTGCTTTTTCCATCTCTTTTCCTGCTTCTACAACTGCAGCTTTTTTCCCTTTCTCTTCAGCTTTTTTCTTTTCTTCAGCCTCTTCAGTCTTTTCTCCTGGTTTTTCTTTTGGTTTTACAGCTTCTTTCTTTTCTTTTTGCTTTTTCTTCTTAACTATTTCTTTAGCAGCTTTTTCTAGTTTTTCTTCTCTAGCTTTTTTAGCACTTAATTTTTTAGAAAAATCAACTAATTCAGCTCTAACAATGCCTCCTTGCTTTATTGCTCTTACCTTTACTTTATGTGGAGGGTTTTTTATTCCTCTGCTCCAAAGAAATTCATTAAGATAAGTGTCAAGTTTGATTTTTCTTAAATCTCTGTCCCTAATCTTCATATGTCTAGCTAAGAATTCTTTTATTGTTTTAATGGCCTTATTTGTCTTTTTATATCTAGGGACTACTCTAATTTTCTCTCTAAGTGGAATTATATATTCTCTCTCATTTTCTAATTTTTCAGATTCTTTTTTTTCAGTCATTTGGATTTCCTTCCTTCTTTTTGGAAAGACGAATGTTATTCAATTTATTCATTTTCATTTTAACCAAAGTGTGATTTTCTTATTTTTCTTGGTTTAATATGCAGTTTTGTTCTTCTCCAAGACCTTCTATGTCTTGTCATAGCAGAGGGATGAATTTTCTTTCCCATTCCAAATTTCTTTAGAACAACCCATACAGGAGCCCACTTGCTTTTTCTTGCCTTTTTAGCAAGTGTTGATTTTTTTTGAGTATTTTTAATTCCCATTTTACTTTATATCCTCCATAAACTCTTTTCCTCTGGCAGTTAATTGTCTTCCTGGCTTTTTGCTTCTTACTCCTTTAATTTCCTTGGCAATCTCTGTTAATCCTGCAGAATCAGTTTGTTGGAGAATCGTTCTTATTATTTTTCCAGAACCTTTTCTAAATTCTTCAGGAGCATAACCTCTATTTTTTTTGCTTCCATATTTTGTTTTAAGTTTATTAACTCCAATAATCCCTTTTTTGTAAACTTGTCTAAGAATACTTGCAGCCCTTTTATACCAGAAATCAGGATCATCAATTGGACGTTCTTTAGCAGGACCTGACTTTACAAATTCTACCCATTCTGGCTTCTTAATTTCAGGAACCCCTTTAAGAGCTTCTGCTAATTTTAAATTATATTCTTGAGCATTTAATTCAAATACTGGATTCATTTTAAGTTTCAGGCAATCCTCTCGGATTCAGACACTTATGTGTTAACCTATTTTTACTGAGAAATTTTAATTTATAAACTTTACTCTCTCGCTTTCCGCCACTTTTTTACAACAATAGTAAAACCAATTACTCTGCCAGTATATTTCTTCCCAAGAGTTTTTAGAATTTCATTTAAATATTCCTTAACTTCTTGTTTTCCTTTTTTCCCGCTTTCTCTTGCACTTTTTAAAACATGTATCTTAATTAGGTTATGTTTTTTAAATTGGTTTTTTAAACTTAAAATAAAATTTTCTGTAATTTTATTTTTTCCTAATTGGATATTTCCTATTACCATTTGAATTTTTTAATGTCTTGTTTTTTTACTTTTATTGTTTTGAATTTTTTTACTTTCCATGTTCCTGCCTTTGTAAACCACCCTTTTTTTACATTCTTTCCTGTAAAAACATGAACTTTAATATCTGTTTTATTATCTCTCCAGTCCTGGCTTTTTGATGCACAAGCAACAGCAGCTTCATAAATTTCTTTTTTCAATGGTTTTTCAGAATCAATTACACAAAAGGGGCTACCAGGAGCAGCAGTATGAAAAATCATATTTGCTTTTCCTTTATATTTTTTTACTAATTCATCATTATTCTTAGCATTTTTACCAAGAAAAATCTTTGTTTCTGTTTTAAGATTTTTTTCTCTGAAGTTCATATTTTAATAAATTATTTACAATTCTTAAACATTCCCTTTGATTAGTCCAGGTAAGTTTTTTTAGAGCAGTTTTATAATCTGCCCATAAATAATCTGAATGTTCAGCATCTTTATTCTTTTCTAAAGCTGGTTTTTTCTTTTCAATTTCTGCAGAGTATAGTTTGTATGTTTGTCCAATTAATCCAGGTCTGTCTTTAAAGATTTTATCATACTTAAACTTGCCAGAAAAATTATGTTTGTTAATTTTTATTGGGATTAATCCCGTTTCTTCAATAATTTCTCTTTTAACAGCTTTTTTAGTAAAAAATCTTTCTTTTACTCCTTCTAATCCTCCTTTTGGAAATTCCCAACCTTTCCAGTGAAGTTTTCTTTTTAAAATTAAATAATATATTTTATTTTTTTCTATGGCATATGTAACAACAAAAACAGCTTTTCTATATTTCATTCTAATCCTGTCTGTAAAGTATAAAGATTATAATAAAGGCTTTGTTTTTTAAGGAGTTCTTTGTGGTTTCCCATCTCTACAATTCTTCCTTTGTCCAACACTACTATCTTATCTACATTCCTAACAGTTGAAAACCTATGGGCAATAACTATTGTGGTTCTTTGTTTGATTAATCTTTCAATACTTTCTTTAACTTTTTTCTCTGATTCAGCATCAAGAGCAGAAGTTGGTTCATCTAAAATTAGTATTTTCGGATTCTTTAAAAAAGCCATAGCTATTGCCATTCTTTGTCTTTGCCCCATTGATAATTTAATCCCCTCTTCTCCTACAATTGTATTATATTTTTTGGGAAGTTTTTCAATGAATTCATCAGCATAAGCAGCCTTTGCAGCTTTTTTAACTTCTTTTAATGTGGCTTTTGGTTTAGAGTATCTTAAATTATTAAGAATAGTATCATTAAATAAATTAATATCCTGAGGAACAATTGCAATCTGATTTCTTAACCATTTTAAATCAAGTTTTGATATGTCAATTCCATCCAAATATATCTTGCCTTTTTTAGGTTTATAATACCCTATAATCAATTCAGAAAGTGTTGTTTTTCCTACCCCGCTTTTTCCTACAAGTGCAATACTTTCTCCTGCTTTTATTTTGAAATCTATATCTTGTAAAACTTCTTTATTTTTTGAATATGCAAAATCTATATCCTTAAAAATAATTTCTCCTTTAAGATTTTCTATTTTTTTATTTCCATGTTTCATTGCTTCTGGAACCATATTCTTTAATCTAACAACTCTTTTTATTCCTACAGATGCTCTTTTATATTTCCTATAAACACTTGAAAGTCTTCTAAAAGGTCCAAATGCTAAATAAATATATCCAAAAAACATTACAAATTCTCCTGGAGTAATTAGAGCGTTTCTTAAGAATAAAATAGCACTTCCTAAAAGAGATACATAAGCAAAACTAAATATAATATCTTGTTTTATAGAAAAAGAATTCCATTCTTTTTGATTTTTTGAGAATACTGGCAGTAATTTTTTAACCAGAGATTTTAAAAAATTCTTTTTTTCTCTTTCTTCCATAGCAAAGTTTTTGACAACATAAACATTGTATAGTTTATTATAAACATCTCCATAATGTTTTTCAAAAGCCTTTTGTTCTGTTCTTTGAAGTTTAAGTAACCCTTTTGTTTTCTTAAGGGTGAATAAAGAATAAATAATGAAAAAAGGAATCAAAATTAAAGCAAGTTCCCATTTTATAATAAACATCGCAATCATAGAAAAAACAAACATAAAAAACTGAGGAAGAACTTCTGAAACAGTCTCCACTAACATATTTAGATTCCATGTTCCTCTTGAAATTTTGTTTAAAATTTCTCCTCTTTTTTGCCTTTTATGAAAAGGTATAGGAAGTGTTAAAAAATGCCCATATGCTTCTGCCTCTGCCTCTAAACTTATCTTAGAGCCAACAACTATCCCCATTAAACCAACCTTATTATTAATAAAATTAGAAACAAGACTTAATACAAACCAAACTCCAATCAAAGATAATAAAAGATTTGTAGGGCTCTCTGGAATTATTGCTAAATCAAATAATTTTCCATAAAGAAAAGGAATAATACTTGCTAAAATAGCCCCAAAAGTTGCTATCATTATTATGGTTATTATAACTCTTTTATGTCTCTTAAAATAATAATTAACAAAACTCTTTACTGTTGCCATTTCATCTTCCCCATTTTTTCAGAGCTTCAAATAATTCTAGATTGTCCACTGCATATGCTTTTAAAGAAATACCTTTAAGAGTAGCATCAACTGCCTGTCTCATTGCTTTTGCACCAGAAATTGTTCCTGCAGGATGTCCATGAATCCCTCCTCCAGCTTGAATCACAACATCCCTTCCCATAAAACTCATTATTTTGTCTACAATTCCAGGATAAACCCCCCCGCTAGCAACACCCAAAACAGGTTTGACTCCAAACCATTTCTGTTCAAGATGGTCCTTTGTTGATTTAGTAAATGTTTGTTCCATTTCTTGTTCAATGTGCAATACTTCTTCTTTTTTACCTGTCATTTTTCCATAAGCAGTTCCAATATGAAGAGTATCAACTCCAATCATCCTAGCCAATTGTGCAATTACCTCCATTGTCATTCCATGTTCAGGATCTCTATCAAACATAGCATGTCCAGCTCTATGAGCATGTATTGGAAGCTCAGTATATTCTCTAGCTGTCTGCAATGCTGCCCAACCAAGAGTAATTATATCTAACATAATATAATTCCCTCCATTTTTCTCAACAAAATCAATTCTTTTTAGCATCTTTTTTGTTTCAGCAGTACAATTAATTAAATATGCTTTTTTATTTCCAGTTTCTTTTTCTGCTTTATCCTTCATTTTAATTGTTTTTAAGAATCTTTTTTTAAATCTATTAAATCTTTGATTTGTTAGATTCTCATCATCTTTAACAATATCACATCCTCCTATCCAGGAATCATAAGCTACCATAGAATGCTCTCCTGGCTCTAAACCCACTTTTGGTTTAACAATTGTTCCTACAAAAGGTCTTTTCCAAACTTTGAATTTTCTTCTAAGTCCTTTGATTCCAAATCTTGGTCCTTTAAAACTATGAAGCATCTTTTTAGGAATTCTAACATCTTCCCAAAGCAAACCATTTACTGATTTCATTCCATATATATTTCCTCCAATACTAGAAAGAATTTCAGGAACATTTCCTAATTCAAATAATTCAAGGGGGTAAGCAATCCTTGCCCTTTTTTGTTTTTCACTAAGGTAAAAAACTTTTGGAGCAAGTTTCTTTCCAATTCTTGGCTTCATTGTTTTAATATCTGTCCATGTTCCAACACTACTTTCTCCTGCAACCATAGAAGCAACTTCTTTTAATTTTCTCCCTTTGGCAGGAGTTATTTTATACTGCATAATTAAATCTGTAGTTTTTGGTTTGTATTTTAAATTAATAAAATCCTGATACTTATATGATTTAGATTTTTTTGTCACCATCTTTTATTTAAAAATTAAACTCTGTTTAAATTACTTTCCTTATGACATAACCTTTATCAGTGTCATCAATTTGATATCCTAATCTTTTTATTTTATCTCTTAATTCATCTGATTTTTCAAAATCTTTTCCTTTTCTTGCTTGTTCTCTTTTTTCTGCAAGCTCTTTTACTTTTTTTGGAATGGAAATCTTTTCCTTTTTCAATAAATCTAATCCCAAAACTTTATCCATTTCTTTAATTGTCTGTTTCTTTCCTATAGCTTTTTCATCCCTTACTAATCCCCATAAAATTTGTAAGGCATTTGGAATATTCAGATCATTATTAATTTCTTTTTCAAATTCTTTTAAATAATTTTTATTTATTTTTTTATCCTCTTTTATCTCTAAAATAATCTTCTTTAATCTTTGATAGGAATTTTTAGCAGTTTCTAATTCTTTCAAAGAAAAGTTTAATGGTTTTCTATAATGTGTTCCTAAAACCAAATATCTATATTCAAGAGGATTAAAGCCTTTTTCTTCAAGTTCTGAGATTGTAAGCAATCCTCCTTTGGATTTTGATATTTTTTCCCCTTTAAATGTTAAAAAATTTCCATGAATCCAATATTTAACAGAGGGTTTCCCAAATCTTGCTATGTTTTGAGCTCTTTCATTAGTATGATGGATGGGGATATGGTCAATTCCTCCTGTGTGAATATCAAATTCTTTTCCAAGATATTTCGTTGACATGGTTGAACACTCTATATGCCATCCTGGAAACCCAATTCCCCAAGGGCTTTTCCATTCTTGCTGCCTTATCCCTGGTTTTTCTGAAAATTTCCATAAAGCAAAATCAGTCTTATTTCTTTTTTCTCCTAATCCAATTCTTTTTCCAGCTTGTAACCCTTTAATATCTAATTTACCAAGTTTTCCATAATCTTTTATTTTAGAAGTATCAAAATAAATTCCATCACTTGTTTTATAAGTAAAATCTTTTTTTTCTAAATCCTTTATAAAATCTATTTGATCTTTGATATGTTCTGTGGCTTTACACCAGATGTTTGGTTCTATAATATTTAGTTTTCTAAAATCTTGTTTAAAGAGATTTAGATAGTATTGTGTTATGTCCTTGGCTTTTTTATGTTCTTTTTTTGCAGCCTCTTCAATTTTATCTTTTCCAGTGTCTGCATCACTTGTCAGATGCCCAACATCTGTAACATTCATCACTTCTTTTACTTTATAATTATTAAACAAAAGAACTCTTCTTAATGTATCAGAAAAAATATAAGTCCTGAGATTTCCAATATGTTGGTACCAATAAACTGTTGGGCCACATACATACATTCCCACTTCCTTTTTTATAATTGGTTTGAATTCCTCTTTTTTTCTTGTTAGGGTATTATATATTCTCATAAAGATTCTAGGGATTTATAATTTAAAAAACTTAAGAAATTATTTTTAAGTCAAAGAAATCTGATGAATAACCTTCAAAACCATCTTTATCCATAACAATTCTTAATCTTATTATGCACAATGGAGCTGTCTCAGGAATTTCAAATCTTACTAAACCATATCCAACCTCTCCTGGCCTGACGGGTATATTTGATTCTGTTTCACCTATCATCCATCCTTGCACCACGCTTGAATCAATTCCACACTCTTCTGTAACTTCTGTTGGATTTGATATTATCACTTTATATGAAAATATTCCTGCTTGTGTTGTTCCTGTTTCTTTATTTTTAAATCCAAACGCAACCCCATAATCTTCTCCCTGTTTAACTTCAGCCTTTTTATTTGCAAGATATACAACTAAATCTGATTCTTCTGTAAATAATTTATCAATTTCTCCTCTTATTTTCTGGTCTAAAACATTAACATTATACTGGGAGCTTACAAATATACTTCTGATTAGAATTATTCCTAAAATTAAAACAGTGACTAAAAGAACAATAGTTACAATTGTCCCTACACTCATTTCCATAGCTGCTCTTTTTTCCCTCATTTTTATTAGTATATTGGAAAAGTACTTCCTTGGATACTTAAGACTGTAGCCAAAATTCCTAAAGCAAGAACAAGAATACCAAAAATTATTCCTAAGATATTCATTATTTTAGCTTTTCTGGATTTTTCTTTTTTATTCAAAACCAATCCAATTATTCCTAAAATAACCCCTGCTAGAGGAACAAAAAAAGCAAATACAATGCTCAGTATTCCAAAAATATATCCGGATCCTCTTTTTTCTTTCATATCCTATTTAATAAATTTATTTTTATAAATGTTTGTAAAATGGGGCCCCCGGGAGTCGAACCCGGCACACCATGATCTTCAGTCATGTGCTCTCCCGCTGAGCTAGAGCCCCAT
>CAZYKW010000010.1:0-15513 GCA_964648475.1 Candidatus Woesearchaeota archaeon | reverse complement strand
TAATATCTAATTTATTCATAATATCTACTGCTGCTTGAGATATTGGTTTGCCTTCTTTGACAATTACTTTTGATTCTTTTATAGTAATTTTTCCTTTTTCTATTTGAACTTGTAATCCAACAGCTCCAAGTTCACTAATTGCAGGTCCAGGAAGAAGATCTGTAGGTCCAGCCTCAATCTCAATATCTTCTGGAGCTTTTTGTCCTGGTTTTGCCTTTGCTGGACTTTTATTTTTAAGAAGTTCCCCTGCTAAATCATAACTATCTAAATCAGAAAAAAGAATAGCTGTACTTTCTGTAAAATAATCTTTAAGTTTTGTTATGTCTCCGTCTTTAACAGAATCAATAGCTCTAAATAAAAGACTTTTTTTAGGAACTTTAATTATAGCTTTCCCCCTTAATTTCTTTTTTATTTCTTGATATTGAGAAGCAGGAAGATTTTTTATTGAAGCAATTAAAATTGTCTTTTTTCCCTTTAATAGCTCTGCTAATTCTTTGACTGTTTTTATTTTTCTTTCAGGAACTTGGATTTGTTTTTTTGAATTCATCTTATATTTATTTTTTGAGGTTTAGTCATTGTGAATTTTACTTCTATATTTTTCACATTTTCTTTATCTCTTGGAAGAGCCTTTACTAATGCATTATATATCACAGTAATATTTTCAATAATATCTTTATCCTTCATATTTTCTTTTCCAACAGGTAATTTTATGCTGGCTTCTTTTAATCTAAATTTAACACTATGATTTATTCTTTCTTTAAGATCTGCGATTGTCTTTTCATCTGCATTTAGAATGATTCCCATTTGAGGGGAAGGCATTTTTCCTGCTGGTCCTAATACTCTACCAAAAGTAGAAGCAACCTTGGGCATTAATTTTGATTGAGCAATAAAAAAATCAAATTTTTTAACTAATTTCTTTAAAGAAGTTTTATCTGTATATTTTTTAAATTCATTAAAAGCAATTGTTTCAACATAAGGACTTTTTGATTCTAAAAAAGCACCTATTTTTTTGTCTTTAATTTTGTGAGGAACAGTTATAAATAAATTTAAAGGATTCTTTTTTATATCGTATTTTTGCAGATTTATGATTAAGTCTACTGTTTGGTCAAAGTTTCTTTTCTTTCCTTTTCTTAATTCAGTTAATGCTTTTTGTAAATCTTCTTTCAAAGCCATTTATTACTCCTCCCATATAATGCGTCTGTGTTCAGAAAAATGAACTTCGACGATATGGTTCAATCGGTTAATCCTTCAAGATAAAATTGCTTTATAAAGTTTTTTATCTATTTCTAATTATAATAATACTTAAATACAGATTGTTTTTGTTTTTTATATGGAACTTATTGCATTATTATCTTCTGGAAAAGGAACTTGGGGGCAAGTTTCTGGTTTAATGAATCATGGAGAATGGGAGAAAGTAATTCTTATTGGAGATGATTTTGCTAAAAATTTTACACACAATAAAAAATTTGAATTTATTCAAACTAATTTAAGTCAAAAAATAAAAGATTTAAGAGAGGATTTAAAGAAAAAACTTGCAGGAAAAATTAATGGCACTGAAGTCGCATTAAGTGTAGCAAGTGGAAATGGAAAAGAACATATGGCTTTAATATCCGCTCTGATTAATCTTCCTGTAGGAATACGATTTGCAGTATTGACTCAAGACGGAGTTATTGACTTATAAAATGCCAAATCCAGTTATGACAGAGATAGAACCAATTGCTCTTTTTGATATGGATGGAACTCTATGTGATTATGAAAAAGGGCTGAAAGAAGCTTTAAATTCCCTTAAGTCTCCTTATGAATCAGATTTTCTAGGGCGTGTAAATGATAATGCTCCTCAATATATGAGAACAAGAGCCGATTTAATTCGTTCCTCTCGTAATTGGTGGAAAAATCTTGACAAGTTTCAGCTTGGATGGGATATTCTTGCTATTGCAAAATCTCTTGGTTTTAAAATAATGATTTTAACTCAAGGACCAAGAAGAAACCCTGAATCCTGGGCAGGCAAAAAAATGTGGATAGATAAACATCTTGGAAAAGATACAGACATTACTATAACTAGAGATAAAGGCATTGTTTATGGAAAAGTTCTTGTTGATGATTTTCCAGAGTATATTAAAAGATGGCTTAGTTGGAGAGATAGAGGGTTAGTTATAATGCCTGCAAATGAAGAAAATAAGGATTTTACTCATCCACAAGTCATAAGATATGATGGAACTAATCTTGAACAAGTAATAAAAGCAATGATATTAGCAAGAAATAGAAAAGCAAAGGAATATGTTGATTATTCTAAGATTTAAAGATCCTTCTTTTTAATCTTCAACTCTTTTTTATTCTTTCCCAAAACTATTGCTCTACTCCTTTCATGAATATCAAGAATTTTCAAGCCTGTTTCTTTAGAAAGTTTTTCTGCAAAATTAAGCATTTCTTTATCATCAGGCATTCTTTCATATCCTAATCTTTCTCTTGCAAACCCAACACTCATAAAACCTTTTAATTCAACAAACAAAGGATTTGCTTTTTTAATCAGTTTTGCGAACTCTTTAATATTTTTATCAGACATATTAATTCTTCTAATAAGATTCATTCTAAAAATTGTTCTTGTTTTCCCATGAAGCTTTGACATTAACTTCAAACTCTCATTTAATTTTTTCCACGCATTTTTTTCAGAGCTTCTATGAAACCTGTCAAAATCTTTTTTATTTGAGGTGTTTACAGAAATATATAATTGAGTGGGCAATTCTTTTTTTTCCATAAGCTCTTTTAATTTTTTTGAGTAAAGTCCATTTGTAACTAAAAAACTCGTTTTGCCTCTTTTTCTTAATTCAGAAATCAATCCTCCAATATAGGGATAAAGAGTTGGTTCTCCAGAAAGACTTATGGCAAATTGAGTTGGTTCTTGTGCCTCTTTCCATTTTTCCATATTTGCTTTACTTATTTTTCTTTTTGTCGTAGGAAGAATCTTAAATCCTTCTAACAATTTTCTCTGGGCTTTGATACTTTCATCAATTATTTCTTTTGGACTTTTAATTTTTCTTTTATCTATTAATCTATTAAAATCAAGTTCAATTGCCCTCCAACAATGTAGACAATGATTAGGACATCCAAGCCAAGGAGTCATCTGACAACATTCGTGACTTTTAATACCATAAAATTGTTCTTTGTAGCAAACTCCTTCATCCCTAATTGATTTTTTTGTCCATCTGCATATTTTCACAGCGCCATGATTTCCAATAAACCTATACCCCTGCTTTTTCATAGTTTTTATTATTTCCTTGATTCCCATAAAGCTAGTCTTTTAGATTTAAATTTAAATCTTCCTATAAGAAACTTCTAAGCCAAAAAAACATAATCAAAATCAATAATAATAAGAATGTGTAAGTTATATATCTAAAAACTTTCTTAGCAAATTTTTCACTTCCAGTAATTGCAGCAATACTTAAAAAGAAGAATCTTCCTCCATCAAAAATTCCTACAGGAAGCATATTAATTAAAGCAACACTAAAAGATATAAGAATAATCCACCATAATAAATGATATATAAATAGTGCAAATTCAAAATTAGGTTTATAATATACATAAGGATTCTTAAAGAACCCTACAGAATTTACAAGTCTCCCAATTATTCCTTCCCCACTTCTATCTATAAACCCAACACCAAGCCAAGCTACTTTGCTTTCTTTTGGATGTTCTCCAAGAGCTATTTCATACTCTCTATATTTCTCTCCATCGAATGTTTTTATTGTAATGTTTTCTCCAGGAGTCTTTTGTAAAATTCCTTCTGCAACATCTTCTCTGTTTTTTATTTTTTCACCATCTATTTCATAAATGGCCCCTGTGAGATTAGCCCTAACTGCTGGAGAATCATCATATACAACAAGTAATTTCTGTTCTTCAAACAACTGTTTATTTTTCTCATCTTCAAAAAGCTCTTTATCAGTCAGAAATTTTTTCCCAGAAACATTTATTTCATTAATTTCTTTATTCATCATACTTGAGATTCCTCCATATGAACTATTTTCAACTAAAACCCCATTAATTGCAGAAATTCCACTTACATTTATGATTGAATTAGAGTAAGCATCAAATATGACTCCCATAGGAGTAAAACAGGCTGAAAAAAATCCCCACAAAATAATGAAAAATAAAATAGCAGTTAAAATATTTGCAAATGTTCCTGCAGATAGAATTGCCATTTGATCTATTTTCTTTTTCTTCTGCATTTGTTTTTCATCTGGTTCTACAAATGCTGCTAAGAAAATAGGAAGGAAATAAGGAAAGAACCCAAAACCAGTAGTTTTTATTTTAACTTTGCTATATGCAGAATATATTCCATGTGCAAGTTCATGAGGAATCGCAATAATTGCAATAATTATGATCCAGTATATAAAGTAAAAAGGAGGGAGAAAATTTAAATTAAATATCTTGGGAAGATAAGGGACAAGAGGCATTATTGGAGGAATCTTTATTGTTCTTACAATTTCTGGACTAAAAAAATAAATCCATAGAATTTTTCCAAATAAATAAACCATTATAAACATAAGAAAAAATCCTGTAATAATAGAAATGTAGCTTAAAATTTTAAGAGTTTTTTTATACTTCTTCCCTATTCTATTAATTAACCTTATTCCCCATTTTGTTTTATACAGTAGCAATAATCCTTCCCTTTTCAAATTCTTTTTTCTAGTATAGAGAAAGATAGATAAAAAGAAAATAAAAATTATTAACAAAATTATATCATAAATCATAAAATCCATATTCTTATCATCTCTTTTTCAGTGGTCTAAAAGCTTTGCCCCCGCATTTCCTACATCTAACTTTTCCTGTTAGAATTTTCAAAGGTTCTGATCTTATCTTACTCTGACATTTTTTACAAACAAATATGTTTTTAAAAAGTCTATTTTGTGCTTCAGGTATTTTAGCTGCCATTTTATAATTTTATTTTTTCTAAAGTTTTCTTTTTACTATTTTTTCGCCTTCAATATCCCAGTATTCTGCATTTCCTCCCTCAACTAACTGAGATTTAACTTTTTCATCAGGACAATCAACATCTATTGTTTCAAAGCTTTCTAAATCCATTAGACTTATTCTATCTCCTATAGAAAGAACTTGTCCTTTTCTTTTTTCAATCATAGGAACTTCTAATCTATCGTGGCCAGGAATAACAAAAACTTTTTTATTTCCCTCAATAATTCCAACTGCCTCTATTCTGGCTTTAGCATGTCCATGTTTCCCTGTTTTACTAATATCAATTTTTTTAATAGTGCAAGGCTTTCCATCTACCATAATATTTGTTCCAACTCTTGCCTCTGTAGCATTAATTATCTTTGCAACCATATAGTATCCAAAAAAAATACATTTATAAAGATTTTTACTGCACTTTTAATATGAGTTTACAGAAAAATGATTTTATTGAAATAGAATTTACTGGGAGAGTAAAAGAAGGAGAGATTTTTGATTCTAATATAAAAAAAGATATAGAAGAAGCAGAATTAAAAACTTCTGCAAAACCATTTATATTTGCATTAGGACAAGGAATGTTCCTTAAAGGAATAGACAATTTTCTTATGGGCAAAGAAACAAAAAAAGAATACCACGTAGAACTTTCTCCTGAAAAGGCTTTTGGAAAAAGAGACCCCACTTTAATTAAACTAATCCCTATTCAAGTTTTTAAACAACACAAATTAAACCCCTTTCCTGGAGCTTTGTTTAATTTTGATGGAAAAGTAGCAAAAGTTTTGTCTGTATCTGGGGGGAGAGTAAGAATTGATTTCAATAATCCCTTAGCAGGAAAAGATGTAAAATATGATATTAAAGTATTAAGAAAAATAGATGACGTTAAGGAGAAGATAAACTCTCTTAATAATTTTTTATTTAAAAAAGAATTTAAATTTGAAATAAAAAATAAGAAATTAATCCTGGAAGTAGACAAGCCTCTTGTAAAGTTTGTAGAAATGTTCAAGGATAAATTTAAAGAGATTTTTAATCTTGAATTAGAAGTAAAAGAAGCAAAACAAGAAAGTAAAAAGAAAACAAAGTAATCTCTATTTCTTGAATTATATGGATAAAACCACAATAATTCTTATAAACAAGCCAATCTATAATTTTTTATGGATAATCTCTATAGTCAAGAAGAGGAAAAAAAAGAGGATTCTATTGAAATGCCTTCTAATACATCTAGAGATGTAAGACAAATTGATAGAGAATTAGAAGAACTTCTAAAAAAACAATCTGCGAAGATAAAGGTTATTGGGGTTGGGGGAGGAGGAAACAACTCCCTTAGTAGAATGAAAGAAATAGGGATTAAAGGAGGAGAATTAATTGCTATTAATACTGATGCTCAGGATTTATTATATGCTAATGCAGATCAAAAGATTCTAATTGGAAAAGAATTGACTCAAGGTTTAGGCGCAGGAAGCAATCCAAAAATAGGAGAAGAAGCTGCAAAAGAATCTGCTTCTGAAATTAAGAAAAAGATTACTAGTGCAGATATGATATTTATTACATGTGGATTAGGAGGAGGAACAGGAACAGGCGCAGCTCCAGAAGTAGCAAGATTAGCTAAAAAACAAGGGGCACTTACTATTGGGGTAGTCACCCTTCCCTTTACTATTGAAGGAAGAAAGAGAATTGAAAACGCTATGGATGGACTAGAAAGAATGGAGTCTGTGGTTGATACACTAATTGTTATTCCAAATGACAAGCTTTTAGAACTGGCCCCAGAATTGCCTCTTCATACTGCTTTTAAAATTTCAGATGAGATCCTAACAAATGCAGTTAAAGGAGTTACAGAACTTGTAACTGTTTCTGGTTTGGTTAATCTTGATTTTGCAGACATAAGAGCTGTTATGGTAAATGGAGGAGTTTCTTTAATAGGAATGGGCGAATCTGATACTGAACATCGGGCACTGGATGCTGTTGGAAAAGCAATTCAAAATCCTCTTTTAGATGTGGATATTTCTGATGCTAGTGGAGCACTAGCTAATATAATTGGAGGGAGTGACATGAGTTTAGATGAATGCAAAGATATTATAGAGGCTGTTGGACAGAAATTATCTCCTGATGCAAAGTTAATTTGGGGAGCTCAAATTTCTCCAGATATGGAAAAATCTATTAGGGTTCTACTCATAGTTACAGGAGTAAAGAGTTCTCAAATTCTAGGACAATCAGATTCAATGAATGTGGTTAGACACAAAGAAATTGAAGAAGAGTTAGGCATAGAATTTTTTGAATAATTTTAAAAACTCCTTATTTTTATTCATAATATGGGATTAGCGTCATTTTTTTTAAAATGTAAGAGAGTATGGCATACTTTAAAAAAACCAGGAAAAAAAGAATACTGGATGATAGCAAAAGTATCTGCAATAGGAATTCTTATTCTTGGAACTCTTGGATTTCTTTTATCAGGGATTCTAAAATATATCATTAGATAATAGAAAAGTTTTATAAACTCCCATTTTCAAATAAATATATCCTTCTAAGATGTTATGTCTTAGACAGCGCTAAAGAAGATGATTTTTATTATAAAGGTAACAACAAATAAAGAAGAAAGAGCAGTGGATATGATTTCTGAAAAAGCTAAAAAGAAAAATCTTAATGTATATTCTGTTTCTCGTCCTCATGGATTAAGGGGCTATATTCTTTTGGAGGCAGAAGATAGAGATTCAGCTGAAGAAGCTGTATTTAATCTTCCTTATATTAAAGGAATAATTGGAAAAACTATTTCTTATGAAGAAATCAAGGGAATGGTTGAACCTTCTGCAAGTACAATTACAATTAAAGAAGGAGACATAGTTGAAATGATTGGCTCAACTCTTAAGGGCGAAAAAGCAAAAGTTTTAAGAATAGATAAACAGAAAGAAGAAGTAGTTGTTAGCTTACTTGGAGCAGTAGTTCCTTTGCCAGTAACAGTTAAACTAGATAATGTTAAAGTGATAAGAAGAGAATTAGAGGAGGAAGAACAATGAAATTTTCATCAAGGTGCAGAAAAAAATTTCCCTTCAGCGATGAGAGGAAAATCGAAAAAAACCTAGAGGTTGTTTTCAAATGAAAGTAAAACTTTTAGTAGAGGGAGGAGCAATGCAACCAGGCCCAGCCCTTAGCCAGAAATTAGGGCCAGCAGGAATTAATTTAGGGCAGGTAATTTCTAAAGTAAATGAAGTAACAAAGGATTTTAAGGGACTTAAAGTCCCTGTAGAATTGGATATAGATATGTCAACAAAAGAATTCGATGTTCAAGTATTTTCTCCACCTGTTTCAGAATTATTAAAAAAAGAATTTGGAATTGGGAAAGCATCAGGAGCTCAAAAAAAGATTCAAGTTGCAAATGCTTCAATTGAACAAATTATCTCAGTAGCAAAACAAAAAATGTCTAATTTGTTAGCTAAAGATTTAAAGGCAGCTGTTAAATCTATTGTGGGAACCTGTACAAGTTTAGGGATACTTGTTGAAAACAAACCTGCTACAGAAGCGGGAATAGAAATAGATGAGGGAAAATATGATAAAGAAATAAAAGAGGAAAAAACAGAAACATCTCCTGAAAAAAGAAAGGAATTAGATGATTATTTCTCTGAACTTCATGCTAAACAGGAAAAGCTAATTAAACAAGAAGAAGCTGAAAAAGCAACTTCTGAAGAAACTACTGCGAAAACCCCTGAAAAAGCACCAGAACCAAGTAAGAAATAGGTTTATAAATCCTTCAAATTTCTTTTGTTTTAAGGGGTTGTAGTATAGCCTGGTTAGTATTCCAGGTTTGGGACCTGGCGACCGCGGTTCGAATCCGCGCAACCCCATATTTAAAATGACTACTAAAACAAAAAAAGCAAAAGCATCAGGAAGATTTGGTCCTAGATATGGAAAAACAGTCAGAGCCAGATTAAATAAGGTAGAAGAAAAACAAAGAAAAAAGCAAAAATGCCCCTTTTGTTCTAAGTTAGGAGTGAAAAGATTATCTAAAGGCATCTGGAAATGTTCAAAGTGTAATAAAAAATTTGCATCTGATGTTTATTATTTGGGGGAACAATAATGATAAATAAATTAAATAGTGTTGTAGGATTCATAACAACCTGCTGGAGGTCTTTATATGCCAACCTATAAGTGTTTTAAATGTGAAAAGAAAATAACAAGCACTAATCTTAATAAAAGATTTGTATGTCCTTATTGTGGAGGAAAAATCTTCTATAAACCCAGAAACAAGATTAAAAAAATAAAAGCAAAATAATCAAAAATGGAAGAGAAAAAAATCCAGGAATTACAAATACTAGAACAAAATCTTCATAATTTACTTCTTCAAAAACAAGCATTTCAAATGGAATTATCTGAAACAGATAATGCATTAAAGGAGATTGAAAAAACAGATGACGAGGTTTTTAAGATTATAGGAAATTTAATGATTAAGAAAAGTAGCTCTGAAGTAAAAAAAGAGCTTTCAAATAAACAAAAAATCTTAAACATGAGAATAAAGAATATCGAAAAACAAGAATCTAGTTTCTCTGAAAAAATTGAAGAATTCAGAAAAGAATTCATGAAAAGTATGGATGAAAAGAAAAATAAATCCTAATCCTCAAAATATACAACAAACTTACGAAATCTTTATAAATATTCTAGAACTAGGCTTACTATGGTTTTTAAGAGGATAAGAGATGCTTTTTCAAGTTCTTTAGGTGACTCTGGAGGAGAAGACTACATAGAAATAGATTTAGAAAAAGAAGAGCCCCAAAATAAAGTACAGGTAAAAGTTTTTGTTTTGAAGAATTATGAAGATGTTAATGCTATTCTTAATGCTTTAAGAGAAGGGTATACCATCGCTATAATTGATTTTAAAGTTTTAAAGCAAAAAGATCCTGTTGAATTAAAAAGAGCTGTATCTAAGATTAAGAAAACAGTAGATGCTCTTGAAGGAAGCATAGCAGGACATGAAAATATTGTTATTGTAACACCTTCATTTGCTAAAATACATAAGCAAGAAGTTCCAAAAAAAGAAACTGAAGAGAGATTCTACTAATAATTCTAATTCGTATTTCTTAACAGAAAGTCAAATTGAAGAAAGATTCTATTAATTCTAAACATTTATAAGTTAAATTAAGCCTAAGAATTCATGAAAACTTTATTTATCAAGGCGAAATCTAAATCAAAAGTAAATACTAAAAAGATTAAAGGAATATCCACAAAACTCCCAAAAAATATAGCTGTTGTATACTCTATTCAATTTGAGGATGTAGCAAAGAAAATAAGGGAAATCTTGTCTGAAAAACATAGAATAACTTGTTTTATGCAGGTTCTTGGATGTTCCAACCCAAAATTTTCAAAAGATACACAAGCTATATTATTAATAGGGTCAGGAAGATTTCATGCAATCTCTTTAGCGAATAATTCCTTATTACCTATTTATATATTAGAAAAAAACAATTTAAGTAAAATAACAGAGCAAGACATAATAGGATTACAAAAAAGAAAAAAGGCATCTTATTCTAAATTTCTTCATGCGAATAAAGTGGGAATATTAATATCTACAAAACCAGGACAAAATAGATTAAAAAAATCATTAGATATTAAAAACAAATTAAAAAAGAAATCTTACTTATTTTTATCTAATAATATAAATACTCAGGAGTTTGAAAATTTCCCTATTGCTTCTTATATAAATACTGCCTGTCCAAGGTTAGATATGGATAGTAGTATAATTAATATGCAGGATATTAAATTCTAGATACAGAGAAAAGTGTTTTTAATGCTACGATTATTGTGGCTGGAACAAACAAAGCCAAAAGAGCAGAAAAAGTTGTCGCAAGTGTTTCTCCTAGCCCTATTCCTATTAAAGAACCACTAACACTATCCATTCCAAATCTCCCTACAATAACAATCACTGTTCCTGCTACTAAGAATGTTTGAGAATCTTTTCCACTAGATATCATATATCCTACCAAAATTCCAAGAAGAACTAAAATCCCATATATGTGAGCACTATAATCAATAAGTGCAGGAATAGGAAAAAGAGTGGTGAATAGTCCGATAATTAGAGCTAAAATAACTCCTATTAAAAAAGACCATGCTCCTGTAAAATTCTCATGAGATCTTAAAACCATTCTAATTATTTTAAAATGTTGAAATATATAAATTTTTTTAAAATATAATCTACCATAGAAAAGTTTATAAACCATAGTAACTCCAGAGTGACAGAATGAAAACAAAGATATTAGGTTTGTTTGGAGTGTTTGCAATATTTTTATGCTTGGCATTTGTAAGTGCAGCAACTGAATTTTCAGTTTCACCTTCTGCAATTACTTTTACTCCAACCGATGATTCTAATGATATTACAATAACAAATACAAATGTTGCTACTGCTTTATCAGTTACATTATCTCTTCCTACTATTGAAGGCAATTCATTTACTTCATCTAAAGGAATAACATTAAATCTTCCAATAGGGAATGCTACAAATACAACTACTATTACTCCTAGTTCAGTAATTGATTTTTCAACTCTTGAATTTGGAGAGAGTTTTTCTGGAAATATAACTATTACAGATGGAACAGATACAGAAATTATTGAAATAAAAATAGAGAATGATAGATTATGCGAATATGATAATCCTGGAGATTTAGAAATTAAAAAGATTGATTTTAATAACTTAGGAATGGGAGATGATGAAGAATGGTATCCATATGATGTTATTGAAGTAGAAGTAAAAATAGAAAATAAGGACAATGACGATGACGTTAATGATATCTCACTAGAATGGGGATTATATGATTCAAATGGAGAATGGATTATCGAGCTTATAGAAGAAGATGATTTTGATGTTGATGCAGATGAAGATGAGACAATTACTTTTGAATTAGAGCTAAATGATGATTTAGATGTTGATTTAGAAGATTTAAATGACGGATCTTATACTTTTTATGTTAGAGCAACAGGAGAGACTGATTCAGACCAAATGACTTGTGTAAGTGATTCAGAAAAAATTGATGTAATAATAGAAAGAGATTTTGTTGTTCTTTCAGACCTTGAAATTGTTGGGAGTACTTATTGTGGTTCTACTATACAAGTAAAAGCAGAAGTTGTTAATATTGGTTCAAAAGACCAAGATGATGTTTATATTGATATTTATAATTTAGATTTAGGAGTAGACGAACAAGCTGTAATTGGAGATATAGACTCTTTTGATGACAAGACTTTAAGTTTTGAATTTTCTCTTCCAAAAGATTTGGATGAAAAAAGATATTACTTACATTTAGATATTTATGATGATGATAACGATATTTATGAAAATTCAAATGATGATAAATCAATGCATAGTCTTGCTATTGATGTGAGTGGAAATTGTGAAAAAATTGCAGATGCAAGTGTCTATGCAAGTCTTGAGTCTGGAGGAAAAGCAGGACAAGAAATGCAAATAAAATCTACTGTTACTAATACTGGTTCAGAAAAACAAGTATTTACAATAGAGGTAGCTGATTATTCTACATGGGCTGAATTAGTTAGTATTGAATCTTCAAGTGTAACTCTTGATGAAGGAGAATCAGAAGATATTATGATTACTTTAAATGTTGATACTGACGCTCCTGAACAAGCAACATTTAATATTATATTAACAGATGAGAATGAAAATACAGTAACTCAACCAATTTCAGTTACTATTGAAAAAGGATTTTCTTTAACAAGTTTACTTGGAGAACAAAAATATACTGTTGGAATTGCAGCATTAAGTGTAATTCTAATTATTATAATTATAATTCTTGCAGTAAAAATTTCAAGAAGATAATCTGCCTTGAGAACTATTTTAAAGAAGATGTCATAAGAAGATAATTCTCCTTAAACCTTTTAAATAACCCTCCTTTTATTCTTTTATGAAAAAAGAGCATTATAGTTTGGTTATAAGATATCTTATTTTAATTCTTATCGCCTTACCTAATTTGTATTTATTTTATCTTATATTTACTCCTCTAACAATCTATCCTCTTTATTTTTTAATTAATCTTTTCTCAAATGTAAGCTTACAGGCAAATACTCTTTTTATTAATAGTTTATCTATTAAGATAATTAATGCGTGCATTGCAGGTTCAGCTTATTATTTATTGTTTATTCTTAATATCTCTATACCTAAAATTGAATTTAAAAAAAGATTAAAAATGATTGGATTTGCTTTTTCTTCTTTATTAATATTAAATATCTTAAGGATTCTTTTTCTTTTGTTAATTCTAATCACAACACCCTCTTTGTTTGATATAACTCATAAAGCTTTTTGGTATCTCATCAGCCTGTTCTTTGTTGCAGGAATATGGTTCATAGAAGTTAGAATTTTTAAAATAAAACAAATACCAGTTTATTCAGATATTAAATCACTTCTGAAAGATATTAATAAATCCAAGAGTCCCAAGAAACACAAGTAAACCTGCTATTATAACCCCCATACAAATAGCTAAAATGCTTTTTTTCCTATCTAACTTAAGTGCCCATGAAAGTATACTTCCAGTCCATGCTCCTGTTCCTGGAAGAGGGATTGCAACAAGAAACACAAGCGCTAAAAAACCTAGTTTATCATACTTTTTATTAAATCTCTTTATTTTATTTTGAAATCTTTTAATATACCAATTAAAACCTTTTCTATAAAATTTCCAATTCATAAATATTGAATGAAAAAAATCTAAAAATAAGAAAATAAAAAAGACAGTTATTAAATTCACTAGAAGTATCATTGTAAAAATAAGTAAAAGAGGGATATTATTTTCTATAGCATATGTTATTGCTACAGGCAAACCAATTCTTAATTCACTTATAGGTGCTATTGTTAATAATATTGCATATAAAAGTTTGAAAAAACCCATTTTATTCTGAGTAATACTCTACAAACATCTCTGTCATAAATCTTTCAGTTGCTTTTAGTATTTCACAATCTTTTACAATAATCTCATAACAGCTCTCTCCTATCTGGGTTATCTTTGTTTCTTCCCCTTTTCTTACATTAGCATACATATATCTTCCTTGTGAATCGCATGTTGCATTTTCATCTCTCATTACTTTAACTCTCAATGCCATAAGATTTATCATATTTCCAAAAGCAATAGCTTCTTCTTTATTGCAGTCAAAATTATCACTCAGATTAAGAACTAATCTGTACATCCCATCATCAAATTTCATTCCAAAATCCATTTCTCCTTCAAAAGGAATTTTATCTAATTTTCTTGGGTCATTTCTAATATAAATACTCCATGGAACAATCTTTCCTTTATGGAGATAAGGAAAAGCAACTTGATAAAAAATGATATTACCTTCTTTAACTACATTCCCTTTAATTCCTCTATATTCAAAGCTTTTAGCAGAATTAGATACATAAACTAATCCAAAGATAAGAAGGATTATAATAACTAATCCAATTAAGATATTTCTTAGGGTTTTACTTTGTTCTTTTAATTCTTTTTTTGAAGCATGCTTTTTTTCAATCACTCCACAAGTCTTTTTCTCTTTCTCCTTTTTCCCTTTTTTAACCTCAAATATTTCACATACTTTTTCTTTGGATTTCTTATTGCTTTTTTTACTCTTTTTCATGTTTTTTATTCTTCATTTAAGTTTATAAGATTTATTATCTTATGGGACATTTCTGGTTTTGGGAACCTTTTTGAAAAAGGTTCATTCTTCTATTCCAAAAACCTTAAATAAAAACTCGTCAGTTAAACTCACTAAATCCTCTTTATTGCCCTCTATAAAAACACAACTTTCATTTTGATTGATTGTGGTTATATTGCTTTCTCTTATTATTATAAAATTACTATCACACCCTTTAATAGGCAAATCTTCTTCACACCCTTCTTCTGTTAAACACGCATTTTGCATTCTTAAAACTAAATCCCCTAGATTATTATATATCTCGCTTGTTGCTTCAGCATTTTCTGAACTAATATATAATGGCTGATTATAATAGAAATCTAGATAATTTACCTCAGAATCAATCTTTTCAACTTGTTCTGGATTATACTTAAAGATAAATTGCATTTCTCCCTCTTCTAATACCCAAAAATTATTTACTTTTGAAAATTTAAATCCATTATAGACTATCTTTTCTTGTTTTTTTGTAGTGCTTTCTCTCCCAATTAAAGAATAACCCATAATACTCAACATCATTAAAAAAATCAAAACAATTCCCACAAGTATCTGGTTAAATCTCTCTTTGCTTTTTTGCTGTTTTTTATTTAGTATTCTTCTCATTTTGATCTCTCTATAAAAAACATCTGATATTAAAAAGATTTCTAATAGAGCTTTCGCCAGAACTTAAAAAAAAAGAAAAAGAAAAAAATAAAATAAAAATTTTTGAATTTAACTACTTGCTGTAACTGTTGTGCCTGTCATGTCTACACTTGAAGTATCTATTGTATTAGCCATCAAGTATTCTGCAGCAGCTGTAGTATCTTCTTTTTCATAACCAGCAACTAGCAAAGCGATTTTATCGCTATTATGAGGGCTAGTGTAACTCTTAATTAAGTATTCTCCAGCACCTACACCAGTAGCAGTTGTGAA
>CAZYKW010000009.1:14157-19681 GCA_964648475.1 Candidatus Woesearchaeota archaeon | reverse complement strand
CTTTCTTAGTCAACTTTATTAATTTTATTCGCCCCTTTTTTTCAAAGTCAACTAACTTTAATTGCTCCAACATCTGTAAAATCTTTACAGCATGGCTGTATGTGCAATCAACTTCCTTAGCCAGAATACTACCATACCTCATCCTATTATTTTTCTTTAAGCAAACCAGCATTAAAGCGGGCTTTCTTCTAAAAAAGATATCAAAATTGTCTTTCATCTTAAAGGTATTGGTTTAATGTATATATTCAGAAAGTGTCATACTTATAAATGTTTTGGGATATATATTTTTACTCCTATATTATGATGAAAAAATAGGTATTGGAAAAGTTTTATTAAATAAACCTCTTTGGAAAATATATGACAAAATCTAAAAAAAGGAAAACAAAGATACTTGCAGCTGGAGACATTCATGGAGATACAGGATTAGCTAAAAAATTAGCTAAAAAAGCTAAAAAAGAAAACGTTGATTTAGTAATCCTTGCAGGAGATATAACAATGATGGAAGAAAGTACAAAAAATCTAGTGGGCCCCTTTGTAAAGCTAAAGAAACCAGTATTATTATTGCATGGAAATCACGAATCTTTAGCAACTATTGATTTTTTGACAGAGCTTTATGGCCCTTATGCTAAAAATCTTCACGGGTACTCTTTGATTAAGAATAATGTAGGAATTTTCGGAGCAGGAGGAGTTGATTTTGGAGTAAGTCCAATATCAGAGGCAGAATTATTTAAAACACTAAGCAAGGCTCATAAAGGAGTTGAAAAAGCCAATAAAACAATAATGGTTACTCACGCTCATCCATTTAAATCAAAAGCCGAATTTTCAGGATTTCAAGGAAGTAAAGGAGTAAGGAAAGCCATTAAAAAATTCAAAC
This sequence comes from Candidatus Woesearchaeota archaeon, assembly GCA_964648475.1. GTDB lineage: Archaea > Nanobdellota > Nanobdellia > Pacearchaeales > GW2011-AR1 > WJLC01. The sequence continues at coordinate 18,807 of CAZYKW010000009.1, read as the reverse complement.
CAGATGTAATGATTTCAGGACACATTCATGAAGCAGAAGGAATTGAAGAAAAAATTGGAAAAACAAAAGTAATCAATATTGGCAAAAGAGGAAGAATTATTGAAATTTAAAGAAAACTTATAAAAACTCCCTTTCTTGGGAATAATAATGCCACGTAAACAAAAAAAGAGCAGAGAAGAGACATCAGCTGAAGGATACTTTCCAGTTGATGATGAAGACCTAAAATATACTATATCTAAAAAAGTAAGGGAATCTAATCCTGATAATAAAAGAATTACTGAAAAATCATTTAAAACACAAGAAGTTGAAAAAGTTGAAAAAATAGGAAGAAAAAAACCGAAGAAATACAAAAAAAATAAGTCTAAAAGAAAAACAAGCAAAAGAACAGTAACAAAAACAAAAAAATATACTCCTCCAAAAATAAATTTAAAAGAAAAAGGCTATGAACTAATAATAACTGAAAAACCTCAAGCTGCAGGAAAAATAGCTTCAGCCTTGGGAAAACCAACAAAAAGTTCTTATCAAAAGATCGCTTATTATGAAGTGAATAGAAATAATAAAAAAATATTTATTGTCTCTGCTGTTGGACATTTATTTACTTTAACTCAAGAAGCCAGAAAATCTGGATTTCCTATTTTTAACATTTCTTGGAAGCCAAACTTTTTAGTTAGAAAAAAAGATTTCACAAGAAAATACTACAATACAATTCTAAAATTATGTAAAAATGCAGGTTCATTAACAGTTGCAACAGATTATGATGTTGAAGGAGAAGTAATTGGACTAAATGTTGTAAGATACATATGTGGGCAAAAAGATGCTTCAAGAATGAAATTTTCCACCTTAACTGAGAAAGAACTAAATGACTCGTATGAAAATAAAACTCAAACTTTAAACTGGGGGCAGGCAATTGCAGGAGAAACAAGGCATTACTTAGACTGGTTTTATGGAATAAATCTTTCAAGAGCTTTAATGTCTGCAATAAAAACAACAGGTAAATTTAGAATAATGTCTATTGGAAGAGTTCAGGGCCCAGCTCTTAATTTTATAGTTCAGAGAGAAAGAAAAATACAAGAGTTTAAAGCAAAACCTTTTTGGCAGATATTTATAACAATAGATGATGAAAAAAATCAATTAGAACTTAAACACACTAATGATATATATGATAAAAAACAACTGAAAAAATTTGAGAATCTTAAAGGAAAAAAAGCAATAGCCTCAACTAAAAAATCTCAGCAAAAAATTCCTCCAAATCCTCCTTTTAATCTTACAACACTTCAAACAGAAGCATATAAATTATACAAAATAACCCCCTCTAAAACTCTTCAAATAGCCCAAGGATTATATCTTTCAGGATTAATCTCTTATCCAAGAACATCTTCTCAAAAGCTTCCAAAATCAATTGCTTACAAAGAAATCTTAAATAAATTAGCAAAAAAATACAAAGTTGAACATTTAATTAAAAAAACCAAACCTATTGAAGGCAAAAAAACAGATCCAGCCCATCCTTCTATTTATCCCACTGGAAATTATCAAGTTCTAGATAATCAAGATGAAAAGATTTATGATTTAATTGTAAAAAGATTTCTTGCTCTATTTTGTGAAGACGCTGTAATTGATAGAAAAAGAGTAAAGGCAAAAGTTGAGGATTTAGAATTTACAGCAAATGGCTCTCAAATAATCAAAAAAGCCTGGATGGGAATATATCCAAGAAAAGTAAAAGAACAAGAAATTCCTGATTTTAATGGAGAAGTAGATATAATAGATTTAAGAAGAGAAGAAAAAGAAACCCAGCCTCCAAAAAGATACTCTCCTGCTTCTATTTTATCTGAACTTGAAAAAAGGAACTTAGGAACAAAAGCCACAAGGGCTTCAATACTTGAAACATTATATGATAGAGGGTATATCCAAGATACAAGCATAAAAGCCACTCCTTTAGGAATTTCTCTCATTGAATCTTTAGAAAATCACTCTCCAATTATTATAGATGAAGCTCTCACTCGTGAATTTGAAAAAGATATGGAAAAAATAGGGGAATCAAAAGAAAAAGACCTAATAAAACAAGAAGAAAAAATATTAAACAAAGCAAAAAAAACAATTGAAAAAATTTCAGATGATTTCAAAAAACAAGAAAAAGAAATTGGAAAGGAATTATTAGAAGCAAATGTAAAATATAGAGAACAACAAAAAAAAGAAAATAGAATAATGCTTTGCCCTAAATGCAAAAAAGGACACTTAGGAATAACTTATTCAAAAAAGACTAAAAGACATTTCATTGCTTGTGATGCTTATCCAGAATGTAAAAATACCTTTACTCTTCCACCACACGGAACAATAAAAAAAACAGAAAAAAAATGTGAAGAGTGTGGTTTTCCTATTTTAATGAGTTTGAGAAAAGGAAAAAAACCCTGGTTCTTTTGCTTTAATCCAGAATGTCCAACAAATAAAAAAAGAATTGAAGAATATAGAAAAAGACAAGATGGATTATTACAAAACAAAACAGAGTAAAGAGTTTTAGTTTAATCCAGAATGTCCAACAAATAAAAAAAGAATTGAAGAATATAGAAAAAGACAAGAAGAGTCATAAAATTAGGGAAAAGACGCACCCATATTATATCTAAAATTTTTTCTTAATGGTTTAGCTGGTTGCCACGCCCCATCTGGCCCTCTTTTTCCACAAGCCATTTTCTGGACATAAACCCCTGAAATCTTTATTCGAATATCTTCATTATTTTTACTAGGCTTTCCTAAAGAAGTGATATCAACATTAAAATCCTCAATCCACTGGTATTTTCTCTCTTTACAATCTTCTAAAGCATATTCTGGTAACACTTCTTCTGGTTTTAAATCAAAAAATCTTAATGCTACCTCTAATTGACGTATATTTAATTTTCTTGATTCTTTCTTTGTCATTTTATTCTCTATCATTAGATTCTACTGGTCTTTGGCATTCAACATAAGGTCCTGGCAAATAACCCTCTATTCTATAAACTTCTATAACTTCGCCTGTATGAGGACATAATTCTTTTGCTTTTCTTTCTAATTCTTCTGGAGTATGAGGCAAATCATTAAGAGGGGGAAGGGGAATAGCTGTGCAGACAGAAACAAATTGGGAACCTTCACTTGTATAAATTGTTCCACTCTTCATAAAACTTCCATTACAGTTTTTACAAAATTCTTTAGAAACATCATAATCAAGACCTCCTGTTTGAAATCTCTTTTCACGTTTATTTGTCATAAAATTAAGTTTTAAACAAGCATATATAAATCTTTTCAAAAAGTATAAAAAGCATTTAGTTTAATTGTATATATGAGCAGATTATCAAAAGAATTAGAAAAAAGTTTTTTATCTAGACAGAATAAAAAAGAAGGAGCAGGAGTTTCTTATGGTCCTGAACTTAGACAAGAAGCAAAAGAAACTTTTAATCAAGTATATGGCAGATTTCCTAATGAAAAAGAACTAGACTCATATATTTCAAGTGGCCAAGAAGTCAAAGATTTTTATAAAATAAGAAATGCCTGTCTTGTCTAAAGATTTTATTCTTTTTTATGCTTATAAAATCTAACTTTAAACAAGTTATCTTGTGTTTTAGGGGAACTATAAGCAGTTTTTGATTGTGTGGTATAAATAGTTCCATCTCTTCCTACAACATAAACATCATTTATCCCATCTCCATCAAAATCTCTATCATTCTTAAAATCATTTTTAATTCCTCCATGAAAAAGTCTCAGATTACTATATACTGAGTCTAAAGATTCAGCTTCAATAACTTGAGGAGATTTCTCCACTTCTTTCCTAGTAGTCAACCCAAGAATAGAAACAAAACTTATCCCTAAAAATAAAGCAAGATCTTTTAGTAAATTATTTCCCATGTAAAAATTCATTCTTAAAGGGTTTATAATTCTTATTATGAATAGATATTCGAAACATTTATAAAGTATAATGCATATGTATTCATAACTAAATAAAGCTATTTCAAATAGCTAGGAGAATTAAAATGCCAGGAATGGATAAAACAGGACCTTTAGGACAAGGGCCTTTAACAGGAAGAGGCTTAGGCCAATGCAGAGCTGGAGCTGGATTTAGAAAAGGTTTTGGGAGAGGAATAGGAAGAGGATTTGGATTTAGAAGATTTGCTATGGTTCCAACACAAACAATGGAATTAACTCAGGCAAATGAAAAACAAATCCTTGAACAAGAATTAAAGGAAATTGAACTAGAAAAACAAGAAATAGAGAAAAGATTAAAAGAGTTAAAAACAAAGTAATAAAGAGGTGATTTAACTCTTTTTTACATAAAATGCCTAGACCAAGAAGAATTAGAAGAATAAGTTTTATGCCAGAAGTCACCTACTTTAAACCAGCAGGTGTAACAATGGCAAGTTTAAATGAAACTATTTTAACTATAGAAGAATATGAAGCAATTAGATTAATTGATTTAGAAGGAGTTGAACAAAGTAAGGCAGGGAAAAAAATGAATATATCTCAGCCAACACTTTCTAGATTACTAAAATCAGCCAGAAAAAAAATATCAGATGCAATCATAAATGGTAAAGCAATTAAAATACAAGGAGGAACATACAAAATGGTGCAACCAAAAGGAAGAGGATTAGGACAAGGACAAGGAAGAGGATTGGGAATTGGTCCAAGAGG
>CAZYKW010000009.1:0-14057 GCA_964648475.1 Candidatus Woesearchaeota archaeon | reverse complement strand
AAGGAAGAGGATTAGGACAAGGACAAGGAAGAGGATTGGGAATTGGTCCAAGAGGAAGAATGCAAGGAAAAGGAGCAGGCCCAGGAGGAAAATGCAAATGTCCCAAATGTGGACATGAAGAAACTCAAACAAGAGGACAACCCTGCATGAATAAAAAATGTCCTAAATGCGGAACTTTAATGACTAGAGCATAAACATAATGAAAGAAATAACTTTTAGAGAATCAATTGCAAAAGCAGGAAGAATGCTATGGAATGTATTTCCATTAATATTAGGCACAATTCTCCTAGTAAGTTTAATAGTAACTCTAATTCCCCAATCATTTTATTTATTAATTTTTCAAGGAAATAAAATTCTAGACCCTTTTATTGGAAGCTTCATTGGAAGTATTTCTGCTGGAAATCCTTTAATAAGCTATATTATTGGAGGAGAATTATTAAACCATGGAATAAGTATGATTGCTGTTACAGCTTTTATTATTGCTTGGGTTACAGTAGGAGTAATTCAATTACCTGCTGAATCAGTAATTCTTGGAAAAAGATTTGCACTTATTAGAAATTTATTATCTTTTATTTTTGCAATCATTGTAGCAATAATAACAGTGGCTATTTTAGGAGTAATTTAAATGAAAAAAAGAATTCAGGGAAAATGGTATTTTTTAATTATAGTAATTCTCGCATATCTCTTTTTATTGTTCTTTAATAGAGAATTATTTTACTCTTGCATATTCTTTTTTCAAAAGATTCTTTTGAAAATAATTCCTATTTTCATAGCAGTATTTGTTTTAATGGTCTTCACTAATTATTTTATAACACAGGAATTCATAATAAAACATACAAGAAAAAGAGGCATGAAAAAATGGTTTTTTATAATAATAGGAGGAATTCTTTCTTCAGGTCCAATTTATATGTGGTATCCCCTTTTAGCAGATTTAAGAAGCAAAGGATTAAGTTATGGTTTTATTGCATGTTTTTTGTATAACAGGGCAATAAAAATTCCTCTTCTTCCATTGATAATACTTTATTTTGGGTGGAAATTTGTAATTATTTTAACTCTAACTATGATTGCCAGCTCTATTATACAAGGAATAATAATAAATAAAATGGAGATAAAAAAATGAAAATTGCTATAGCATCAGAAGGAAAAACAGAGAATTCAGAGACAAGTTTAAGGGGAGGAAGAGCACCTTACTATTTAATCTTTGAAAAAAAGAAATTAATAGAAGTGATAAAGAATCCTTTTGCTATTGGAGGCGGAGGTGCGGGGTGGAGTGTTGCACATCTATTAGCAGAAAAAGGTGTTAAACAAGTCATCGCAGGTAGAGCAGGACCAAATATGGAATTTGCTTTAAAACAAAAGAAAATAAAATTCAAAGAAGCTTCTGGAAAAGTATTGAATATATTGAAAAAGACAAATTCTTAAAAACTCTCTAATTTTTTCTGTAAAATGAAAATAGTAGAACCTCTTGAAGATTTAAAAAAAGATCTTGGAGAGATGATAGAAGATATGGGATGGGATGCAACTTTTCATAGCAGAAATAATGCAGAAGAAAGCTCTTTTTTAATGATAATGGAAAAAAGAAAAGGTTATGTTTTTAGAGTAAATAAACAAGGAGGATTAGACATAACATATCCTCTAACAGTAGATCCATCAACAAAAACACATAGTGAAGTAATTAAAATGGCAAAAGAGTATTATCCAGAAATAAAAACCAGCCAAATAGGGATAGACATTATAGCATTAAACCATTTTTATCAGTCATAAAATGAACGAAGATTATTCTAAACAAGCAGATGAAACAAGAGAGACATATAAAAGGTTAAAACAATTAGACCCAAAGAATCCTCTTTTAGGATTCATAAAATTAACTCGTGAAAAAGGTTTTAGATATGTAATAAGAAATTGGGAGAATTTTATGGACAAATTTTCAGAAAGGGATTATGAAACAGGAATCGAGGTTTTAGAAAGAAGATACAAAGAAGCTATGGGGAATGAAATTAAAAGAATTGAAAAAGAAAAAGGTTTAGCTAAAAAAGTTTAATATTAAATTTGGTAAAATTCATGAAGTGTTTTATAATTTTCTAACTTTCTATGATCCACTTCAAATATTTGTTTTAAACTACCATCCTCATTTTTATGAAGAGCGATATAAAAAGCATTTAAATTATCTCCCGGCCCTCTCCCAAAAGCATAAACAGGCATAGTGAAGATTCCATTACCATTTCCCTTTAAATGATCTGGAAAATGACTCTGAAGAATGTGGGGCAGCTCATCCCTTTTTGAAGTATCTATAGTTATCTCTCCCAATTGATGAGGAAGTCTATCTCTAACAGCTTCTTTAGTCTGTTCCTTAATAGGAAAAGTAGACACAGGGTTATAACTCCCATCTTTCCCTTTTTCAACAATTACAACAGAATTTATATTTTTTCCCATAAAAAAACCACTATCAAATTATATATAAAGTTTTATGAATTTTATTATATATTATTTAGAATTCTTTTTCTTCTCTTCATAATCCCTTACAAACTTTGGTTTTTTACTATGATTCCACTTACAGAATCTTAATTTCTCTTTAAGATAATAATCTTGATATGCTTTCACAGCATTTTTATTCTTATATTTATCAGGCATTGCTTGAACAAATTCTGTTCTTTTTCTGGATTTTAATTTAGGTTTATTTTTCTTACACCATTTTAAAATCTCTAAGACTCTATGTGTTCTTTTATATCTTCTCTTATATTCTTTGGCTATAGCTAAAGCATGTCTAAGCAGCCAATTATAATTTCCATAAGATTTTCTAACCCATTTATTGCATGGATGATTTTTATGTGTTGGTTTATATGGTGCTTCACTTCCTCGCATCCAATGAGCAGTGCAAAGCATCTGAGCACTTTCTAAAATCATTTTTACAATATGCTTATCACAAAGCATTTTCGCAGATTTCTTAGGATTTCTATGAAGAATAAATATATTCATTTTAAGCAAAAGCAATCAAATAATTCAAAATTCCCGCAAAGCTCACCCATAACAAATAAGGAACTAATAAATAAGAAGATATTTTATTTAATTTAAAAGAAAAATATATCATAAACAAGATTGAAACCCATAACAAAACCAATTCAAAAAAAGCAAAAACAGGGTTATGCAATTCAAAAAATAAATAACTCCATAAACCATTTAGAATAATATTGATTATAAAAAATATTATAGCTCTATTTCTTAGTTTTCCTTTTTTAGAGATTAAAACAAAATAAAAAGAAATTGAAATTAAAATAAAAAGAATTGTCCATACTATAGGAAAAACATAACCAGGAGGAGTTATTGAAGGTTTTACACTTTCATACCAATCACCAGTATTGGTAAATAAACTTCCAAAAATAGCAGCTAAATGAACTATTATAAATGCTATTATTAAAAATTTCCAATTAATCTTTTTCATGCTTTTTTGAAAAATTTATAAAAAATAAAAATAAAAATAAAAATAGATTATTTATCTTCTTTTCTTTTTAGCGTAATTTCTTTGAAGTTTCCCTAGACCAACAAGTAAAAACGCTAAACCAATTAACCAGCTAGTAAGTGATACTCCAATCTCTACTCCAATTAAAGGTAAAAGCCATAATACACCTACAAGAGTGATTAACCATGCAGTTAATTTTGCCATGTTTTTCAACCTCCTTTTACAATTTATATAAGAAGCATTCATTTTTAATACTTTCTAAAACCAGTCTCTTAAATTTTTCTGTGTTTTTATCTGCTTAAGCAACCTACTTCTCTGAAAAATGGAATCATAATCAAACTTGAACTTAATCTTGCCAATTTTTTTAGAAGAATCAATTAATTCGTTTTTAGTTCTAAACTTCATTGCTTTATTATTAAGGGCTTTTCTAACTGATTCTCTAACTACCCAAACCCCCAATGCTGCCCAGTAACTAGGATTTTCCACTCTAATTGCAAGAACACTTGCCTGTCTTTTTATATTATCAAGATGCTCTAAAATTGGAAGTCTTGAAGCATAGTATCCTCCTGCAGTATCAAAAGCATATTTTTTTCTTCCATTAAAACTCTCAAAATCAGTTGAAGCCTTAATCTGTTTAGTAGGGTTCCAAGAACTATGAGGAAGATATAATTCAAAAAGCTCATAACTCCAAACACTGGGAAAAAATAAAATCAAATAACTATTTCCCATAAACTCTCCAAAATAAAGAGTAAAATCCTCTATCCATTTATAGTTCTTTATTCTTTTCCACAAATCCTTTCCAATCATATCATCTGTTGCAGTAATACTCCACCTAGTCGGAACCAATCTTTTATTTTTTTTCAGACCAAGAACCCCCACACTAAGAACTTTATTCAAGAAATACTCATTAAACTTTTTTTCATAAAGAGTTTTAATTGCATCTTTTGCTTTAATTTCATCATTAATTACCTTATCAACACTTCTATGAATTTTAATATTCGATGTGGCCTTTGCTTTTTTAAGAGGAGCTCTCATTCCATGAGGAGTGATAATTTGTTCTTTATTTCTTCCAACTTTTAATTTATTTTTTAATTCTATCTCAACATCTACAGGTTTAGAAGCAATTGCAAGTTCTTGTGCGAGATTTACAAATTTCTTATTTAATCGAGTATCTGTAACTTTGCTTTGAAATCGAGAGTTAAGCAGATTGTTTCTAAGCTTCAAAACATCCTTAATTTCAAAATCATTATCCGCCCAGTATTTCTCATCATCATACAACCAAACATCCTCATACTTCTCAAGAGGAGACATAATACCCACATTAACTAAAGGGTATTTTAATCTGCTTCCAATAAATATGCTTGGGGGGCTCGAAGTATTTAATCTTGAAATATCTTTAAAATTTTTAGTTTTAAAATTAGTTTCAGCTACTTTTTTAACAGCTTCAAACTTAATTCCCATAATTAAATAAAGAATTTAGAATTTAAATTACTATATTATCCCTAAAAAGTTATATCCATCCTCTTTTGAAAAGCCCCTTATTACTAATAACAAAGTTCAGTTCTTTATTTGCAAGACTTCTATGCTTCAAAAGCTTAGCTTTTCTTCTTCCATTTCTATTTTCTAATTCAATAATGCATTTGCTCCAATACTTAAATAAATCTCCCCCAACAATATTTATATTCCCTCTAACTCCTTTTTTCCAGTCTTCCTCTGGAACAAAATCCTCATAAACCTGATTTGTAATAATAATAGGAATATTCTTTTTTCTAGCAATTTCTGCTAGAGTTCTCATTTGTTTAGCTACTTCTCTATTAACTTGCTTTATTCTAAAATCATCTTTTGAATGAATAGCATCTCCAAGTTCAAGCCTGTAAAGCATGGCCATTCCATCCACAATAATTAACCCAACCTCTTGTTTTAATTGATTTAAGAGGGTAGTAAAGGATTTTTTTTGCTCATCAAAACTTACTGGCCCTAATAAAAGAATATTTTTCAAAATTTCTTCATATCCCTCTCCTAAAATCTGTTTAATCCTTTCAATAGAAAAACCTCCCTCTGTATCAATAAAAATAACTTTATTTCCTTTTTTTGCTTGAGAACATGCAGCAAGAATAGAAAAATTAGTTTTGCCACTTCCTGCAGGTCCAGCAATCATAGTTATCACATCTTTTTCATAGCCTCCATAAAGCCATTTATTAAAATCATAACTTCCAGTGGATATTTTTCCAGGCCTCTTCATAAAAAAATAAGAATACTTAGATTAATAAGTATTTATAAGAATTAATACATCTTTTTGAAATCACTAGAAAGGCTGTCTAACTCTTTTGTAAGAACTTTAACAGCATCACTAATTGCCTTCTTTGGTGTTTTCCCTTTTGTCTTTACATACAAAACAGGATTTTTCGAGGGATGTTCCCTATTCCATACTGCAACTTCAACAGAAGAATCTTTATTCAAATAATTTCTTAAAATCTCTGCTATAGTAAGATTATCCAATTCAACTTTAATTTCATCCTTTGAACTCTCAAGAACATTAATCTCCATAATAAGAATTCATTATTTTTATTTATAAAGTTTTACTTTCTGCCAAAAATGATGTCATCTATATCTTTTTGAGAAATATCATCATCTGTCTCATCTTTGCTCTCTTCAGGTAATTCTTCTTCTAATTCAAGGCTAGTATCATCAAACTCAATAGGAACTTCATGGCTCTCTCCAAAATCAACTTCTTCTTTTTCTTCTGGTTCTTCTTCTAAAACTTCTTCTATTTGATCTTTTCTTCCTATTAAACTAGAAAAAAACCTTCTCCAATAAGGTTCTTTATGCTCTTTAGGATTATCCTTTTTCATTTCCTGCAAATCAGAAATAGTTAAGTTTTTAGAGGAATAGTCATCAAAGCCCAATTGCTTCCTCTGTCTTTCTAATTCTTTTGCAATCTCTGGCTTAAGAATCCTTATTCCTAAAGCTGTTTCTAGCTTTTCAACAATAACATATCCCTCAGGAAGAACTCCTTGTTCAGCCATTTTAATTGCTCTTTCTGGCTCTCCAATCTCTTTAGCTAATTGAGTTATGCTCTTCTTCCTAGCTCTTCTAGCCCTCATAATAATCCAATGAAAATTATCAATCAAATCATCTCTTTTCTTTAACTTTTTCTTAATAAATCTATCAAACTTCTTATCAACTAAATCTCTAAGAGTAATTTCTTGATTATTTTTATTTGAAAAAGCAAAAGAATCCTTAACATTTTTCCTATGCTGTTGAGGGTTTAATCCCGCTGCACTTGATAATCTCTTATATAAAGAAGTGCTTTTACTAGCCCTCTGTATTTCCTTTTCAGTTGGCCTATGTATAACTGGAGCATTCTCTTCAAAAATACATCTTTTACAAAGCTTTACTATACCTTCTCCTGTAATAACATCATATAAAGAAGTTAATTCGCCAGGAGCACCACATTTAGCACATTCCATAAAGAAACCAGTAAAAAACTCTTTTTTAATATTTATATGCTAAAATTATATATTTAGTTTAGATAGGTTTTCAAATCTTCAACAGAAGTGATCTCTGAAATTATATGTTTATTATTTATAATTACAATAGGATAGTCTGAAATATCAAAAGTCCTAAGGAGGGTGTTGAGACAATCTAAATTGCTATCTGCTGCAATGGGAATTAAAATAATTTCATTTCCTACTTCTTGTTTTAAATCAAATAAAATCTTTCCCCATACATTCTGAGTTGCCTTTTTAGCTAAATCTCTTGTCTCAAATTCATAGAGAAAAACAACTATATCCGGACTATCTTCACATTTATCAGAAGTTTTAATGGTATTCATCCATAAATAAGTTCTCATTAAGTCATATTTTTTATGAGCAAGCTTTAAACTATCAGTTATTCTTCCTGCATCCTCATATTTTTCAAGCAATCTAGCCTCTTCATAAATCTTATCAGCAAAATCTAAATTAGATTGAATGAAATTATCACAAGATACTTCACTTAATTCTAAAACATCATTTAAAGCAAGCACATCCATAAGAGAAATTTCTGAAAGTGTATAATATTCATTTACTCTATTAAGTCTACTTCCCTCGTAAGCCACACCTATTAAAAGTCCTAAAAAGAAAATTACAATTGTAATTAGTAAAGCCTCCCAAAAAACATGTTTTCTACTTTTCAACATTTTACTACCATTTATTATATCCTTTTATGTATTTATATATCGAAGTAACTAGAATTATAGGATACAATGTAAGATAAACAAACATATAAACAAAAAAGTAACTAAATCCTTCCTTTCCCAATTCTTCATCTCTAGAGTGAGATAAAGCAAATAAATTATAAGTTAAACCTAATGCAAATAACAGAATTCCAAAGAATAATAAAACACCAGGAGTAAGATTTATGTCTCTTAAAGTAAGAATAGCAGTCTGAGATTCAATAGACATTTTTGTTGCAAGGTACCTAATAATCAAAGTTCTTCCAAACCTATAAATTAAAACCAAAAGCCCAAAAAGAGCAAGAGCCCAAGATAAAACAAAATAAGGGAGAATAAAAAATCCAAGCATTCCACATCTTAAAAAAGATTTTTTATAACTTACAATTGTCTGCAACCCTCCTACATTCCATCTTAATCTCTGTCTAAACCATGCTTTTAAAGTATTAGGAACAACAGTATGAACTTTAGCAGGAATAGCCATATTAATTTTATAGCCCTTAGCAACCATATGCCAAGTAATTTCAATATCTTCAGTCCAGTTAGCCATACTAAATCCTCCAACCTCTCTAAAAGCCTTTCTAGTGTATATACTTAAAGGCCCATTAGTTACATAAATAGCATCAACAAATCCTAAAATCTTTCTTGTAAAAGCAATAATTTTATACTCAAAAGATTGTAATCTTCCCAAAAAACTTTTCCTATTTTGAACCAAAACTCTTGAAGTAACTCCTCCTACTTTAGAATCATTAAAATATCCAATCATATGAGAAACAGCATCTCTTTTAGGACGAGAGTCATCATCTGTAAAACCAATTAAATCAGTTCTAGCAAATTTAGCTCCAAAATTTTTAGCTCCTGCTGCTCTCCCTGTATTCTTAGGAGTTCTAACAACTTTAACTTTCCCAGGATATTTTCTTTGAAAACTTTTTGCTATTTTATAAGAATTATCAGTACTACAATCATCAACAACAATTATTTTTTTTAAACCCTTATAATTTAGGTTTAAAAGCGATTGTATAGTTTCTCCAATAGCATGTTTAGCATTATAACAAGGAACAACAATACTCAAAGAAAACTGCTTTTTAATAGGAGGAGACTCAGAAAACCTTGTTCTATTCTGGAGATAAATCAAAGAATAAAGTATTAAAATATAAAGTGCTAAAAAGCCATAAGCAAGGTAAACTATCGTTAAAAAATCCATTTTATTCCCTTATAAATTCAGGTGATACTTCCTTTAAAGGATTTTCTGTGGTAGAACCAATATTAAAATAATCATAAAAATCATCACTAAGACTTAGTTCATAAGTATGCCCTATTTTTTTCTTTTTTATTAATCCAAGTTCAAAGAATTTCTTTATATGGTCATAAGCCTTATTTCCTCTTATCTTAATTATTACAGATTGTTTTATTGGTTGTTTATATGCAATTATAGCTAATGTCTCCTGCTCTGCTTTTGAAAACTCTGCACTTCCAGTGGCTAATTTATTAACAATATTCTGATATTCTGGTTTCACATCCATTTTCCATAAACCATTTTTCTTTATTATTTCAATTGCTGAATCCCCCTTGTTATAATTCTCTTGAAGATTCTCAATTAATTCTCTTATTATAATAGGATTCAAATCACTTAAAGAAATCAAATCCTGCATACTAAGATATCTTCCAGAAACAAAGAATATAGCTTCAAGTTTTCTTAAATTTTCTTTTTCTTTTGCTTCATCAATCTCCTGTATAGTTTTGCTTGAAACTTCCATCTTTTTATTTATGTTTAAATCTTAAAATAGCCCCAATTCCTCCAAGATTTTCAAATTGCTCTCCTTCTTCTGTATCAATCGAAACAATCTCAATATTTGAACTTGTGTTCTCTGCCATTTTTTTAAGTTCTTTTATAAGTTTTTTATCAATTACTTTAGATAAAATAAGTGTATCAACAGCTCCATATTCTAATGCTGTTTTTGTATTTTTTTCCTTAAGTGTAGCGAGTTCAGGCTTTTCTCCAAGAGTTTTAAAGAATTTTTCTAATATTTTTTTCTCATGTATTATTTCTTGGTCTGACAAAATTTTTTGAGATTTTTGGACTAGCTCTTTTAAACCAGATTCATCACTTCCTCCTATATCAATTCTTCCTATCACCTTTTCTTGAAGTTTAGTAACCATATAACCTCCTTCTAAAAATTCGTCTTTTGTTGGAATTGGTCCCCCAACAAGAATTCCTTTTAGTCTTGTATCATGAAAAAAAATCTTTTTCATTTCGTCTGCAATTCTCTTATAAAATTCTTTAGTTAAACCTTCTGTAATCCTATGAAATCTCTGGCTTGATTGTCCTCCAGCTCTAACCTTACTTGGAACCCCAGAAGTCATCTTTTGAATTATTTCTATTCTCTTTCCTTCTAAAACCCCTATAGTTGCCTCTTTTCTATCCATAACTAACAATCCAAAAATCTCAGAAACTTCTAATTGTTCTTTTAATGGTTCTAAAACAAAATCTTTATCACATCTATACAACCTTATTTTCAAAGGCAAAGGAGGTTCAATAACCCATAATTGTAAATCACTCTGTCCTTCTGTCTTAGAAACATTTCCTGAAAAGATAGCTAAACCATTTTTAGGAGTTTTTTTCAATCCTTTAAGATGCCTAATAATTTTTTCTAAAGCATCAATAACATTTTTTCTAGTGGAAGTTGATTTGATATTTTTAGCAGTAGAGGTCTCTGCTTCTAATTGCCTCTGAGCAGCATTCACATCATAACCTGAAGAAACATAAACTGAAATAAGTTCAGTATGTCTTCCCCTATGTTTTTCTAATTCTTCTATTTGTTCTTCAAGTTCAGCTTTTGTTATCATATTAATTTATGTGTTGCAGTCAAATCTTTTTCAAAATTTTTTAGTTCTTGAGGAATAGGAACCCCTGCTATTTGATTTCTTAGACTAATCCCTTTATCTTTTTTACTCTTCCAAACTTTTTTATTAAATTCCATAATCTTATCAACTAAGACAAGTTTTAATTTGCCTTTTTTAGCTCTAGGCCATTCACTTTTCAATAAATCTATTTTCTTTTCCTTAGCAATTACACTTGTAACTTGGGGAATAATAGGGTAAACAAGATACAAAAATCTTTCAAGTAAAAAATGAAGAGTATATTTAGCAGAATCACTCTCTTCTTTGCTAAACACCTTGTTTTGATTATATGCTCTTGCCTTAACCAGCTCTATATAGTGTGATGCAAAAATATCCCATAAAAAGAATCTTAATTCTTGAGCAGGATTATTAAAATCATACTTTTCATAAGACTTATCTGTTCTCAATGTTAAATCATCTAGATACTCTATAAACAATCTGTCTAAATCCATTAGCTTAGGCTTTTTATTAGGCTTATCAAAGAGCATAACAAATTTTGAAACATTCAATATTTTAGTCAGAGTTTTCAATTCTGCTCCGATTCTGTTTTTAGAGGCTAGAATATCTCCTCTAGATAAATCTCCTTCTATTGCTGCCCAAAAACGCAGAGCCTCTGCACCAAATTCTTTTAATAAATCATGAGGGTCCAAAACATTGCCCAAACTTTTTGACATTTTCCTCCCTTTTTCATCTAAAATATGCTGGTGTATCCAAGTATCTTTAAAACACGGCTTTCCTGTTTCCAAATAGCCTCTTAACAAGGTGTAATATAACCAAGTTCTAACAATTTCTTTTCCTTGTGGCCTTAAATTAACAGGGTATGCTTTTTTGAAAAATTGGTCATTTGATTTATACTTAAGAATAAACAACTCTGAAATTGAAGAATCCATCCAAGTGTCAAACACTCTTTCCTCTCCTCTCCATTTAACATTACTAAAATCTTTAACTTTTCCAATTATTTCTCCATTCTTTAAAACATCTGCATCCCGAGGGACATTCTCTTTCCAAGGCTTATAATATCTTCCAGATATAGGAAGAGCAACCATGCCTTGCTTATCAGAATACCATAAAGGAATTTCAGTAGCATAAAATCTTCTTCTTGAAATTGGCCAATCAATTGAGATAGAATTAAGCCAATCATTTAAAATCTTCTTAGATTTCTTTGGATAAAAATTAATTTTATCTGCAATTTTCCTTATCTCTTTTTTAAACTCTAGTTGTTTTAAATAAAGTTCAGGCATCTCAATAAATTCTATTTCAGCTCCACTTCTTTCAGAAACAGGGGTTCTATGAGTTATTTTTTCTTGTTTAACTAACAATCCTTTAGATTTTAGTTTTTCAATTATTTTCTGTCTTGCATCTCTAACTTTTAATCCTCTTAAAAATTCTGAATGTTCATTCATAATTCCATCTTTATTTATTGCAATTACTGGTTTAAGATTCATCTCTCTAAAAAATTGGATATCACTAAGATCACCCGCAGAACACATCATAGCCAAGCCAGTTCCTTTTTCTATCTGCGCCAAAGGATGAGCCTTAATTGGAACCTCTTTCTCAAAAAGAGGAGTAATAGCAGTCTTATTATCAAGATGTAAATATCTTTTATCTTCTGGATTAAAAATAACCATTCCACATGTACATAAAAGTTCGGGTCTTGTTGTTCCAATAACTATCTCTTCTCCTGTTTCCTTAATCTTCCATTTAATATCATTAAAAGTACTAGGAATCTCTTTGTATTCTATTTCAGAATCTGCAATTGTTGTTTGTAATTTAGGATCCCAATTACTTACTCTAGAATCTTCATAAACAAGTCCCCTTTTATACAAATCAATGAAAGTTGACTGAGTTAAAGTCCTATACTCATTTGAATCAGTGTTATAAACATATCCAGGATCTTTTCCTTCCTTATAAGATGAAAAAGAAATTCCAAGTTTTGCAAAGCTATCCACTGATTCAGCAGAGGTTTCGTTTAGTAATTTTTTACAATACTCTAAAAATTTCTTTCTTCCTAACCTAAAAGCAGAAATACCATATTTTTTTTCAGCACCCATTTCAATAGGCAAACCATTTCTATCCATCCCCAAGGGAAATAAAACTTCAAATCCTTTCATTCTTTTGTATCTTGCAATCATATCCATAAAGGAATAAGTAACAGCATGCCCCATATGAATAGGAGAATTAATATATGGGGGAGGGGTATCAATAGAATATATCTTCTTTTTAGTATTTTTATTAAAATTATACATTTCTGCTTTTTTCCATTTAGAGGTTATTTCTTCCTCTATTTTAGGATTCCAATTCTTTATTTCCTTTATCATAATCTTTTTAAACAAACTTATGTTTTAAATTTTATCATGGCAAGTAATCAAATAAATATGCCCTCTGGATTTGGAGGATTAGTAAGATACAATGAAGAATATTCAAGTGTATTTAATTTAAAACCAACTCATGTAATTTTATTCATAATACTAATTATAGCTTTTAGATTCTCTCTAGGCTTTATTTTTACTTAAAATGTTTGGACTTGGAGGATTAAATCCTAAAAAAATGCAGGCTCTTATGAGCAAAATGGGAATATCCCAAGAAGAGATAGATTCTTCTAGAGTAACAATTGAAAAGAGTAGCGGAGAAAAATTAGTAATCAACAACCCAAATGTTACTAAAATGAATATTCAAGGAAAAGATATTTTCCAAATACAAGGAGATGTGCAGTCAGCTGAACCAGAAATATCAGAACAAGACCTTAAAACCATTATGGAAAAAACAGGTGTTGATGAAGAAAAAGCCCGAGAAACTCTTGAAAAAACAGGGGACTTAGCCGATGCAATAATGGAGTTATCTTCTTAAGAACAACAATATATTTGAATTCTAAACCTTCTTAAATAATATGGAAAAGTTTCTAGAAAATTTATATGAAGCAGAAAAAATAATTAAAAAAATTGACCATATGATTTATATAACATATCCCTTAATTCAAGACAAAAGGCTAATTCTCAAAACAATCTCAGAAGCAAAAAGAGCAATAATAAAATGCATTAACTCTATTCTCCAATACGAGTATCTTTACAAAAGAATAAGATTAACAAAAGACCCCAAAGAAAATATGAGAGTTTTCAAATTAAAATGTGCTCCAAGATATGATATAAGTGTTGGAAAAATAAAAATTATTTTAGAATTATTTGATTTAGTGGAAAAACACAAAAAAAGTCCCTTTGAATTTAAAAAACAAGAGAAAATAGTCATTCTTTCTGAAGATTCAAAACCAAAAGTGATTGTAATTGAGGATGCTAAGAAATTTTTATCTCTTGCAAAGGAATTATTAACAAAAAGTAAAAAATTAATTATTTCCTAATTTTGAAGAAAAATATAAAAAGCCCATTTTCCTGTTTAATTATGCGCTCAAAAAGGTTTTTTTATGGAGAATATTATTCAAGAGAAAATAAGTGCAGATCACCTACTTTATGTTAGCTTGAAATATACAAAAAC
>CAZYKW010000008.1:0-20974 GCA_964648475.1 Candidatus Woesearchaeota archaeon | reverse complement strand
AGTAATGCAATATTTTGTAGCAAAAAGAGAATTAATAAACAATCTAAAAAAATTTGGCTCTTATATTGATAGAAAAGTGTATTCTAAAAGCGGAGAATTTGTTGGAAAAGTATATGACTTATTGTTTAAGAAAGACATTTTTTCTGGAATAATGGTTAAAGGAAAAAAGGATATTTTTATTGGAAAAGAATTCTTCAGAGGAGAGTCTGAAAAAACAATCATGCTTAAAATAGAACCAGTGGTAAATTTAATTGGAAAAAGGGTATTTGATTCTACTGGAAAAAAAGTTGGAATTGTAAGGGAGATAAAAAGAAAGGCGAATTCAAATAATTATACTGATTTGGTTGTTAAGAAATCAATCTACAAAAGATCTTTTACTGTTCCAAAAAAAGATATTGAAGTAGCGAAAAAAAATATTATTTTGAAAAAAGAGTATAAGTAAAGATGGCACATAAAAAAACCAAAGCAAAAATAATAACAAGCGATGATATACTTGGAAAAGAAACAGTGGATCCAGAAGGAAGCATTTTAGGAGTTATTACTAAAGTTCATATCAATAAAAAAGATTTGAAAGTTACTGGAATAACTATTGATATGGGATTATTAAAACCAGATTTATTTGTTGGGGCCAAGTATCTTAGACATCTTGGTTCTGATGTTGTATTATTAAAAAAAGTCCCTCATGATAAGTATAGAGGATTAAAGGTTCTTACAGAAGGAGGAGAATTAATAGGCAAGGTTAAAGACATTATTGTTGATAAAAAAAGAATAAAAGCTTTTGTGATTTCAACTAAAAAAGTATGGGATGGGCATTATCATGTTGCTTATAAAGACATAAAGGAAATAGGAGAAAGTATTATTCTTAAACAAGGGCATAAGATGAAAAAGAAAAAGAAGTAATCTAAAAAGCTTTATAAACTAATTTTATTGATACTAATTATAATGAACGCCAAAGTTATTCAATTTAGAAGGGGAAGAAAAACAATCCATGAAAGACACTTTTTAATTGAAATTGAAGGAATTAATGATAGAAAGTCAGCTGAAAAATTTGTTGGGAAATCAGTTGAATGGAAATCTCCTGCTGGAAAAATAATCAAAGGAAAAATTTCAAGTGCTCATGGAAATAAAGGAGTTGTAAGAGCTATCTTTGAAAAGGGACTTCCAGGACAATCAGTTGGAACTAAAGTGGAAATAAAAAATGGCTAAGTTAAGAAAAGCGTCAGCATATTCAAAGAAAAAAGTAGTGCCCTATACACGAATTAGTAAAAGAAGGCACAAGTCTTTTATTAAAACAGTTCCCCCTCAAAAAATTGTTAAATTTCTTATGGGCAAGGGAAAAAATCTTTCATATGTTTTAAGAGTTATTTCAGATGAAAAATGTCAGATAAGAGACAATGCTCTTGAGTCATGCAGACAATTTATCAATAAAAGACTTGAAAGAGGTTTAGCTGGAAATTATATTTTTAGGGTAATTCCATTCCCACATCATATTCAAAGAGAGAACAAAATGCTTACAGGTGCAGGTTCAGATAGAATGCAAACTGGTATGCAATTGTCATATGGAAAATCCGTTGGAAAAGCTGCAATTCTTAAAAAAGGTGCCAGTATTTTTGTTATTGAAGTTGCTAATCCAAAAGGAATTCAATTAGCAAGGCAAACTGTTAAAAAAATTAAGTCAAAATTGCCTTGTAAAATTAAGATTCTTGAAGAAAAAGGCAGTAAGTAACATTTCTTAACAGAAAGTTAAATAGGAAAAAAGAGATAATTCTGTTACTACCTTCTAGATACTACAAAGGAAAGATTTATAAAGAAAAAGAGGTATAATTAATTATGGTTAAAAAAGAAGAATTAAGTGAAGAAGAAAAGAAAGAAATAATAAGAAAATATAGTTTATCTAGTTTAAATAATGAGTATATTCTTAATTTAGCTGTTATTGGATTTAATCAAGTTCCAGAAGGGAGACTTTCGCCTTATGGAACTGTTTTTTCAGGACTTTATGAATTAGTTACTAATAGTGCTCCAGACCCACATTCTTGGGAGAGATTATATAAAAATGCTCTTCAAAAAGGAGGAAGTATAGACAAGTCCAAATTAATTGAAGGAGCAGCAAGAGATATAGAAGAATCAATATTAAGTGTTAAAATAAATGATCTTTTTGACTTTATGGGAAGTGAGAAAAGAGTTAATAGAGCTCTTGATGGAAAATTCATCTCTGATTTAAATCTTCCTGATGAAGAGATAAAAGACTTAAAAAATGATTGTATAAGTACTTTAGTTAGTAGAAAAGCAAGAGGAATGTTAAGTTTAAGAGAATCAGAAGGATTAAATAGATTTGAAAAAAAATATGCAGAGGCAGCTTAAAATGAGATTTTTAAAAAAAATTGTACTTGGAATGGCAATGACATTTCTAAGCTCTATGGAAAAAAGAGAGAGGGATTTGCAAAAAAGTGCTTTTTATGATATACAGAAAAATCCTATATACAGAGGAATATCCAGACCAGAAACACAACCAGATAGGCAAATAGCATTACCTCCTGTAAAATTTGATCCTGAAGCTGAGGAAAAAGCTAGAAGAAATGCTTATGATTATATGTGTAGGAAAAAACCAGAATGTAGAATATATGATAATGATTAACTAATTATATCTTTAACTAAGTTTATCATTGTTTTCATGAATTCGTCTGTTCTTTCCTGCCAGTCATCTAATTCAACTCCCTTTAGTTCTCTTATTTCTCCGTGAATTATTTTTTTATGAAGAAG
The DNA here is from genome assembly GCA_964648475.1 of Candidatus Woesearchaeota archaeon. Taxonomy (GTDB): domain Archaea; phylum Nanobdellota; class Nanobdellia; order Pacearchaeales; family GW2011-AR1; genus WJLC01. The sequence continues at coordinate 18,214 of CAZYKW010000008.1, read as the reverse complement.
CAATAAATCCCTAAACCATCCAATATATTTTTTATTTAACATTCCTGTATCAACAAAAGTCTGTTTTAAATCAATAGGAATGTGTTCTGGAGAAGGAGGAGATACTTTTGCTGCAATTAAAGCAGCCTGAGCTGAATCAACCATTGTCCAGTATAATCCTTCAACAGCATTAAGTTCAGCTTGATTGCTTCTTTGGAAATGCATAGGAGCTCTCTGAAGAGCATTATAAACTGCTTCTGGAGTTGGCTTGATTTTTCCTTTAATAAGAAGAAACTTTAAAGGTTCAAAAAATCCTGCTAAATCAATCAAGGCTTCACCATATCTTAAAACATTAATCACAACAGGGTCTCCTTTTAATAAATCATCCCACCATGTGCTTAATTTAATTGTATTAATATGAAGTGCTTTTTGATAAGGATTAGCTCTTAAAATTTTATCAAGCTCCTCTCTATACCATGCAATCATCTCCTGATCCCATTGAATTGATACATCGTCGATTATAATTATCATATCTACATCAGAACCAACAACTGCTGATTGTTTGACAGTAGAACCAAATAAAACAATTGACTTTATTGATTTCTGAAATTTTTCATAAACTTTAAGAGCAAAGTCCATTGCAATATCATGCTCTTTTTTTAATTTAAGAGTTGGAAGTTTTTTTACAGCTTCTTTCACTCTTTTTTTTGCTTTAGAAAATGCTTTTTTATCTAATTTAGCAAGTTTTTGCTTAATATTTTTAGAAGTTCTTTTTGTTTTCTTAGTCTCTTTCTTTTTAGTTTTTTTCTTCACCATCTTTTTTACTTTTATATATAGGTTTTTTAGTTTTTAAATTTAATTAATTCATCAATCAATAGTGGTTATTCCATTGGCCTTCCACTCATTCTACTTCCTCTTGATGTAGCTGTTGAACCCCCAAGTTCAGTAGGCAATTGTAAAAATCCTGCTCCAAGAGTTTCATAATGAATTTGAGGGAGCATTCTTCCAAATCCTCCAGAATAAGTCCCTTGCTGTAACCCAGCAGTCTTATGCCAATAAGAGGAACTTCCTTCATACATCTGAGAACCAAAAGCCTCTAATGTATAGGGAAAAGGGCTTGTTCCAAAATGCTGAGGAAATCCTCCAGCTTCTACAATCTTTTTTCCTTTATACCCTTTTTCAGCTAATTCCTCCATTATTTTTTTAAATGGAACATTGCCCATACCTGGAGCAAGATGTGTATCTCCATAACCAAAATTATCTGTTAAATGAACATGCTTAACATACTTTGAAATATTTTTTACTTCTTTTAATAAATCCTTTTCTTTATACCCTTTTTTTCTCATCATATTTAAATGTCCAACATCAAGGGTTATTCCAATAACTTTCTCTGCTTCTTTTTCTGCTTGGGATTTTGAATATCCATGTGAAACAGCTTTATCAACAAATTCTTTTCTTGATCTCACAATTAAATCTTTTAGTTCTTCTGAATTAGAATAAGCTGAACCAGGATGAAAGTTTTCAATATTTATAACAGGAGCCTTATCCTTATAGTTTTCAAAAGCATGGAAAGCAACATTACCAAAAGTTTTTGCAGATTTATCAATAGTAAACTCCTCTAAATCTATATAAGTCTGAGGTTTCATTCCCTCTAACTCTTCTAAAAGATTCCCTATTGCTTGGGCTTGTCCAACATAACTAGGATTTTTTTCTAAATCTTTTTTAAAATCTTCAGAAGCTTTTCCTAATTTTAATTTATCTTCTTTAGTTCCATATTTATATGCTTTATCAAATAATCCATTTAAAGCCTTATGTGTATCTTGGAGAAAATGCCTAGCAGCCCTTATTCTTTCATATGCTTCTCTTTTTTGAGGGGTAAGGAGCTTTATTCTTCTCTTATCTCTTGCTAAATCCTGTAATATCTCTGGAGTAAGTCTTCCTAAATTTTCTTTAAGGAGAGTTTCTGCATCTTCTTTATGGTGCACAAGTTGAGAAATTTTATTATCCCATTCAGTAGAATTAAGTTTATTTAATTCATCTCTTGGAGTAGATATTTCTCCTTTTTTTAAGTCCTCCATTCCTGGGAGATGTGTTGTTTCTGATTTAAGGGCTCCTATTTTTCCTGAATCTTGATTAATTATATATAATCTTTGTTCCTTTTTTCCTTCTGGAGTAATTATGTATTCTTTCCCTGGGATTTTTACAGCTCCATGAATTGTAATAGACATTCCTCCTTTTTCATTCATTGGGGAAGTTCTGTCCACAACATCTTTAAGTTCTCTTTCAGCTAATTCTCTTGAAGCCTCCTCCCATCCTTGATCTGTTACTCCTGAAGCCTCTATTAAAGGGGCGTGAACAGAAATATCTGTTCCAGTTAACTTTGACATACGATTTATTTCTTTAAAATGTTCTTTTGGAATTGCATTGAAAACTTCTGGATTTAAGGCACCAACTTCAATAGGAATTATTCCTTGATTAGCAAGCATACTAACTTGAGCAAGTTGATTTGCTACATCTGGTTTTGTAGGAGCTCCTAATTGTCCAGAAGGAATTTTATATCCTGTATAGATTCCTGTGTTAGAAGTAGTTTGATCTAGTGAAGAGTATCCTCCTTGATAGATATCATTTATTTTATAATCCTCTTTTTCCATACTTTGAGTAGTGAAAGATTATTTAAATACCTTATGACTAATAATAAAAAAGATGGTGAAGAAAAAAATAAAAATTCTAACTTACAATATTATGAATGGTTTTCACACTGAAAAAGAACCATATAAACTTCAGAAAAAGAGATTAGAAGCTTCTAAAAGAATTGTTAAAAAAGAAAATCCAGATATCTTATGTCTTTGTGAAGCTAATTTTGCTGGACCAAATCCTTTTAATATTAAAATGGATTACCAAAAGATTTTTGGGTATAGATATGTTTATTTTGCTTCAAGAAAGAGACAATTTGGAAATATGATTCTTTCCAACTATCCTATGGATAAAGTTTATAGTTTTTCAGATGAGAGATTTATTTGTTTAAGAGCAAAATTTATTATTAAAGGGGAGGATCTCTACCTAGATATTGTTCACCCTTCTCCAAGATTAAAATCAAAAGATGCTATTAGGTATATGGCTTCTGTATTAAACGATAAAAAAGATAATTATATTTTAACAGGAGATTTTAATGCGCTTTCTGATGAAGATAAGTATGATATTAAAAAGATTAAAAGATTGATGAAGAGGATAGATCCCGAAAAGACGCTTAAATCCTTGTTGGATAGGAGACTCCTCTCTTGGCTGGGAAAACAAAAATTAATAGATGTTATGAAAAAATTTGAAGGGGGGTTTACTATGCCTACCGACCTTATTGATAAAAAAAAGGAAAGTCCATTAAGAATAGATTATTTCTTTGCATCAAAAAAAATAAAAATTAAAGATGCTAAAGTAATTAGAGGAAAAGATACTGAGATGGCATCTGACCATTATCCAATTGCAATGGAGATTGAAATATGAAGAAAAAAAAACTCAAAGTTTATTTATTCAGGCATGGGCAGACATATTATAATAAAAATGGGTGGTTTACGGGATGGAAAGAATCTCATCTCACTTCAAAAGGAATTGCACATGCAAAACTAATTGCTAAGAAATTAAAAAATAAAAGATTTCAAGTTGCAATTCAAACAAATCTTTCTCGAAGCAAGGATACTTTGAAATATGTTTTAAAATATCATCCTGAATGTAAAAAAATAATAACAGATGACAGGATGATTGAGAGAAATTATGGAGATTTAAATGGCACAAGCCATGAAACTTTTATTGAAAAAATTGGAGATATGGCTTATGATTTAAGAGTTGAAGGGGATGCTGTTGAGAATCTTGAGCCAAAATTAAGAAAAAAAGTTGAGAGATTTTTAGGAGAGCAAGAATATAATATTATTCATAGAGGATGGAACACTCCTCCTCCACATGGAGAGAGTTTTAAAATGGTGGAGGAAAGAGTTAGGCCTTTTATTAAATGGTTAAAAAAATATATGAAAAAAAATAAAGTTAATGTTGCAATTTCAGCTCATGGGAATTCAATAAGATTATTTAGAAAAATAATTGAAAAAACTTCAATACCTGAAACAGTCAAGTGGTTTATACCTTATGATAAGGTTTTTACTTATTCAGTGGATGAGCTTTGATTCTCTCTAGCAATAGAAGCTCTTACTTCTATGTAATCTTCTTTAGAATAAAAATCTACCTTATTGTCTTCAGGAATTTTAAATGAAACTGTTTCACTTGTAAGATTAATTCTTCCTTGTTTATCAAATCTACGAAAAATATATTTCAAATCCTTTCCAGGATTATTATCAGTTAAAATTGCTACTACAGGATATTCTCCAGGAATTGCATAAGTTCCACATTTTGTTAAGTCATCTTTTTCCTGTCTAAACTTATATATCTCACGTAATTCACTTGGGATAATAGTACGTTTTTTTGAGTCAAATACTCTATTCAAAAAATCTTCACAAAATTTAACATTAACTCTAACAAGCCCTTCGATTGCCATTTAATCTCTTCTCCTCTCACTTATTTTTAATTTAAGCATTTTATCATACTTACCACATTCTTTTCCCAAAATTTTTCTTACTTCTTTTCTGTTTAAAAAATTATAAGCTCTTGGATATTCTCCCCAAATTATAAGATTGTCTAAGTAAGTGATTAGGGGGGTTATATTTTTTCCTTGGTCATTAAATACTTCAACTTTTTTATATAAATTATTCACTTTCTATATCTCCTTCTTTAATTTTTGCTTCAAGAAGAGGTTTAAATTTATTTATCATATACAAAGGAAGTACTTTTTCATTTAATCTTAATGCTCTTAATCCAACTTGTGGATGTCCTGCATCTAAACAAAGTTCAAAAAAGTCATAATAATTCTTCTCTCCTGCAGATGCTGTAGGATCTTCTCTTGGATCATATTCTTTTGTCATTTTATATATTTATTTTAATAGTAAAACATTTATAAATCTTACTATTTAGTATGACTAAGAAGTAGTAACATTAATTAAATTCATATCTTCTTTCTAAATCTTCTTGAAAAGATGTTTTTTCAGAGGCAAATTTTTTTGATTTACCTGGTTTAAGAAGATCATACTTTTCTGCATTTTCAATCTTAATCATTTCAGAAGGGGTTTGAAGATGAAATTCCTGAATAGGAAGTGTTCTTTCTCTTCCCACCCTTTCTAAATTAATAGAAGAAAGCGAGGGCATTTGAAATTCATTTTCAGAAGAAATCTCTTTTTTCCTTTTTACACCCTCTTGATACTCTGATTCTAAATTATATTTAATAGTTTCATCATATTTTCTCTCTTTTTCTTCTTCTTTTGGAGCAAATCCAACTTCTTGCTCTAGAGTGGGTTCAGGCTCTTTTATTTCTCTTTCTAAAACAGGTGTACTTTCTTTAATTCTGATAAACTGGTTTAATTCACTTTTAAAGGGGGTTTCTTGTTTTGTTACTTGTTCTTCAAGTTCTGATTCCTTAGAAGTTTTAGTTTCCTTTTTTGTTTTTTTCTTGCTCTCTACTTTCTTTGATTTTACCTTTTCTTTTTTCTTAGATTTCTTTTTCTTTGTCATACCTACATTAAGAATTAGAAATATATAAAAATATCTTTTAATTGCTAATATCATGGAAAAAGGAACATTAGTAATTATATCTACTATACTAGTTGTTATTGGGTTAATTCTTTTAATCAGCTCCTTATCTATAACTGGAAATGCCATTCATGAAAATCTTGGAAAAACAACTGGTTCTATCTTTGGAATAATTTTTATGATTACAGCAATTATTCTGCTTATGATAAGTAAAAAGAAAGATTAATTATAACTTGGCTTCAAATTTTTTAAACTATTCTAAATCATAATTTGGCATGCCATGGGCTTTTTTATAAATATTAAATAAATTAAAAGCTGTTTCCTTTGCTTTTTTTTCAGTAAGATTTCTTAAGTGAGTTGATTCAATCCATGTATCTTTTTTTACAACTATCTCTTTTTCCTCTTCTGTTTTTTTAGGTTCTTCTTTTGGTTTATTATAATATCCAATTAAAGCTAAAAAGGGGTTACTTCCATTAGATGTTTTCTTTTCTTTTTTTGTCTCTTCTTTTTTCTCTAAAAAGAAATCAATATCTTTTTGAAGTTCATCAAGACTATTATCAGTCACTCCTTTGATTAATCTTAAAACTTCTTCTAAATCTGACCTTTCAATTTCTTGCTTTAATTTTGCTAATTCATCTTCATTTAAAGAGTACCCTTTAAAATTAATATCAACTCTTCCGATGTATGTTGCCTGACTTTGTGTTCTTTGAGGAACAGCCCTAAAAACAAAATTAATTAAAACACAACTATAATAATTTCTTTTTAATTTTTTAAGTAAACTATCTTTTGCAAAATCATAAGGAAGTTCTCCTGCAATTGCTTCTTCCTTAACCTTTAATTCTTTTTTTCCTAAGAGAGTTAGTTGAATTATAGTCCTATTAAAAGATTTAACTAAAGCTGCATTTTTTGATGCTGTTTGTTCAAGTTCTTTTGCAGCAAAGAGATAGGGTTTAACCCATCTAGAGTAGAGTTTAAGACTATTAACCTGGCTTCTTAGATAATTTTTTTCTACTGCATATCTACTTCTAAGCTCTCTCTGAGATTCTTTTACCCATGTATTAAATTCTTGGATTCTGGCAGTAATAATTCTTTTAACTGGTTCAGCTAAATCTATTTTTACCGCATCTCTTACATCTTTTACAGCTAAAAAAGCATTGATTAAAGTAGCAAAACCTCCCTGTGTTGTTCCCATTACTTTTATTGCTGAATTTCCCTTATTTATATCAACCTTATCTAACCATATCTGCTTTAATCCTAGAATGGCTGCATTTTTTGTATTTTCATCACTAGAATTAAAAGCATCATAAGTTTCTAATCTGCTTTTTAATTCCTTTAAATCATAAAGTATGTTTAATACACTTCTTAATACAGCATTGATAGATTTTAGCATTTCCATAGATTGCACCTGCATTCTTGTAGCTCTTGCACCAATTTCTCCAAATTCAGTTGAGCCAGGACTTGGAGAGAAATTATCAATAAGTTTCTCTGTTTCTAGTCCAAGATCTGACATTAAATCTAAAACAAAATAATATATTGGTTCCAATGTTTCTGCATAAGATTCATATGTAAGAGTATGTTCTATAGGTTCTTCTTTCTTATAATATGGACTAATTTCCTTAATAAGTTCAGATATAGAATCTATTTTTCTTGTTTCTTTTTCTGCCATTTTCTTCTCTTTTTATTCAAATAAGAATGAATAGGAGTTTAAAAAATGTTTCTTTAAAATTCAAAATAACTAAATTTAAAAAGCAAATTAATATTCTTTTTATATGGGATGGTTATTTAAAAAGAAAGGCAATGTTCTTGATTTAACTGAAAGATATAGAAAACAACAAGAAAAGGTTGCTGAAATTAAAAGAGAGACTCAGGCAACCTCTAATAGTATTTCTCCTATAGGTATTTTTGGAATGCAGACCTCTAATACAAACACAAATTCTGGATATACAAATATTTCATCTAATGAGGACGAAAAAAAGAGAAAACTTGCAAAAAGACTTATGACTATAACAGATAAACTTGAAGAATTATCTAATCAAGTATACCATCTACAACAGAGAATTGAACTTTTAGAAAAAAAGAATGAGGTTGGCTATTGATTAAATTTATTAATTAAGATTTCTATGTATTTTTAATGAAAAACCTTGATAAAAAAATAAGAGGGTATGCTCTGAAAAACGCTCTTGCTTATAATGGAAAAGCTCAGCAAGGAGCAGTTATTTCTGCTTTATTTAATGAAGGGTTGAAAAAAGAAGACATGAAAAAATATGGGAAAAAAATCTCTGAAATAATCAAAAAAATAAATTCCATGTCTTTTGATGAGCAGAAAGAGGAGTTTGAAAAACTTGAGAAATTTATTAGTGAAAGACAAGAAAGAGAAGGCTTGCCTGAACTACTTAATACAGAAAAAGGGGTTGTTATGAGATTTGCTCCCTCTGCTTCTGGAGCACTGCATGTTATTCATGGATTAAATGCATCTCTTAATTATGATTATGTAACAAAGTACAAAGGGAAATTTATTATGAGAATAGAAGATACAAATCCAGACAATATCTATCCTAAGGCATATGATTTAATTGAAAAAGATACTAAATGGCTATTTAAAAACAAAGCAAAGATTGTAATTCAATCAAAGAGAATGGAATTATACTATAAATATGCTGTAAAATTAATTAAATCTGGACATGCATATATTTGCACTTGCTCTGCTGAAGATTTTAGAGAATGTGTTAAATTAAAACAAGATTGTCCATGCAGGGAATTAAATGTAAAAGAGAATTTAGAAAGATGGGAAAATATGCTTTATAAAAAAGGGTTTAAACCAGGAGAAGCAGTCTTAAGATTTAAATCATCTGAAGGAATGACTCATAAAAATCCTGCAATGAGGGATTTTCCTTTAGCAAGAATTAATCTTACTAAACATCCTTTACAAAAAAAGAAGTATAGGGTGTGGCCTTTAATGAACTTGTCAGTTAGTGTAGATGACATTGAAATGAAAATGACCCATATTATAAGAGGAAAAGATCATAGAGACAATGCAAAAAGACAAGAAATGATTTTTGATGCTCTTGGAAAAAAATATCCATGGTGTGCATTTGTTGGAAGATATCATTTTAAGAATATGGAAATGTCAACTACAAAGTTTAGAAAAGGCATTGAATCTGGAAAATATAAAGGGTGGGATGATCCTAAACTGCCAACAATTGTCTCACTAAGAAAACAAGGATATAGGCCAGAAGCTTTTTGGAAAATGGCAGAACATATTGGATTAAGTGAAGTTGATAAAGTGATTAATAAAAAAGATTTTTTTGAAATATTAAATAAATTCAATAAAGAATAATAACCTTTAAATAATACTTTTTATTAAAAATATAAGGAGGTTAAATATATGTTAAACGATAAAAAAGGGTTATCTGCTATTGTACTAACTGTTATTATGGTGGGATTAGTTCTTGTGGCTGTTGCAATTGTATGGGTTGTTGTTTCGGGAATTCTTGAATCACAAACAGAAACAGTAGAGTATGAACAAAAGTGCCTTGGATTGAATTTTAATGTTGGTGCTCCAGTATGTGATGGAACTCAATGTAATGTATCTATAAGTAGAGCAACAGGTTCAAAAGGCGATGCTATTGATGGTGTTGCAGTAACTTTAAGTAATGAAGATTCAAGCACTGAGGAATCAAATAAAGATACAAACATAGCTACTTCAACAAATGTTGAAATAACAGGAGTCACGCTTGATCCTGTACCTGCAAAAGCAGATGTAAGAGTTTATTTTAAGGAAGATGGAACAATAGTACATTACTGTTCTAATATCTTTAGTTCAGAATAAATTTATTTTTATTTTTTATAATTTTTATCTTTTTTTAATTAGATATATTTTTCTAATTTAACCTGGAGTCTCATATATAGCTCTTTAATCTCTTTTGGAACTACTTGTGTTTCAATATTTGCTCTCGCATGTGGATAAACTTGGCTCCAATCTATTGCATCAGGATAATGCTCATCTAATGCTTCTCTTAGATTTCTTTCTGCATTAGTAAATTCTTCAGGAGGATTACTATCAAAAATTTCAAAGGGATATCTACATCTTTTCATTTGAATAAGTAATTCACAAAGAACTATATCTCCTGTATTTTCTATTAATTTTTTTACTAATTTTTCTTCATTCATTATCTTTTTTTAATTACATAGACTTCGTCATTTTTTCTTACTTTTGGTAATTTGATTCCTACTTCTTGTCCTTTTTTTGCTCTTTTAGTAGGTTTCTTTTTTCTCTCCATTGATTTAACAATTGAATAGATTATTCCTGTTGTTTTTCCAATTACTGCTATTTTGTCGCCTATTTTTAACTCAGAAGAAATCTTTAAAGTAGCAACTCCTAATTTATCAAAATAATGAAGAACTTTTCCAACAAAATGTTTGTATTCTTTTGATGCACTATGCTCCACATCTGTGAAATCATCTGAAGTTGGTTTCCTGATATAAAATCCAGAAGAGAATTTTCTATTGTAGACTTGTTTTAATAACTTCATTGCTAATTTAATTTCATCTTTTGTTAATTTTTTATTTAGAGCTCTTCTATAAATTCTTGTAACTACATCAACATATCTTGCATCTCTATTTCTTCCTTCAATCTTAAAACTAGTGATTCCTGCTTTTTTCATTTCTTCAATAAAAGGAAGCGCGCATAAATCCTTAGCAGACATTACTTTATCATTTTTTAATTTTAATTCATATCCTTGTTGTTTATCTTTTACAATATAACTTCTTCTGCACGGATGTAAACATTCTCCTCTATTAGCTGATTTTCCAAATAGAAATTGAGAAGTAAAACACCTTCCAGAAACTGCAACACACATGGCTCCATGAACAAAACATTCTATATCCATTACTTTTGAGATTTTCTTTATTTGCTTTAGATTTAATTCTCTGGCTAGAATCACTCTTTTAGCCCCTAGATTTTTATAAAATTTAGCTGCTTCAACATTAGATACAGATGCCTGAGTTGAAATAAAAAAAGGAATTTTATATTTTCTGCATAATCTTATTACTGACATATCCCAGCATATAATAACATCTACTTTACCTTTAACTGCTTTGACTATTTTTTCAAGTTTGTTTAATTCTTCATCATAAATAATAGTATTTAGAGTTAGATACATTTTAACATTCTTTTTTCTACATAATTTTTTGATTTCATCTAAATCTTTAATATTAAAATTCTTAGAACCTGTTCTCATTGAGAATTCTTTTAATCCAAAATATACTGCATTTGCACCTGCATTTATGGCTGCGACCAACATTGGAAAATCTCCTACAGGCGCCAATAACTCATATTTTGACATGAAAAAAAGATAATAGTTAGGTTTAAAAATACTCCTAATTATATTTTTTTATGGCAGCTAAACTTTGGGGTTGTCCCCATCATTACTAAAGAATATTTCTCTAGCTGTGCGAAGGACACCTGCGGTTTCCTACCGCTCTATCTTCCCTTTGATTTTTTGGATAATAATAAGGCGAACTTTTTTATACCATGCTCAATTAAATTAAATAATGGCTTAATGCCTTACAATGGCGGTTGTTGCATAATGGTAGTGCGTACGGTTGTGGTCCGTAATGAGAGTGTTCGATTCACTCCTTCCGCCCTTTTAAAAAAGAAAAGATGAAAACTGAAACAGTCAAAGGATTTAAGGATTATTCAGGAGAAGAAGCTGAAAAGAGGGCAATTCTAAAGAGAATAATAATCAATAACTTTGAAAAATATGGGTTTCGTCCTGCAGAAACTCCCATAGTAGAATATCAGAGTTTTGTTAAGGGAGATAATGAAAAAGACGAAGCTGTTTCTGATATCTTTAAATTAAAAGATAAAGGAAAAAGAAAATTAGCCTTGAGATATGAATTCACATTTCAGTTAAAAAGGTTAATGAAAAATCAAAAACTCCCATATAAAAGATATCAAATTGGTGCTGTATTTAGAGATGAACCTGTTACAAGCAAGAGATTTAGGCAATTCATACAATGTGATGCAGATATAATTGGAAGCGGTATAAAAGAAGAAGCAGAAATTATTGCTTTATCAGATAATATTTTAAAAAATCTTGGGATAAAACCAATTATTTTAATTAATAATAGAAAATTACTTAATGAAATTTTAGAGAGTGAAGGAATTAAAGAAAAAGATAAAATGCAAGTATTAAAAGAAATAGACAAGTGTGATAAATTACCAGAAAAAGAAATTAAAAAGAATCTGAAAAAATACAAAGCAGATAATATTATTGATTTATTTAAAAAGGGGGAGAAATTTTTCAAACAATTTGATTCTTATAAAGAAATTATTGGATTAATGGCTTATTGTAAAGTTTATGGAGTAAGAGTTGTTTTTGCTCCAAGTGTTGTAAGAGGTTTGAGTTATTATAATGGAAGTGTTTTTGAAATAAAAGTAAAAGGAATCAGAGAAACACTTGTTGCTGGAGGAAGTTATATATTTAATAATACTCAGTGCACTGGAATAAGTTTTGGATTAGATAGAATCGCTCCTCTTATAAAAATAAAAAAGAAAGAGGATAGATTCTTGGTTGTGTCCCTTAATCAGAATAAAAGAGCAATAAAACTTGCTCAGAAATTGAGAAAACAAGGAAAGAGAGTCAGTTTATTTTACGGAAAACCAAGCAAGGCATTAGAATATGCAAATTCCTATAAAATAAATAAAGTTGTTTTTGTTGGAAGCGAGGAGCTTAAAAAAAAGTTGTTTAAAGTAAAGGATATGAAAACAGGTAAAGAAAAGAAGTTATCTTAGAACAATAAAGTAAATAAAAGGCATTTTTATTTGGAAGATTATGGGAAAGAATCTTTGTACTGTTATTACAGGAACTGGAAGCTATATTCCTGAAACAGAAATTCCTAATGATTACTTTAAGGAGCATGAATTTTATGAACTTAATAAGGAAACTGGAAAACCAATTAAGGTTAAAGATATGCCTGAAAAAACAATAGAGACTTTAGGAAATATAACAGGAATTGCTAAAAGAAGATATTTAACAGATTCAAGGTGCACTTCTGATATAGGATATGAAGCAGCACAAATGTGTCTTAAAAATTCAAGAACAAATCCTGAAGAACTTGATTATATCATTTTTGCACATAATTTTGGAGATATTAAATTTGGAGGAGTAATAAAAGAAGGAATTGATTATGGAAACACAAGAATACATCAAGTTCCTAGTCTTGCTATAAAAGTAAAGGGAAAATTAGGAATTAAAAATAGAAAAACAGAGTGTGTGGACCTTCTTTTTGGATGCCCTGGATGGTTACAGGGAATTATTACCGCTCATAGAAATTTTCAAGGAGGGTTTGGAAAAAAAGCCTTAGTGATTGGTGCAGAAACATTATCAAGAGTGTCTGATCCCCATGATAGAGACAGCATGATATATGCTGATGGAGCAGGAGCCACTTTAGTTGAAGCAGTGGAAAGTGAAGAAGCAAAGGGAGTTTTGTCTTTTGCAATAGATTGTTCAGATTCTACTACCCACAATATTATGAAAATGGGAGAAACATATGGTGAAGAGAACAATGAAAGATTATATTTTAAAATGTATGGAAGAGAAGTTTATAAGCATGCAGTAAGATTTGTTCCTAAAGTTGTGAGAGAAAGTCTTAAAGGAGCTGGATTAAGTCTTGAAGACATTAAAAAAATTCTTATTCATCAAGCAAATCATAAATTAGATTATGCTATTGTCAAGACATTAATTCAGGATGCTACTAAAGAAAAAAACGAGAGAATTGAAAGAGAAGAACTAGATGAAAAAATTAAAAGTATAATGCCTATGACTATCTCTGATCTTGGAAATACTTCTGTTGCAACTATTCCTACTTTATTGGATTTATTAATGAGAAAGAAACTTAATAATCATGAGTTAGAATCTGGGGACAATATTGTGTTTGCTTCTATTGGGGGCGGAGGACCAAATATTAATTCTGTTGTTTATAGGATGCCTTGAGAAAAGATTTAAATAGTCTTGTTAGATGAAAAGTTTCATGTCATATCAAAATTTTGTACCTTATGATGGAGAAGTCTGGAGTTATGTATTTATGAAACCAGATATGTTTGGAGTTAGTGATAAAGATAGAAATCACATAATGTGGAATATAGTTGATTTGCATAAAAAAGACGAAGATTCAAGAGATATTAGAGGAGATAATTATGAAGGAAGAATTACAAGAGAAAAATCAACTGCAATGGGGGGTTTATGTGGAACAGTATTTGAAGCAGAATTAGAAACTCCAAAAGGAAAGAGAAAACCAAGTGTTATGATATTGAGTAAAATTGATGCTTCTTTAAATTGATTATTTTACTTTAATATTCAGTTTCCAAGAATTACCTTTTCCTTGTGCTTCATGTTTTGTAATCTTTAATTCTCTTTGAAATAAAGGACAATTAAGAACAAATGTCTCAAATTCTCCACCTTCTCCTGCTGGATGAATTTTATATTCATCTTGAAGCTCTGTTACTTCTTGAATAAATTTATCATTAATTTCTCTCTGAAGCCAAGTTTGGTCAAGAGGATAAGCAAAAGCCCCAATAATTATTATTTTAAATTTATTTTTAATGAGTTCTTTTAAATAATCTATTTCATTCATATGCCATAAGGGATTTAGACATCTTAATCCAAATTTATCACATATTTTCTGTATTCTTTTTCTTTGATATTCTGAATAAAGAGCACCTGTAACAATTCCTTCAATCCCATATTTATCTTTTGCTGTTTTAATTGCTTGTTCTAAATCTTCGAGTTCTTTTTCTTTTTCTCCTGGAGTTTTATGGATTAATAAAGGGATATTCATAACTTTTGCTTGTTTTTCTGTTAATTCAATGTTTGGGGTATGAAACATATAACTCTCTGGATTTTCAGAAAACATAGAGATAAGACAAGTAAGTTCATGTCCTTGTTTTTTTGCTAAATAAGCTGAATAACAAGAATCTTTTCCTCCTGAAAATAATACTCCTAATTTCATAGAACTCAAAGGAGGGACGGGTTTTTAAGATATTTGTAAAGCTTTATAAAGCATTCTTTAATCTTTATCGGTAAGAGATAAAATGGCTACTACTCAAACTCCACAGGTTTTAGAATTGATTGAATCCATTAAAAGATTGGGTAAAGGTAATGCTATTATAATTGGGGGATTATTTGATGTAAACTACTTAAGTGAAAAAATTTCTAAACTTCAGTCTGACCCATCTATTCCTCAAGAAACAACTAGGGGTTTAGTTGAAATGCTTGACCAGGTTGACCCAGAATTATCCACATGGAAAATGAGAAAAGATAGTCTACTCAAACAGATGTCTAAAATTAATTTTGACCCAGATATATCTCAAGCAACAACTAGAGAAAATTATGTCAAAAGATACAAAATTGAAGAAGGAGTGATAGATACTTTAGGTCTTGAAACGCTTAGAACATCAAAAGTTCTTTATTCAGATTATTGGGTTCTTTCACCATTCATAGCAAAATTACCTGAATCACTAACTTCTGCACAAGTTGAAAGATTAACTAAAATTGGTTATGAATCTGTAGGATTGGAAAGGAATGAAGCACTTGCTTTGTTTTTTAATGCGGGAATAGTTCGTCGTGCTGAAAAGCTACAAGAAGATCAAAGATATTTGGATAAGAAAATTGGAGAGTTTATAGAACGTGAAGCAGGAAACTATGGGGATATGTATTTTATTGGCCCCATTAGTGATCATAAGGAAGAAATAGATAAAATTTTATCTCCAAAGAGTGTTGATATTCATTCATCATATGTTGGAATGTCTATGAATAGAAAGGTGAAAAATCTCATAGGTGTAATACCAGAAGGAACTACTGTTTATAGAAAAGAAACTAAGGTCTTTATTGTACCTAATGATTAAGTTTTGAGTAACTCTCAAGGAGACCTATTCAAACTCCTCACCAATAGGATTCTCAAAATCTTTATTGATTTTTCTTATTCTTTTTCTTTTTTTATTATCTAGTTTTTTAATTTCTTGTTCAAGTTCAATTTTGAGTTCAGCGAAAGGATCTCCATGATGTTTCAAATAAATTTTTTTAAGCCAGATATCAATTTCTTTAAAATGTTCTGGTTGATGAAGCCAGATTTTCTTTTGATTTTCAAGATGGAGCAGAGGTGAAAAAGAAATTATTCTTTCTTCTCTATCATTTCCAATAAAATCTGTGTAAGTTATTTTTTTATGATCTTTATTATTCGAAAAGTGATTAATTAACTTAGAATATAATTGTTTTATCTTGTCTTTTATATTAAAATTTTTTTTAGGAAGAGATATCCCTGTTTCTCTTAAGGCGTTTCTATTTATTATTTCTTTTTTTATTCTTCTATTTTCTGTTGTAATTGCCTTATTAAGGGCTTCAATTAATTCTTTTAATGTAACTTTTTTAAATCTTGGAACAGGAGATCTAGGGATTAGTTCGGGAATTTCTTCATCAAGTTCAATTCTCTCTAATTTATGTGGTTTTTCTTCTTTTTTTCCAAATAATATTTCATCTATGCTTTTTATGTGCTTGTTTAAAAGAATTTCTGATTTTATTCTCAGTAAAAGTGATGCTGCTAAAAGAACTTTGCTTGATACAAAGAAATCAGCTTCTTCTAAGTTTTGAATTTTATCAAGATACCCATTTGTTAAAATGATTATATTAATATTCCAGGGGTCTAATTGTTCTGTATTAATTAAGTCGTAAATTATTTCCTGCCATCCTATCTCTCTACTAAATAAAATATTGTGAATTTGCTCTTGTTTTATAGAAGGTTTTTCCTCTTTTTCCATATTCTTTTAGGGATATTGGTTTTATAAAATTGATTGTAGTGCTTAAAAATAATCTGTAGTGACTAATGTTTTAACTTTCTTTATAAAGATTGATTGTCACTTTAGAAATAATACCCAGTGTCATTTTTGAAGAGTAACATAACCGAAAGGTTTAAATAGAAAATAGTATATAGTAATATATCACCTCTTTTTACCCAGGAGAGCGTGTTTGGGTGACTCTTTTTTTGCCTGGACAATCTCTCCAAGGGTTTTATAATCATTATATAGTATTAAAAATAATGTGTGGGCTTATTAAAATTTTGAATTTTGCCCAATTATATTAAAAAATTATTCTTTCTTTACTTCCTTAGTTTCAGTGGGTTTTTCTTCTGATTTTCCCTTAAACTCAGAATAATGACACTTTCCACAATAAAGTCTATCTTTTGCATTCATTAAAAATACACCTGGCCCGCATCTTGGACAGAATCTTTCTCTTGTTATTTTATCTCCTTCAATCTTATACTTAGAATATTTTTTACTGGTTTTTTTGTTTTTATGGGGTTTCTTTCCTTTTTTTATTTTCTTTTTTGCCATTATGCTTGCAACTCCTTTTCATTTTGTTTTTCTTCCTTTGATTTGTCTTTTTCTTTTTTATCTTCTTCTGGTTCTTCTTTAACTTCAACTACTGGTTTTTCCTCTTCTTTTTTCTCTTCAATTTTTGTTTCAGGAACTTCCTTAGGTTCTTCTGGTTTTTCTTGCATTTTTGTCTCAAGCTCTTTCTCTTTTTTTGTTAATTTTTCATACTTATCCCTTTGTTCATTTGACTCATAGATATTTGCTGTTATTGTAAATTCCTTAACTCCAAACCCTCCTTTAATATTTAATACTCTTAAAACATTAAAAGGAACAGAATATTTTTCTGATAATTCTTTAATTATTTCTTGTTTTGTTGGAGAGGATTTTGATGTAAGTACAGCTATTATCTCTTTTCTGTTAAAAAGAGGATTTTGTTTTTCTTTGATTATTTTTAATTGCATTTTAGACTTATCGGGTTTTTATCGCAAAGTTTCCTTTTTCTTTAATTCCTAATTTCAAAGCTACTTCTGATTTTTCTGGATCTAATACAACAATTCTTCCTTTATATCCTTCTGTCACTTCTTTAGAACCACATTTAGGACATTTATCTCCATGCTCCACAATTGTTCTACATATTTTACATGCTTTTGTTTTAGCCATTTTATTTCTTCTTTTTGCCCCCTTTACTCTTAGCTGCTTTTTCTTCTGCTTTTGCAGCTTTTGTAGCAGCTTTTTGTTTTTTAATTCTATCCTCTTTAATCCATTCTAATTTTCCTAATCCAGGCTGTCTCATTGTTAATCCTATTTTAGGGTAGTCTCCTCTATGACTTATTGCTACAACTCTTGCTAGACACTGGTCTCCTGTTTTTAGGGCTCTTTTAGAAGATTTTCCACTAAGAGTATTTGATTTACTAAAACTCACATAATCATCCATTGTTTGGGATATGTGAATCATTCCCCTCATGGCGCCCATATCAATAAAAGCTCCAAAAGTAGTTATTTCTGAAATAATTCCATAAGTAATTTCCTGAAGTTCTGGTTTCCATGCAAGTAACTTAAATTTTGAGTTGTAATAAGCTGCACCATCTCCTGGAATAATTACTCCTTCTCCAACTTCAAGCATCTCTACTACAGAAACTACTTTTCCTAATTCTTTGTCATAATAATCTTCATAGGTTTCTTTAAGTTGTTTTTCAACAGCTTCTGCAGGTGATGGAGAATTTTGTACAACGGACACAAGAT
>CAZYKW010000007.1:0-21203 GCA_964648475.1 Candidatus Woesearchaeota archaeon | reverse complement strand
GTATGATTACCAATATTGGCCCCCACATCAACAATCACTTTATTCTCTGGTAAAGATAGGTCCTTTGTAAAATTTAGCAAATCACTCTCATAAAATGTTCCGTTTCTTAAAAATCCACCATTCAGAACATCATTTTTCTGGAATGTAGTATCCACCAATATTTCTTTATCATGAACCTTGAACTTCCTAAATTTTTTAAATTCTCTCAAAAGTTTCCAACCATCATCCCTAAGGTTTTCAAAAGCTATTTGTTTATACTTACGTAAATTTCTAAATTGGTCTTTACTGTCATGAAAAACCTTGCACATCTTCTTGATAGTAATCAATTTTGTATTATATTTTTCTCTCAATAAATAAGATAAAAACAAATCTTCAACCTGTGCATATTTATCGGACATATTGTATAAAATAGCTTCCTCGTCAAATACTTTACGATTCAGAATCATTCCATTTGTTGCTATATAATCAACTTCCTCGTTGGGCTTCCCCATTTTACAATCAAAATAGCTTTCCTTATCAAATCTTCTTGTCCACCAACCCAAAGCTACGTTAGAACCATGTTTACAATATTCTTTATAATAAAATTCAATAAAATTTGGAAGAATATCAATATCATCATCCAAAAATATTATAATATTCCCCTTGGTAAGGGGCACCAAAAAAAACCTAGCCTGAGAGCCTAAATTTCTATTCGAACTAACAATAAGCAACCTGTCCTCAGGAAATTCTCCCGTATCAAGTTCTTCCCCACTATTATTCCAAATATTAATATTAAAATCCTGCTCTGTTTGAAGATTAAAATTATTAAGTAAAACCGGAACCCGTTGGGGTCTCTGAAAGACAGGAATACAAATTTCAATTTTATCTCCCCCTTTCAACATCGTTAAAATTATAATTAAATCTATTAATTAAATAACTCTCCTTGTGAGCAATAAGTTCTCTTGTTTCGTTATCATAATACTTTCTATAATCCTTAAATTTTCTTCTATCAGTGACCCCCCTTCTTTTCATATTTTTCAAAACTTTAGCTTGTTTGCTGGAAAGTGGAAACAAGTATTTTTTAAACATTTGGGGAATTTCATTTCTGGCTTCCTCTATCTTAACGACACAATTAACATCCTCTTTCCACTGACTTTGGGGCTTTCTAAAAACATCATAAACATTATAGGATAAAATCAGAAAAAACCGATAAGTCAAAATACCAACATCATTTTTACTCAAGACATTAAAATCAATCCTGCTTTCTTTACCACTCTTTTTACCAAATATTCTCTTAATGACCTCTTTAAAATTTATCCCCCCTTTCAAAAAAGAATAAGAACTATAATTATATTTATTAAACTCATAAAAAGATACATACCAGTCCCAAGGATTCCTAATAGTAGAAAAAGTAAACACTTTATTATATTTTAGAGATACCGGATGATGCTTATCCCCTCTCGCATTACTAATAAATTTTGCTCCCTCAATATTTTCTTCCAAATACTGACTAATAAAAGTACCACCACATTTTGGAATATGAAAATAATTAAATTGTTTATGAAAAACCATCAAAAATATTTACTTTTAGGGTCAATGTGATTCACGGCCCTTTGTTTTTCTTCCTCACTAACTTCTATACCTAAAAAATCAATTATTTCCTGAACCTTTTCTACGGGAGATTCTAAATATTGTTCATAAGAAATGAGTAAACAGGGATAATTTCTATTATAGGTTTCATACATTTGAGCTAATCTGAGATTTCTCTGATTAATAGCTTTAAATGTTTGGTCAAAATCAAAATAATCATGCCACCTTAACAAAGACTGTGTACAAGAAACTGGATTCCTAAATATAAAAAGATAATAAGGATTTGGAAGTAACGGCTGGTAAAGAGGATGAAGTTCTACCTGATTAACATCCTTAAATGCCCAAATTCCTTGCTCCGCCTTCATATCAACAACCATTTTAATCCTATCAGTATAATCTTGTGAATTCTCCGGCTTCACTTTTAAAATTTCCTCTGAAATTTTTATTATATCCCTATCCTCAAAAAAACCCTTTTCATTAAATTCACCCACCTGCCCAGGACCACCACCAACCGGAATCCCTAAATAATAAAGAATCCCAGATATCATCGAGGTTCCAGAACGTCTTTGACCAAGAACTACAATTGTTTTTTGTTCAATCATTTTTTTATGAAAAACCTTATCAATGGAGCATCTTTCACACATTCCTCCTCCATTATTTTCTCAAGACCATTTTTACTAACATCATCTATAATTCTCTGGGGCCAAATTTCTGACTTCCAATCATGAACACCAATAATATCACCACACTTAATTAAAGGAGCAAAGGTCTTAAATTCCTCCTCTTTACTTCCATCATCACAAAACAGAATTGTCCGACCATCCCGTTGAATAATATCCTTAATTTTTTCTATATTCTCCCAAATATCCAATCTCTCAAAATGGGAAGAAAAATTCAACCTATCCTTTACTATTGATGGTTTAAAATCCTGAATATCAAAAGTATAAAAATCAGCTCCCCCATTCAAACAATGCAAATATAAGAACAAACTCAAATTTCCCTCCCAAGTTCCTAGCTCCACAATCCTACTGAAATCTCTCTCATATAATAACTTTTCCCAAACAAAAAGCGAAGTAAAAGACTGAGCAATAGTTTGTCCCAAAAAAGTACAATGAGGCTTCCTGATATTCTTATTTACCTTCTTTTTTGCCATATCGCTCTTTTATATCCCTGTTTATATTCAGTTTAGGAAAATTTTTATCAGGTAAGGGTTTTTTAAGAAAAGAACACAAAATATCCCAACCATCCCCACCACACAAATCAAACAATAATAAATCATCCAACCTGTTGTTAAAATAATTCAAAATATCTTCCTTATGCTCATAATAAGCTTTCTTAAATTTATCCTCATCATAACTAATTGCTGAATATAAATCATAATGAAGTTGGAGGGTATCCCAGTGTTTCCTAGACTCCACTATTTCTTGAGGAACTTCTTTAAAAAAATATTTACAAGAAAGCAACCAATCATCAATGTTTCTAACTGTTAAAATAAATTTAGACCCAGGATATCTTTCATCAAGTAATTTATAAAATCTGGCAACAGGAGTATCCACCCATCCCTGATAATCATTAATAACCTCAATATTAATAGGCACAGTTACTCCATTTTCACCAACCCCCCTACCCTTGAACCTAAAAATCCTAGGAAACTTTTTAGATTTTATTCCAATCTCATTTAGGGCAGACCAAAGACTCGTTGTTCCGGTACGAGATAGTCCAATGCCAAAAACTTTATTCATAGGTTTTTAAAAAATAAACTAGCTATCTTATGATATGATTTCGCTATTTCCCCCCCTGACAACCCCAAATCAATTTTTCTTTTTGACTGATGTACAGGAACCCCAACAACTTCCTTTAATTTATCTCTATTAACATTCTCAATTCCCAACATATCAAAAAACGTCAACACCTTTCCAAAATCATTCAAATCACTCAATGAAATAGGATAAACATCATAATTTTTTTCTATATTTAAATAAACCTTAAAGATTTCAAAACAATACCAAAGATTATACTCAAAATCAGTTAGCCTTAATTTAGGATTTAACTTGAAAAGTGACAATTTGTCATTTGGAAATCTATAATACATGCCCACTTCCCTCTGGTGAGAATTTTTAGGAGATAAAACAGCTTTATGTTTTAGTAAACTCTTAACCACGTCCACAAAATCCCTATATAAATAAATAATTTTTACATTATCTAATTGATTGGCAAGGGGCATTAAAAATCCCTTACATAAACGATGATTGGTCTCTACATATACACGATTATCCCCAATATTCCTTTCAATACGTGGAATCATTTCTTCTCCAACAACCATTTTAGCTAACAATAAATCCCCATTTGCATTAACCTTTCTGAAAGAAGATACGGTATCTTCAAATTCATGAAAACCAATCACCTCATCACTCGCAACATCAAAAAGATTAGCTAAATATTTCGTTCCGCTTCTGCCCGTTGTAATGGTAAAAATATATAATCTGTTTTCCATATTATAAAATAGAATTTATAGCTTCAATAGATTTTTTCCGAAAAATATCAAAACTATGATATTTCTTTATGAATTCCCTTGCGTTCCTACCCATCTCTTTCCGAAGCTCATTATTATGTCCCAACTCTTTTATTTTCTCTTTCAAATCCTGGAAATTAACAAAATACTCTGGAAAGTAATAGGAACCACCATAATCTCTCCTTCTCCGAGAACCAGTAGTTTTAACCAATAATCCATTATATTCATCATCAACAAATTCATTCATGGGAGAGGCGTCAGTAGTAATAGCCGGAAGACCCACCGAAAGACCTTCTGGCAGAAACATCCCCAATCCTTCCAATTTAGTAGGACAAACCTGAACTTCTCCATAATGATATAACCCTGGCCAAGAAACACTTCCCACATAAACTTTTAATTGACCCCCATTTGACATTTCTTCAATTAAGTTAGCTGTTTCTTCGGGATAAGATTCAATCTGAGAATGAAGAAAATAAGTAAACCCCTCATCTCTTAATTCATAAAAAGCTCTCAAAACCAAAGGAGTATTTTTTCTCCAATTATAACCTCCCCAACCAGCCGAATGAAAGAATGTGCTCTTTTCCACCCCATCAGGCTCTTGGGGTTTAAATAAATCAGTATCTATACCCCAAGGAATATATCTGGCGGTATCCCAATCCCTAAAAACATCAAATGTCCTCTTAGTAGAGATAAGAATCAAATCATACACCCCCAATTTTTCAAACCACTCTTCATTAAAATAGTCAAGATAGGTAGCTACTTTAGTAAACTGCTTACAATAATCAACAAAACCCCAATTAAACATTTCATTAAAAACAACTAACTCAATATTATTCTCTTCAATCCAATCCCTGATTTCCTCTTTATGAGTACCAAAGTGTTGAAAAGGAAAACCACCAAAAACTAACCTCGGAATATTCCAATCTTTATTCTTGGTCTGAATTAATTTCCCTCCAGGTCTGTAATTTTTAGAAGCAAAGACGTGTGTTTCAAACTCACCCTCTAAAGCATTACGAAAATTTCTAGAAACCAAGCAGTGTCCCATGGGCCCCCAGCCACCAACTATGAAACCAATTTTAGTTTTTGTAGACATAATCCCAAGGATATTTAGATTTACCTTTATTAATTATATGAAGTAAGTTTTCAACTAATGGCTTACTGTCAAAATATTTTAGCACCTTTTTCCTGGCTTTTTTAGCCATACTCTTTCTTTCTTCTTCCTCCTTTAAATAATATTTTATTTTTTCCACACACTCCTTTTTTGTTTTAAACCAACTCAACTCATCTTTGTTAAAAACGTTTTGAATACCAGGGAAATACTGAGAAAGGAAAAAAGTACCACAAGAAATGTAATTAGCTAATCTGTCTGAAGTATAAAGCGGTCTCACAAAATGATTTATACCAAGACCAATTTTAGCTCCATTAATAGCCTTAAGATACTCTGGGTGTTGAATCCAATTCTTTTGCCCATACCACTTCAAGTTTATTCCCTCTTCCAAAATATAATTTAGTATCTTTGCCCTATTGACTTCAGCCTCCATATTAGTTCTCCCAGTAAATAAAACATCAGAATTCCAAGTATCAGCTATTTCTATCGGTTTATAATAACTACTATCAGTAAAAGCCACAATAGAAGCCACACCTACCATTTTATCATTAAGATGTCTTTTAAGCCAGTATCCACCAAAAGTAGGAAAATACCAGTCCATATATTGATTGAACGCAAGTTCAAAAGGAACTGGCTTGGTTCTAACATCTGCAGCCCACTTCACAAATACAGCATCTGAATGTTTTTCTCTCAACGCAGATAAGGTATGCCAAGTAATTTTTTCACACTTTCCAAACCAAAAAAGAGTCGGCTTAATATAATTAGCCAACTCTAAAAGAGTAGTGTTGGGTGTTGGGTCATCACGGTAGTCTAACCTAGAAACCTGAAAACCATTTTGCTCTAATCCCTTAGCAAAAACATTGTCTCCGCAATAAGGACTCGCCTGATGTATATGTTTTGGATTATAAACACCAATTGTAATAGCTTTCATGCTACATAAA
The DNA here is from genome assembly GCA_964648475.1 of Candidatus Woesearchaeota archaeon. Taxonomy (GTDB): domain Archaea; phylum Nanobdellota; class Nanobdellia; order Pacearchaeales; family GW2011-AR1; genus WJLC01. The sequence continues at coordinate 15,073 of CAZYKW010000007.1, read as the reverse complement.
TGTAGGCTTTGGCTCCAGTCCCAGAAAGGGTAGCATAAACACCACTAGAAAAAGTCACGGGCTTAGGAAAAGTAACTACTTTAGAATCATTCTGGGGAGCAGACAAAGCTACCAAATTATCACCACTTCCATCTGTACTATCATCAATCACTAGGGTTGCATTTGCCCCTGCTGCCTTCAAAATCACGGCTGCTACGAATGTTTTTCCGCTTACCACCTGACCCGTTGAAGTTGCTTCTTTTGCTATCAGCATAATATTTTTTAAAAAATTTTTTATCTATTATTGGTGGGGACCCTATATGTCCCATACTAATGTCTGGGTCACACCATATTTTGAACCCAGCTTCCTTAGCCTTCCTACAAAAATCAAAATCTACAGAAAAGTGTTCCTTATCACTATTATATCCAGTTTCAAACCAAGGAAACTCTATCTTTTTAAGCACATCTGTCTTTATCAATAACCCAGCACTGCCTATCGCATCAACATCCATCATCTTTTTGGGAAAAACAGAATACATATTTCCGTCTTCCCTTTTTTTATACACACACGGTTCGAATGGTTGTTCTCTCTTAAAAGCTAAAGCTCCAATTATATCTTTATCATAAGAAGCAAGATTAAAAAATATATCTGGTGAAAATGTCATATCATCATCCAAATATAATATCCAATCATAACCTCCCTCCAAAGCTTTCTCAGCAATCAGGTTTCTTGCAGAATCAATCATAACCCTTTCATAGGAAACCACACGAGTATGATTCGGTACTTTAAGTGCCATTAATGAAAGAGCAAACCTAATATGCACGTAAGACAGGTTTGGTAATCCGAGACAAAGTTTTTTTTGATTTTTATGGGCCATATCTTGAGGCCTCTCCACCTTACACGCTTCACTGAGCCTACAAGTTGACTCTCCCCGTGTAAGGACTCAAGGATTATTTAGAGCTTATAACTAGCTTATGTTACGAAAGAACCGTATCCGTATCTCCAGTCACCAAATCCAACCATTCCTCTCCAGTTCACTGTGTAGTAAATCATACCTCTTAAGTGGTAATCCCTACTACTAATCACCTCATTAAATTCAGGAGGTCTTCTCATCTGAAGGATAACAGGTTTCACGATGCCTCTTGTGTCAAACAAGAACCAGTCGTTTGAATCTGACAAATAAGGAGTTACTAACAGGTCAAGTTTTCCCTTTAGAACGTTAGCTGCTAACTTTGCTGTAGTTGAACCCTCTTCTGGGTAGTAAGTAGACTTTAGAAGCTCCTCGGCTTCCCATTGAAGGTCAGGCGGAACTATAAGCAAATTAGGATTAATGTTTAAGTATTTCCCCTGGTCATCCTTAAACTTCCTCATAGCAGTAATAGCTGTTCTAAGAGCACTTGAGCTCAGTTCTGAACTTCCAAGATTTGATTGAGTTCCTGAATCACCTTCAGAGTGGTCACTAGCAAAGAAAGCCTTACTGTCATAACAAGAAATAGTCTTGCCATCAAGATATTTCTTGTATCTGCCGTCAGATGTGTCAGAAAGACCAGATGTCTGGTTTCCCTGGCTTATCAGAGTCCACACAAGCTCATCAAAGAATCTCTTCCCTTCTTGAGCTAATGATTTAACCCTAATACTAATCTGACCGTACTGCTCGTCCTCTAGTGCCTCCCTGCTTACAGCAATACCCTTTCCCCATCTCTTGTTAGTAATGCTAAAGTTGTGCTCCAGCATTCCCTCCAAACCAATCTCATCTTTCCATTCCTCTATACTAGGAACAGAACCCAACCAAGCATAAGTTTCCTGGTTTTTACTAGATGAAATCTGTTGGGCAACAGCGGGGTAATCAACGGGGTATTCTTTGTAGGCTTTCATGAATTCTTTCTTCAAGCCAGATGTTAAAAGCTTAGGAATATCACTTCTTACTAAAGGCATATTCTATTTATTGGACTGCTCTGTCTATCCTCAAAGCAACGGTGCTTGAGTCGACAAGGTCAACCACATATCCAGCCGTAACTGAATTTGTAGTAGAACTAGCAACCTCATTATCGCTTCTAGCGTACATAACGGTACCTACATCTGTCTGTGTAGCAGAACTCTTTGGAATTTCAAACACTCCTGTTTTGTATACTCTTACATTGTCATCTCCAGCACTACCAGAAGAATTATCTGTTTGTTCTACAGCCACACCTACGAAATGATAACTTGAGTTATCAGCACAGGCGATAGCGTATCCGGAACCATTGTCACAGACAAGAGCTCCTTTATAGATAACCTCACTAGCAGAAACTGGATATGAAACCATCACTCCTTCCTTTCGGTTTCTCTCGGCATCATCAGTTAATGCCGCCATTATTTACTTTTAATGTAGATTACTTGTTAGAATAGAGCTGATTCTTCTTCTTCTTTCTTCTCTTTTTCTTTTCTTTTGGCGTCCTTCCACGCCTCTATCGCATCCTCTTTAGAGAAGCCCATCTTTTTAACATAGAAGTCTTCGGCCTCAACAGGAATCTCTTCCTCTTGCTCCTCGTCTTCTTTGCTTTCTTCTTCAGGCTTCTTATCGGAAGGAGAGTCCTGAGTTCCTTTCTCTTCGAAATCAATCACTTTTGGCTGTTTCTCCATAAAATCATTAAACGCTTTTTGGAAGTCGACTTTTTCGGATTCTTCCTCGCCAAGCATTATTTGATTCACAGAGCTATAGAAAGAAAGGAAAGCTTCTTTCTGGGCAGGTACAACCTTTCCAGATTTAAGGAGCTCATCCCACTTCTTTTCGGTTTCAGCTGAGTCAGCTCTAGCATCAGCTAAATCCGCCTTAGAATCGGCTTCTTCCTCCTCTTTTTCCTCCCCAGCTTCTGGCTCGGAATCAGACTTAGTTTCTTCCTCTTCTGAGGTTTTGTCTTCTAATTTAATCTTTTTCTCCATTTTATTAACTTTTTCTTTAAGTTCTTCAATTTCCATACTCAATTCATCTTCAAACACAGCAACAGTTTCCCTATCCTCAAATTCTTCAGATAAAGGAACAAACCCACCAAGCCTTTTAATAAATGGCTCGGAAACCAATGCTGTATGAAGTAGAGCAGGACCAATTTTCTTCCCTGTCTTCTTATTCATATAATTTTGGTCTATGCTGGCAGAAATTCCCCTAATTAATCCCTTCTCCAACATTTTTGCTACTTTATCATCCTTAATCTCCAAAACCCCACTAAGTTTATTTCCAGATTCTGACAATTCTACATCAACAAGCTCTCCAGTATTCTTTAATGGGTCATTAGTATGTCCCAAAGGAACGAACACATGTTCAATAATTCCTTTCTTAAAGTTTTCATAGATATTCTTAAGAGCTTTTTTAGTTATCTTTAGAATACCCTTGGGAGCTGCTGAGTGGTGCCATCTTCCAGTCCTTAAAATTTCTTTCTTGAACTTTTTCACACCATCACTCGTTTCCACTAATTCGATATTACCAGGCCTATAAACCTGATAAACCCTTTCACCTTCTTCATCAGAGAGTTCATGAACATTCTCTTCAGATAATTCTTTTTTAACCTCAACATCACAATAGTCTGTTGCTTCATCAAAGCCTTTGCCGGCTCTAATTTGTTTACCAACACACTGACTGTATTTTGATTTCGCAATTCCTGAAGAAAGAACGTCATCAGAAGATAAAAATTTCTTCACAGCTTCCAAGTCTTTAACTAACTTTTTCACTGCTTCATCCTTACTCTTTTTTTCTTCACCAGCCTCAATGTCAAACTTTTTAGCAGCTGATTTCAATTTCTTCCAAGCCTTTTCTTTTTCCTCCTTGGAGGCAAAATCGGTTTGGCTAAACCTTGCCAGGGCATTCCTGACATGGGCTGCATCAAAAATGGGCAGTTTGCTTTCGCTAGGAGGCTCTCTTGGAACAGCATAAAATTCAGCTACACTCATTCCAAGTTCTTCCCTCTTTTCCTCCATAGCTGTCACTTTAGCTTTTTCAGTTTCTTTGTCGTCTTTAGTTTCTTCCCCTTCTTCTTCAGATTTTTCTTCAGATTTTCCTGGTCCAGGTCTTTCTTTCCTTCTCATTTCTCCACCACATTCAGGACATTTGATATCACTACAATGCTCATCTGTTTTCATTGTGTAACCACATTCTAGACATTCACAATTGAACTTTCCTTCTTTTTCCCCCTCTTCCTTTTCAACATCTTCCTTTACTGCTTCCTCAATATCTTCCTCTTCATCTTCTTCTACCTCTTGAAGATTTTCTAATTTTTTTTCTTTTTCGTCACTCATATTTAGAGTTTTTGTTAAATACCAACGAATTGTTTTTGCTTCTGGTTGAGCTCCCTGGAAAACCACGGAGTGCTCTACCAAATGCAATCCCTTTATCACCCTGAGATTTTGGTCTAACTCAGGGAGATAAACTAGCTCGACCTTTGTAACGTGTCCACTAATGGACAAGTTATACAATTTTCCTTTTTTTATTAACCTCTTAACTGTCGGATTAGATATTTCATCTTTAATCCATAACTTCCCACCACCAAACTTAGCATCAAGACACACTCCAATTTTCTTTTCAGTATCATGCTGGAAGAAAACAGGTTGTCCGATTAAATCCTTTGCTGAAGAGTCCAAAGCCTCGTCAGCAATAATTTCGTTCTGAAAATCAATATCGTTAGAAGCTGCATACCCTTCAATAATAAATTTTCCCTCTTTAGAAGAGTCCTCAAGGTTAACTACACGGAAATTAAATTTTTTTCTCAAGTTCATTATCATATTTATTATACCCTTGGGTCAAATTTTTAAACACCTTATGAGCCAATACCAGGTCTATTAGCCCTTCTTATATTATTGCTTCCGCATTTAGGACAATTAGAATCCCTACAATGTTCACTCGACCCAAACCTATACCCACAATCTAGACATTCACAAGAATAAGCTTCCCCCTTTAAAATACTTAATACGATATTAGCCAAAACAGTACCTTTGCCGGCTAGAAAAGAAATAGTATAATCGTTCCACTCTTCCTTAATGGGATAGATATTCTTAAATTCATTTAAAGCCCTAAAAACAGAATCAATTTTCTCTTGTTCCTCGCCAACCTTCCAAAATTCTGGAGATTGTTGGGAAAACACATATTTATAAGCCATTTTAGCCCAGGTCTGGGCAGTATCAACATCCACTTCTTCCTTTTCCTCCTCATCGGGCATAAAAATAATACTGTCACCATCTACAACAATTCCTTTCTTTATCTTATCAAGTTCATCATTGAACATATGTTCAATATTTCTTTTCTTCATCTCACTAACAACCAAATAATGAAAATTAGCTATATCATTTTTGGTATAGTCCTTTGGTATGCTTTTAAAATAACCGTGTAAAGTATCATGCTGTTCCAAAAGTTCCTTATCAGACATTAATTTGGGGTCCCCCCACTTAAACTTTGAATTTTTAAAAGCCACAGAAGAAATCCAGTTCTTAGCTTTCTCATTTCTTCTAATCTGTTTTGGAGGCTCAAATTTAGAGATAAGTTCTATATTATAATAATAAAATTCTTTTTTGTCACCCCACCATTCTTTCCTCTTTTCTTCTGAAATCCCATGTTCCTTTTCAAATCTTTTAAAATCCTCCAACCCTATTTTTTGGGGCTTACTTATTGAAATAATGCCTAACACCAAATCCTTTTCAACCAAATAAACAGGCCTTTCAATGTATTTTTTCCATTCCTGGGAAGAAACAAGGGCTTTCTTCTCTCCTTCCCAAACCATCTTTCCGTAAGGCTCTGGAAGTATCTTACCGGGTATCATAATTATATTTCCCGGTTGAAGGCTCGAAGGAATATCAGAGGAAACTAGGGCTTTTTCATAATAGAGGGATGCCCTATCCAAAGAGTCTTCCATCCTCGGTTTCATATTGACTCCCATATCCCTCAATTTTTCTGTAACAAAAGCGTGCCACTCAACAATATTATCCCTGTTCCAATTGCCAAAAGAAAGGTCTTTGCGAAGCCTATTCCAACCAATATGAAACTGAAAATGATTAGAAAGCAAAGCTTCTTTGTCTTCGTTTTTCAAATTTTCCTTTATTTCTTTTGTTCCAATAATTTTCATTCTGATATATCTGCTTTTATCGGCAAATCCATGTCCCAGAAACAGTTCCGGCAAAACTTCCTGTTGCGTGGATTTTTAACTCCACACCTCGGACACTTCCTATTACCTGTTTTTTTATCTTCATCTGACATGGAGTTGGGAATAATCTTCCCCTAATTTAAAATATTTTTCTTCAGTATCTTTCCCCTCCCTAATTCCCAGTAATTTATCTTTTATCTGGGGCATTGTCTTGGGAGCTGGAATACTAAGCTCATTAGCCTTTTTTAATTTCCCCATTTCAAAAGATTCAAGGGCTTTCTTACTCACCCCCTCTTCATTCTCTTCGGGCGGCTTCCACTCCAACCTCAGGGAATTAGCGGCCTTTTCAACAACCTTTTCCACAAAACCGATGGGTATGGTATTTTCCCCAATAAGCTTCAGGAATACATCCTTCAAGAAAGCTTCAGCATTCCCGCTTATCTTATTGAACCTAACTTCCGGATATGCTTGGGTGCCAAAATTATAGTCAATGAGTGGGGCCACAGCATAAATATTCAGCGTTTCCTCCATCTGTTTTAGTATAGACTGCACAGCCAGGACAAGGAAGTCAGACGGTGTTTCTTTAGTCCCATAGGGATAAGCATATTTAACCTGGTTAAGCACCTGGGCTAAAGCTGATTTTGCCATTTGGGCATTATGGTGTTCTATCAGGGGCATAGGGTTATACCCACTCTCTCCCCCCCTTACAATTTCCAGCTCAACGCCGCTCGGAAGGGTAATTCTGGAGTTTATCCCCAACCTGTCAACAACGTTTTCAGCCGCCTCCCTCTGGGCTTCAGTCAAGTTCTGCCCTATCTTCAATATTTTTAATCCGAGGGCATCCACCTCGGCTTTCTTGTGGGAAATATAATATAGTTTATGCTTTTTGTCATAATGGTAATAAGCTGACTTTAGAATAGATTCCCCGTAGAGCCAGTGTTTCTCCTTTTGGAAAGTAAAAAGCATACATTTTTCCGGAGGGATAACAGCAGTAACAGAGTCATTGCCGAAAGTGGCTCTTTGATAAGCACCCTTAAAACCCCCGTGCCTGTCAGAACGGAGGCTAATGGTCCTTGCATCCCTTGGAGATAATTTCCTCCAACCAATTTTCCCCTTATATTTTCCTTTATCTATAATTCTAGCAACCTTTTCATATAGCCTATACCCCTCAAAAATAGCCCTGGTCATATCAGCAACCAAAAAAGACAAGGGGGTAGTCATCCCACCCATATAGGGAGGCTTATTAAAGACGGTATCAATAAAATCCCTCTCCCCTGAATCTTCGGGGTGGGGGATAATATTTACCTGGGTAGAGATAACAGGAAGGGTCAGTATTCTCACGATAGCCTGAACCTCACCGTCATTGCCCTGCATCGAGATGTAGGTGGACGGACCAAGGTCATCAGGATTCTCTTCAGTATCATACGAACCTATGACACCCTCCCTCTGTATACCCAGTTCTTTCATCATCCTCTGCAATGTCAAAACCTCTCCTTTTTTCTTTTCTATCTTCCGAGGTACAGTTTTCCTGTCTAATTTAACAGGCCTACCCATCGCACGTGATAAAAAGTCTAAAAATGCCATATATCATTTTTATTTTAAACCTTAATTCCTTAAAAGGTCAAATTATATGAAAGCGTGTTCAAGAAGTCAACTAAAAGAGTTACCGATGTATAGCGTATTTTGAAAATTGATATCGGAGTATTGGGGATGTAGAGTAACTATCTTTCCGATTTTCTTTTTTTTTGTGATATTCTCGGTGCTGATGTTGTTGGTGCTTGTTTGCTTTTCTTATCTGTTTATTGGTTTTGTTAGAGTTTTCCTTTTCTGTTTTTTTCGGACCCGACATTTTCTTTCTTGCTTTTTCCTCAATAGCTATTGACAAAAAGTTTTCCACAAGGGGGTGCTTGACATTATGTTTAGGTATGATAAAATGAAAATAGGATAGAGTAGAGTGAAAAGGAAAGGGGGAAAAAAGAACGAGTCAAAAAGAAAATGAAAGAGTGGACGGACATTACAATTCAATAATCAAAAGTCGATAAAAAGAATAAAACAAAAAAGAAAATGACAAAAAAAGATTATATCAAAATCGCAAGAGTGTTCAGAAAGCATTTTGACAATATGGAGGAGGCAGGAAAAGAGGAACACCAAAGGTTTACCGATTTACTCATAGAATTTGCCAAAATGTTTTCAAAGGACAACTCAAACTTTGATGATAAAAAATTCTATAAAGCAATCTTGAATAAGTAAAAATTTATGGCAATCGAAATATACAAAAAACAGGTTTACGGGAATAAGCATTATTATCTCAAGGACAAGGAAAGTGCCAAGCTCTGGGAAAGAATATCAGGAAAAAAGACAATAGCGTCGAAAGATATGAAAAATTTAAGAAAGTGGTTGGAAGTAGAATTTAAGGAAGTGATTTGTCCAGAGTAGCTTTTTTCCTTGCCTTGCCTATCTCTAACAGGTGGGCAAGGACAAGGAAAAAGGTCGGAAACAAAAATTAAAACAAAAAAGAAAATGACAAAATTAGGAGAATTAAGAAAATCAAAAAGATGTCCCCGTTGCTGTGATAGAAAAGGTTGTTTTGAAAAATACGAATTGGTAAAACATTGTGGTAAAACTTATAAAGTTTGGAAATTACATTGTAAAACATTAGACCAAGTTGAAGTATTAGCTATTAAAAAAGGTCGGTAAAAAGAATAAAACAAAAAAGAAAATGACAAAAAAAGACACATTATTAAGTTATCTCAAAACTCTGAAAGTCGTTCCTCAAAAGACAAACAGAAACTCTTATAGATTAGTATACACAAATAGTTGTGTGAATAGAATACTCAAAAACAAAAAAGAATTTGAAATAATCCCTAATCCTTCTAACAAGGAAATAAACGAGGTTATTAAGTGGTTGAAAGAAAACAATTTAAGGATACCATACTTAAAAGAGGGAGAATTAGATTATTTAGTAAAGATAAATTGAGCGATTAGTAGCTATTGATAGGAAGCATTAAGCAAATAGCATTAGTGCTTCCTGTTCAGAAGCTAAAGATTAATAAATAAAAAACAAAAACTATGAAAGCAAAAAAAGTAAAAATCAAAGGCAATACTGCTTATCATTGGATTTGTCCCGATTGTAAAGAAGCGATAAGGCATGGATCAGACTTTGAAGGGAAATGTAAATGTAAAGATAAAGAGTGGGAACGCCAATGGAGTAAAGAAAAAGGACTCGAATATGTTTTAAAGGTCGATAAATAAAAACTAAAACAAAAAATATGGAGTCAATTAGAGAATTGATATATATAAAAAACATTTTAGGATATATCAATATAGACGATATGAATAAAGGAAAAGATAAGGAAATAAAAAAATCACTTCGAACTATTAGCACGATTAAAGAGTGGTTAGATAAAATAGAAGAACAACTATTAGATAAATTGAGCGATTAGCTATTGATAGAAGCATTGACAAATAGCTCAATGCTTCTAATCAGAAGCTAAAAAAAGGTCGAATAATAAAAATTAAAACAAAAAAGAAAATGAAAACTACTATAAACTTTTATCAATTTAATGATACATTTAAGAAAATCAGACCCGACAATTTCAGCTATGAAGGATTAAAAGCGTTGTATGACTACCTTGTGGAATACGAAAATAGCACGGGCGAGGAATTAGAGTTTGATGTGATAGGGCTTTGTGTCGATTTTACAGAATACGAAAGCGTAAAAGATTTTTTGAGCGATTATCATGATTATAAGGAAATAACAGACGAGGAAGAGGAAGAGGAAGAAAAAAAAGAGGCGTTGATGGAGGCATTAAGGGATGAAACACAAGTGATTGATATACCCGATACGGACGGTTTTATTGTAGGGGCGTTCTAGTTGGCGTTTGATTGGAAGCATTAAGGCAAACGCATTAGTGCTTCCTGTTCAGAAGCTAAAAAGTCAATTTATAACAAAATAATCAAAAAACAAGTCTTTAAAATCAATTCTAAACGATTTTAAAAAGACAAGCTAATGTAAAGTATGGCTCAAAAATATCTAGAAGAAAAATGGAAGAAAAGAGTCAAGGCAAGGATTAAAAACTTGCTCTATATGATAGCTGAATTTATTGTCGCTTTCTTATTAATAGCTCTAGGTTTCTTTTACTTCCTCTTAATACTTTAATAAAGGATTTAATTAAATAAAGGTCGAATAATAAAAATTAAAAAGCAAAAGACAATGACTAAAAAAGACAATATCTTAAAATTCATTGGAAGCACTTATAACGGAGCTTTGGATTTTTCTGATTATTACTTAGATATATTTAAGGAAAACGGATATTCTGAAAACCAAGTTTCTGAAGCAGAAGCAGATACTTTCGAAGAGTTTAAAAAAGAACTTTCAAGAGAAGCAGATGTTAATTTAAAGGTTTCTGATTATTCAAAAGGACTAAAAAAGTATGGTATTGAAATCACGGAAGCTGAGTTTATTACTCCTAAAGCATACAATTACAGCAACGATAGCTTAAGAATATGTTTTCATTATAAGCAAAAAAACATATTAAAGTTTGCTCTAGACAATAAAGAGTTGTTCGAAAAATACTTTAAAGAGGAAATGATAAAGAGTTGCGATGGATATATATCTCAGGAACCAGACAACTATCAGGAACTTATCAGGTGTATAAAAGGAACTAACAGATTTAATTGGAATTATTTTTATTCTATTTTCTGGGCAATAGAACAAAAAGAGAATTTAGAAAAAAAATGGAAGGATTTTGTTTATATGATGATAGACAATGCTTCTGAAATCTATTACGATTTAATGATTGGAAAGTTAAACGAAAACAAAGTTGGGGTAAAATAGTTCTTCCTTTACCTTGCTCTTAATCCTTGAGGGCAAGTATAAAAGAATAACTAAAAAGTCAATTTATAACAAAATAAACAAAAAATAGCTTGTCAATTTTAATTTTAAGAGGTTTTAAGTGGTGGGGGTGGTATTGAACACGGGTTCAATTAAACAAAAACTAAAAAATTAAAAGGTCAATTATATAAAAATTAAAACAAAAAAATGTATCTAAAAATAATAAGGGTTAAAAACAAAACATTGGCATTGGGCATAAATAAGGAAAGCTCAAGGGGTTTTAGAGTCTGGTGGTTTATATCTAAAAGGGAAAATGGATTTTTTCCCTTTTACGCTACTACTAACTATTTTCAAGCAATTAAAAAGCTTGTCAATTAAAGGTCGATAAGCAATTAAAATTAAAATCTAGGGCTTTTAATAGCTCATTTAAGGGCGATTAAAGGTCAAGCATTATGAGAATAGCAATTAAAAGCAATTTTGAGCAAGACGAAGCGTTCTGGGATTTTCTGGCTAAAGAAGTAAAGGACATAAAGAAGCAAGGAAAACAATTAAAGGAACGAGCAGAACTATATAGTAAAGACTATAATAAGTTATCCACATATAGGGGGGTTGACAAGAGGTCTTAAATGTGTATAATGGATAGTAGAGAGGGTGTATAAAGGGTTATAGCGTAAACTGATAGTTAAAGCAAAGAGTTAATAAAGATTAAGAGTTAAAGCGTTTGAGTATAAAAGTATCAAAATATCAAAGCATTAAAGTATTTAAATAACTAAAAACATTAAATAACTCTGGTAAAGGAAAAACATTATTCTCTCCCTATATACTCTCTCTATATCATTATATTTAATTATGCCAAAAATTTATGTTTAAAACACTTGCCAAAAATAAAAGATATTTTATTACCAAAAGCAGAAGCAATAAGCTTTTCTGGTGTGAAGATATAAAGGGGTTTAATACAATAACGGCAGTTAACGATAAAAATCTCTGGTGGTTTGAATATACAGGCGAACCTACTAAGTATGCTCAAGAGTGGTTTGAGGAGTGGCTCACTGAAAATGTTAAGGGGTTTAAACTAAGCAAGGTTGATGTTGATGTATAGGGAAAATCATTATAAAATTGGAGCTTAAGGTAAAATAGTATAATATCATAAACTTTTGAAAATTTGCTTGTTTGAACACGAGGTCAATAAAATTTTATGAAACTATTAGTCAATTTATAAGAACATAGCGTTCAATTAAAAAAACTTAATTAAATAATTATGGAGAAAAAAGAAAGTAAAAGAAAAAAACCTATAATTTTAACTACAAAACAGACTCAAGATAAATGTCCTCATAATAAAAGAAAACACATATCCTCTTTTAGTAACAGAATTTTAGTATGTGATATGTGTGGTAAATTCTTTAATAGATATAAATATAAAAATTATGGCAATTGAAATATACGATAAAGCAAAAATAGTTAAAAAAGGGAAAAAATACTACTACTTTATTAAGGGTGGGAGTAAAAATGACTATACGCTTTCTGGACAGACGATTACAGATGACAATTTTGAAGATAAGTTTTTATTGAGAAGCAAGAGAACAAGTGATTTTCATTTAATAGCAATAGGAGATAGCAAAGCAGTTAAAAAAGACAAGATAGCTGAAACTTATTGGAATTGTCCTACCAGCTCTGTTTATGGAAGAATAAGGTTTGGGAATAAAAAGAATATAGCTTTATGGTTTGTCAAAAACAAAGACAAGATAACTGATTATGATTTACTCAATAGAGAACAAAAAAAGAACATTGACAAGTTAATTGATTATTTTGTCAATGAAAGAAAAATGGAATACACCATTGATTTAAACAATATAGAAGAAGATAAAGAAGTAAAACAAAAAATCAGCTATTGTGATAAAGAGTATCTATTCTCTAACAATTATATAAACTATAAAAATAAGAAATTCTGGGATTTAGACAACCTCTAAAAAAATATGAATTACAAGAACATAAAAGTTAAAAACTTACTCCCCGATATAACTAAAAAAGAATTAAAAAATTTAACTAAATAAAGCTATGTTAAAAGAAGAAGAAAAAATCACCATTGATAAATCAGATTATAAAGCTCTTTTAGAAAGATTATTGGAGTTAGAGGAAATAGAAGCTGAAGAGTGTGGAGATAACGAAGAAAATATAAAATGGTGTAAAAAAGAATTAAATAAACTTAATTAAAATGAACAAATTAAAACTATTAAAAAAAATACATAAAATTGTCTGGAGAAACGAGGATTTAATGCACCAAGAGGATTTATGGGACTTGCAAGAAATTATTGATAGAGAAGTTATAAGGGAAGCAAGAAAAGGCAATTTGAAAATTAAACAGTTAAGTAATGGTTATATTAAAAGCATTAAAATAATTTAAGTTAATTAAAATGGCTCAACACATTGATATTTCAAAAATGCCACAAAAGGTTTTTGAGAAGATTAGAAAAGCTATTAAGAAAGATTTTGAAAGACCAAGACACTTTTTAAAGGGGTCTTTAAGATACAATTTTGAAAAAGATTTATCTGACTTTCACAAAAGCAATAGAAATGAAGAAGTTTACTTTTGTAGTAGATATATTGGCAAGGGATTTATTTACAATTCTAAAAGAGGAAATTTTGAAATTCACTTTGATAAAGTAAAAAGAAAAATCAATAAAATTTATTTAGTTGCTTAAACAAAAAAATATGAAATTTATCAAAATTATAAAAAATGAGCGATTTGATGAGGACTTGGCAATTGTAAAATACAATAAGGAAGAAAAAAAAGAGTATCAGTTAAAAAACTATGGTTGCCTTTTTAAAATGAAAGGCGATGAGGGGTGGAACGACTTTGGTGGCTCTGTTGGTTATACAATAGCTCATTTTGATACATTGAAAGAAGCTAAAAAATTTATTGAAAGAGGGTTAAGAGAACAAGAAAAAAATCCTGAAATTTGGCTTGAAATGGTAGAGGCATAATAAAAACTATGAAAATAATAATAGCTAAAAAAAACAAGGCAAGATTTAAAAAATTATTTAAAGCTCTTAAAGAAAATGAAGCAAGGGTCTTTTTCACAGACAAGGGAATTTTCTGGGCAGGTAGAAAGGCAAGGGGGGTTATATATAAAAAAGCTTTTGATAAATATCCTGACACAAGGAAAAAATGTAAAGAAATGAAACAATTTAGATTAGATAAAAAATCGGATTTTAATGAGTGGTTTAAGAGTTGGGAAGAACTAACAGAAGAAGAAAAAAGAAAAGCTTTTAACACAACGCCAAGAACTAAAATGGTAAAAATACCTTTATTCCTTGAAATGAACAATGAAAAATGGAGAAAAGAAAGGGTAAGGACATACGCTTAATAAAAAACACTTAATTAAAAAAACTAACTAAACAAATATGAGAAAAAAAGATTTTCAAAAGGTAGCTAACATTATTAAAAAAACTAAAAAAAGATTAGAACAGGCAGAAAAATTGGGTTGGTCTTTTAATGAAATAGAGTTTTTAATTGATGAGTTTGCTTATTGGTTTGAAGATGAGAACCCAACAACACTATCAGCTTCGGGAAATTATTTTAATGAAAAAGAATTTAGAAAACAAATTTATGACTAAAAAAACTAAACTTCTTTTATGGATACCTTATTGTAATGGTGATAGCTATGTAGAGCTTTACAATGAAAATGGTTGGTATTCTGAAGCATTATATTCTCTAAATGAATTAAAAGAAGAAATTAAATTTTGGAAAGATAAAGGATATAACACAAGTGAAGCAGAAAAAACAGTAAAGGAAAACAAGGATTTACTAATAAAAGATTTAAAAAATTAAAACTATGGAGAAAAAATCTATGAAATTATACTACCATAAAACAGATGGAGAAGCAGAATATCTGATGGACACCTTTATTGTATGCCCCAACGGACATAAAGAGGGGAGAATAAACGAGAAAACAAAATATGTTATCAGAATAGATGGAGAAATAACAAAAGACGCTGAAATAATCATCAGAAAGAAATAAAGTTAAAGACCGATAATAAAAATTAAAAGCTAAAATACTATGGAAGAAAAAATCTATGAGTTTAAAATTAAGGGTCTGGCAATAGTCAAAGCTAAGAACAAGGAAGAAGCCAAAGAAATGATAGAAGAGGTTTTAG
>CAZYKW010000006.1:11956-21274 GCA_964648475.1 Candidatus Woesearchaeota archaeon | reverse complement strand
GTTTTATGAATGAACAAAAAAAGATAATGGATGAGATGGTTAAATTATGTTTTGAAGATTTTGGAAAATTAAGCTTAAGATTTAAGGAGTTAGAATAAAATGTCAGAGAAAAAACCAGAAGTTAGACTGAATGTTGCTGAAGCATTACAAGATGATGCGTATAAAGGAATTGCTAGATTGGATGCTGAAATAATGAGAGAGCTTGGAATTAGAAAAGGAGATGTGATTCTTATTAAAGGAAATAGAGAAACAGTTGCTATTGCTGATAGAGCTTATCCAGCAGATGTTGGAGAGGGAATAATAAGAATTGATGGTATTACACGAAGAAACTCAAAAGCTAGCATAGGAGATATAGTTAATATTAAAAAAGCAGAAGTTAAAGAAGCTAAAAAAATTATGATTGCTCCAGCTCAGAAAGGAATTATGGTTCAGGCTGATTCTGAAAATTTAAGAAGAGGATTACTTGGAAGAACTCTTGTTAAAGGGGATATAGTTGTTCTTGGAGGTGTTCAGAGAAGAAGAGATTTGTTTTCTGAGATGGGATTAAGTGGAAATTTTGGAGATATGTTTGGAGATGAGTTAAATAATATTTTTGGAAATTTAGGAGGAGGAATTACTCAAATTAAATTTGTTGTAGTTACTTCTAACCCCAATCAACCTGTTTATATTACAGAGAATACAGATGTTGTTCTTAATCCTAAAGCAGTAGATATGAGTGATAGTGAAAAAATTCCAGAAGTAACCTATGAAGATATTGGGGGGCTTACAGAAGAGATTAAGAAAATAAGAGAGATGGTAGAAATTCCAATAAAGCATCCAGAGATATTTATAAAACTAGGGGTTGAGGCTCCAAAAGGAGTTCTTTTACATGGACCTCCTGGAACAGGTAAAACACTTTTAGCAAAAGCAGTGGCTAATGAATCTGATGCTAATTTTATTTTATTAAATGGACCTGAGATTATGAGCAAGTTTTATGGTGAAAGTGAAAAGAAAATAAGGGATATTTTTGAGGAAGCAGAAAAAACAGCTCCTACTATTATTTTTATTGATGAATTAGATGCTATTGCTCCAAAGAGAGAAGATGTTTCTGGAGAAGTTGAAAGAAGAGTTGTCTCACAAATACTTACTATGATGGATGGATTAAAGGCTAGAGGAAAAGTAATTGTTATTGGAGCGACTAATAGAGTTAATGCAGTTGATCCTGCTCTTAGACGTCCTGGTAGATTTGATAGAGAGATTGAAGTTGGAGTTCCTGACAAAAAAGGAAGACTTTCTATTTTAAAGATTCATACTCGAGGAATGCCGTTAAAAGGAGTCAAACTTGAAGAGATTGCGAATCTCACTCATGGGTTTGTTGGAGCTGATTTAGAAGCTCTTGCAAAGGAATCTGCAATGGCTGTTTTAAGAAAATATTTGCCCCAAATGAAATTAGATGAAGAAGAACAAATTCCTCCTGAGGTTTTAGAAAAATTAATTATTAAACATAAAGATTTTATAGAAGCTCTTAAAGTTGTAAGGCCTTCAGCAATGAGAGAAGTATTGGTTGAAACTCCAAATATTGGGTGGGAAGATATTGGAGGATTAGAAAAAGTAAAAGTAGAACTTAAGGAAGCTGTTGAATGGCCTTTGAAACATCCTGAATCATTTAAAAGAATTGGAATTCGTCCTTCAAGAGGACTTTTATTATATGGCCCGCCTGGAACAGGTAAAACACTTTTAGCAAAAGCAGTTGCAAAAGAATCAGAAGCTAATTTTATTCAAATTAAAGGACCTGAATTATTAAGTAAATGGGTTGGAGAATCAGAGGAAGGAATTAGAAAAGTTTTTGAGAGAGCAAGGCAAGTTTCTCCTTGTATTGTTTTATTTGATGAGATTGATTCGCTTGCAGGAAGAAGAGGGCAGGAAACTGGGAATAAAGTTACTGAAAGAGTTTTAAATCAATTGCTTGCTGAAATGGATGGAATTGAAGATTTAAAGGATGTCCTTATTATTGGAGCAACTAATCGTCCGGATATGTTGGACTCTGCCTTACTGAGGCCTGGTAGATTTGATAAGATATTGTTAGTAAATGTTCCTGATGAAAAAGCTAGGTTAAATATTTTTGAAGTTCATACTAGAAATATGCCTCTTGCAAAAGGCATTAAACTTAAAGATTTTGCAAAGCTTACAGATGGTTATACAGGTGCAGATATTGAAGGAGTTGTAAGAGAGGCAGGAATGCTCGCACTTAGGGAAGATATAACTTCTAAGGAAGTAAGAAAAAAACATTTTGAAGAAGCATTGAAGAAAGTTAAACCAAGTGTTACTAAAAATACAATTAATGTTTATAAGAAAGTTGAAGAAAATTACCTAAAGAATGCAAAAGCAGCAGTGCCAACTGCTGAAAGTTATTTAGGATAAGATGAGAGCTAATCAAATAAAAGGAGTTGTGCAGGATATTATTGAATTAATGGATTATGTTAGTCCTATGCTAAATCTTCCTTTAAGATTTTTTAATAAAAAGAATAAAGCGAAAATTAATTTGCTTACTGGAAAAATTACTCCTTCTGGAAGAAAAGAGGATAGTATTACTGATTTACTTAAAGCAAAAAGAAATTGGTTTGTTGATTTTGTAAAAAAGAACAGAGGAAAATTGAGTGATTTTAATAAAGCCAATATATCTATTGTTGGAAAAAAAGAAAGAGTTGAAATAGAATATAAAGGAAAGAAATATTTTAATGAAAGAGTTTGGTGATTATTCTGTTGTCACAATTGTCTTATCTTTTTGTATAAGAAGAGTTTGTTCTGCTTGTGCTACTTTTCTTTTTGAATCTTCTATTAATTGAGGATATTGATGAAGATTTCCCTGCATTGCAAGTTCTCTTAGAGCAAGTTTTGCCTTTGCTCCAAATTCTTTTACTAACCATCTTTCACAAAAAGGAAGATTTCCATAATTATCAATTATAAAGGTTAGAACTTCTCTTGCTGTTGGACTTCTCACATTTTTTGAATCTAAAAGCATGTAAATTCCAGAGAGTTTTCCATCATGAACTTTTCCATTTCCAAAAGTAACAAAAGGCTCAATGGCATATGTCCCTTCTTGTAATTTAATATTTTTTTTATCATTTATATTTGGAATTGTTATTCCTGCATGCAAATCATATCTTTCTATTTGATGTCCTGAAAGATTCACAATTGGGTTCATATTATTAGAAATAGCAGTTATGTAGATTTCTTTTCCAATTTCATTTGTTAAAACTCCTGGTTTTGTTATTTTTATTGCGTTATTTAGACACTCTTCTGCTATTTTTATTAGAGATTTATTTTCAGTGTTGCCTTCTAAATCAAGAGAAAAAGCAGTATCTGCTATCCATCCATCAATATGAACTCCTAAATCAACTTTTAGTAATCCAGTTGCAGTTGTAGTATCATCACTAGAAGGAGTGTAGTGAGCAGCGATTTCATTTATACTTAGATTGACTGGAAATGCAAGCTCTCCTCCTAAATCTTTTATTTGCTGTTCTATTTTTTCAGCTATTTCTAAAAGAGGCATACCTGGTTTTATTAAATCCCTTGCAAACTTTTTAACTTGAGATGCAATTTTTCCTGCTTGGATTATTTTTTCTTTTTCCATACTTTTAAACTAATTCTTTGAGTTTTTATTTCTTTCTTAAGAATAAGAAGGGGAAAAGTATATCTGATAAACAACAAGGAATTATTACTGATACAAACACCACAAAAAAGGCACCTATGAAATAGATTATTTCAAAGGTTTGACTGAATGCTAAAAGATAAAATAAACTTGCAAATACAGATAGGAATACATGAATAAAATGAGGAAATCTTGTGATTCTAAAGGAGATTCCTAAAATGCTTCCAATTAATGCTGTAAGTAATATTAAAATAGTTTTTTCTATTATAGGAAGATGAAATTCTATATTAAGATTAAATAATAATCCTCCTAAATATGGAAAAATAATATCACTAATACTTCCAATTATTATTGAACCGAAAATTCCTATAAAGATTGCTTGAATAAAACTTTTTTTATATTTGTAAAATATTCCTGCAGTTACTATTGCAGATGCTAAAATATGTAAGGGATGTAGAACATGGAAAAATTCTTGTGAAATTTCTTTTTTAATCCAATATATTATCAAAAGAGTAATTCCTATTGCGATTAGTGTTGCAAAAATTGTAAAAGGAATGTGTTTTTTTAATTCATGAATTATCTTATCTTGTTTCATCTGCTTCTTTTTTTAAACATTTTACTAATTTGCTATTGTATTTTTCAAAATTTTCTGGGGATATTTCTTTTTTATGATCTTCTAAGTATTTTGCGATGGTTTCATATTCTCTATGTGAAAAATAATAATCTAAAACTTCACATAATCCTAGTTCAATTGATGTTTGTTTTTTTTCACTCATTTGAAACTCTCTAGAGTTGTTTGTTTTTTTCCTTCTATTATTTCCTTTATATTAATATCAAATACCTGAAAGATATTTTCAACTGCAGGAAGAATCTGTCTATTTAAATAATATTCAATATTATACTCTCCAGGTTCATGAGGAAGTTTTACTTTATCTCTTACAAGTTTTTTCTTTTCTATGGTTTCTGCTATATAATATTCTATAAGATTTCCTTGAGTTACTGGAATTTCCTGCTCCTGCATTTTTTTAGCTGCTATGACATGAGGAGAAATAGCTTTATATTCTGAAATAGGTTTTTTTAATTGAGTTCGAATAATTAATTTTTCTTTATCTATTTTTCTTTGTTTAATTTTTTTTACAATATTTTTTAGGTATTCGAGAGAATTTTTTTCATTTCCATCTAAAAGAATCTGTCTTAAAATATAATCCTGAACCTGTCTTGATAGTCTGCACCAATCTCTTCTAACTGTTTCAAATCCCCTTATTTTTATTTTATTATTTTTTTCTAATAAAGCGTATTTTTTCTTAGCACCTGTTTTCCCTGCTCTAGTTGTTACCCAAATGCCTCTTTTAAAGAAATCTTCAAGTTCAAGTTCCATTATTCCAGGAAGTTCTGAATTTATTTCTTTTAAAAATTTTAGAACCTCTGATTCTGATTTGTTATTTCTTAAAAAAGCAATACTATCTGTATCTGAATAAATTGTTTTATAGGAATTTTTATCTATCTTTTTAATAACTTCTTTTATTAATTTTCTTGCGAAAGCAGCTGTTGCAGCAGCAGCCTCTCTGCAATAATATCTTGCTCCAAAAAAACCTTGATATCCATAACTTGAGTTAGCTAGTAATTTGTAAGCATTACTTCTTGCTCTTTTTATTACGTCTGGTTTTGCTTTTAGCTCTTTTTTGAATTTTTTTCTCTGTTCAATTATGTACTTTAACATCTCTGGAAAAAATCCTGGTTTTTTACTAAAATGGATTTTCTTATTATCTATTTCTATGCTATTTGAATTTTTTCCATCACCTCTTTTGGGAACCTTTTTGAAAGGTTCATTTTCAAGAAGTGTTGATTTAGACAAATTATAAGTTACTATTGTGCTCCCATAACTGCTTGTGAAGTCAAACATCACTATGTTTTCATATAAGCCAGGGGTTGGTTCTAAAACAAAAGCTCCTTTATAGGCTCTCATTCTTCTTCTTTGAGAAATTTCATCATATGTAGGACGTTTTTCAGGAATTTCATTAAATTTTTCAAGATTATGAAGAAGATAAGATTCAACATTACTTGACATGCCATTTCTTGATGTATTATGAATTGGCTCTTTCATTATTTTGGAAAAAGCAAGTAAATCAGGCCATACTTTTTCAAATAGTTTATAGACTAAAAAGGAATCATGAAGGTTATACTCATAATATTTTTGCCATTCTTTGTGTCCTAAGTTTGAAGAGTGTGTGTGATTGAACTCTTTTTTTCTTTCCCCTAAAAATTCTTTTGCAACTTCATCAAGTGTTAGAGTTTCTGATTTCATATACTGGGAGTAAGCAGTTCTAATGAACTTAAACAAATCAATATGAACTATGCCTTTTGTTTTTGCTGTTAGTCCAAAGATTCCTCCCCTTGAAAATCTTGGTAGAGAATTATCTAATCCTAGAGCCAATCTTATTTTATGTTTATTTGCTCTTTCCTTTAAATAAGGCAAATCAAACCCATCTGAAAAGTAACCTATTAAGAAATCAGGGGAGATTTTTTTAACATACTCTACAAATTTTTCAATTAACTCTTTTTCATTTTTTACATATTCTACATATGGAAGATGTGATTTTTTCTCTTTTTCTGTTTTCCATGTGATAACTTTTTTAAAATTCTTTGAAATTAAAGAAACCATAAGTATCTCTCCTTTTCCTATTTTTAATTCATCACACTCAATATCATAACAAAGTATTTTTGGTTCAAAGGATTTTTCTGTTATTGGTTCAAAGGAATTTAATTTAATACATAAGTCAACATTTTGGGATTTTGCTATTCCTCCTAATTCATTTGTATCATCAAGCATCTCTCCTTGTATTTCATACCATGTAAGAGGAAGTAATTTCTTTTCCATAATATAATGAGTTATGTATCCCAAATCATATCCTCTTCTATTGATTATTTCTGGCATACCTAATCTATCCGCAATATCATGCAAATCCTTGTAGTTTGTTGCATATATTTTAAGGGCTTTTACAGGTTTTCCAAGAAAATTCTTATTTAAAAGTTCAATTTTTTCTACCTTTGTTTGCCTTCCTTTAATATCTAATTTAATCTTGGATATTTCTTTAATCAATTTATCTATTTTTGATTTACTTAATTTATCCTTTAAAATTGCCCACAAAAAAATATTACAAGAATCAATAACACAAATTCTTTTTCCAGATTTGTTTCTACCTATAATTTTTACATAATTTCTACCTTCAAAATCAAAATAATCATAATCAATTGGAATGAAATCAAGTTTAACCATAGGGAGTTTAATGAATTTACTTATTTAAAATTAAGCCCTCGAATCTGTAAGAGAGGGAATCGTAAGATTTATATATCACTTAAGAGTAGTGAATGTATGGATGAAGAGTGTCAAAGACTATTAAAAAAGATAGAAGAAGCTCGTGATAGACAAGATGCTCTAACATATTTTAATTCATGTAATGAATTAAGAGATATAATAGAAATACCTATAAAAGATAAAATATTATATGCTGCTGGAAAAGCAGATGCTGACTATTTATCTGAGAGAAAAAAAGAAGAGAGAGATCTTGGAGATATTGCTCGGGAAGGAGAGCCTAGTGAAAATAAACAGAGGGAGGTTGAGAGGAGTGGTTTTTGGAAAGAATTATATGATTCTGTTGAAATAGATTTGGTTCAAAAAAGAAATGTTACAGGAAGAATTACTTGTAATGTAAATGGATTTGTTTCAATAAAAGGAGGATGGGTCGCTCATTTAATTTATGATTTTCTTGGAAAAAAATACAAAGATATTTTTGTAGATTATGATCATAATGTAGACTTAAAAGAAGCATTAGATTCAGGATTAGAAAAAATTACTTATAATTTTCAACCTTATTTAGTTAGAAAAACTGGAAGTAAGGAGAAGATTTATTATATAAAAATTGGAAATTTTTCAAAACAAGATCAGCCAACTCCTCTTGATATTTTTTCAAAAGGAATGCATCAAGCAGTTAAAGTTTGGCAGAAGAGGAAGCTTTTAGTTAGGTGTCGGCCAAAAGTATATGGAGAAGAAAGGAAAACAGATCTCAGTAAAAAGCCTGCTTGGGTAATTGAAAAAATTTTTCGAAATTGGAGAAGAAAAGTAGAGAATAGAAAAAACTAGATAATTATTTATATGGGGTTTTCTAAATTAGATTATGGGGTTAAATATAAAAGAAATTATACCAAGAAAAGAGATTAAACTATCTGATTTAAAAGGAAAAGTGTTATGCATAGATGCATATAATATTCTTTACCAATTTTTATCTAGTATTAGGCAAATAGATGGAACTCCTTTAATGGATGAAAAACAAAGAGTTACGAGTCATTTATCTGGAATACTTTATAGAAATGTTGCTTTGCTTTCAGAAGGAATCAAGTTAGCTTATGTTTTTGATGGAAAATCTCCTGAATTAAAATCTAAGACTTATAAAAAAAGAGAAAAAGGAAGAGATGTAGCAAAAGGAAAGTATGAACAAGCCAAGCAAGTTGAAGATATAACTGCTATGAAAAGATATAGTAGTCAATTAATTAGATTAAATGATGAAATGATTAATGAAAGTAAAGAACTGCTAAAAGCTTTAGGTATTGCAGTTATTCAGGCACCTTCAGAAGGAGAAGCAGAAGCTGCTTATCTTGCTAGAAAAAAAGAAGTTTTTGCTGCTGTTTCCCAAGATTATGATTCACTTCTTTTTGGAGCCCCTAAATTAATTAGAAATCTTACTTTAGCTAGAAAAAGGAAAACAATTTCTGGTTATGTTGAAGTTTATCCTGAGTTGATTGAATTGAAACATGTTTTAGATTATTTAGGAATAAATTTAGATCAATTAATTTGTCTTGGAATTCTAGTTGGGACAGATTACAATCCAAGAGGGATTTTTAGAATTGGACAGAAAAAAGCATTAGAAATTGTTAAGAAATATAAGCAACCTGTTTTAATCTTCAAACATGTCGAAGAATTAATAAAAAATTTACCAGAAAAGGACCAATTTGATTGGAAAGAAATATTTGAATTATTTCATAAACACAATGTAAAAGATGCAGAAATTGAATTTGGAAAAATAGATGAGAATAAAATCAGAGAGATTTTAATTAAAAGGCATGGTTTTTCTGAGAAGAGAGTTGAAAAACAGATTGAAAGATTAAGGGATATTAAAGAAAAACAAAAGCAAAAAGGTTTAGATAAGTGGTTTTAAATTTTTTTCTAAAATCTTCTATTTAAAAAATAGTTAATCAGAAAAATGTGAATTTATCTTCTTTTTCTTTCTGATAATTTTTTTTGAAGTATATACAATTCTTCTAAAGCCTTTTTCCACTCTGCATAAGCACTTTGGAATTTAGGATCTCTTTTTTCTCTTAATTCTGCTTGTAATCTTTCAAAATAATTAACTTTCTCATTTTGCTCTCTTATTTTTCTTTCAAAATCCTCGTTGTTATATCTTCCTTTTTCTTCTAATCTTTTATAGTTTTCCATAGCTTTTCTAAGTTTGTTCATTGCTTTATCAGCGTATTTTTCTAATCTTGTTTTTCTAAAAAATCTGGCATGCATACTTAGTAAAGAATTATAACTTCCTGCAATATAAGCCCAATCATCATGACGATTTATTAACTTAATGGTATCATCTACCCCCTTCTTAAATCTTTTATACTCTTCATTTAATCTTCCTTCT
>CAZYKW010000006.1:8623-11856 GCA_964648475.1 Candidatus Woesearchaeota archaeon | reverse complement strand
TTCTTCCAGCTTCTAAAGCTTTCATTTCTCTGGTTTGTTCTTCTTTTGTCTTCCCTCTCCCTCTTGAGTTTAATATTGCTTCTTTTCTTTGGCTAAATTCTCTTGCTAACCTCTCTATTTCTTCGGGATTTTTCCCATTCATTATTCTTTTAGAATATTCATTTGCTAAATCTCTTAATTCTTTATCATTTTGATAATAATCTGGATGGATTTTATAACGAAATATTACTTTGTTTCTAAATTGCCTTAAATTCTCTCTTGCTCTTTCAGCTTCTTTTGTTCTTTGTCTTTGTTCATCTCTTGCTCTTTGCTGTTCTTCAGCTCTTCTCCTTTTTCTTTCATCCCATTTTTTTTGTATTCTTTCTCTTCTTTCTCTTCCTTTCTCTTCCTTCCATTTTCTTTGCTGTTCTTCTCTTGCCCTTTGATATTCTCCTTGCCTTTGCTCTTTTTTTGCTCTTGCTCTTTCAGCTTCTTGTGCTTTCCATGCTTCTTTTTCTCTCCACTTTGCTTCTGTCCTTTCTCTGGTTTCTCTTTTTTCAGCCTCTCTTTTTCCTTTTCTTTCCCATTCTCTTCTATCTTTTTTTCTTTCCCATTCTCTTTTTTGTTGTTTCCATTTTCTTTGCTGTTCTTCTAATCTTCTTTTGTAATCTCTTTCTCTATGAATCTCTTCTAATTCTCTTCTCCTTCTCCTGTCTCTTTCATATCTTTCTCTTTCAATTTGTCTTCTTCTATCTCTGTCATATCTATCTGAAGGATAACCATAATCAGGGGAAGAAGGCGTATAAGCTTCTCTTGGTTTTTTTCTGGAAATAAATCTAATTATAAAATAGAGTGCAATAAGTCCTAGTCCCATAAAAAATACTATGTCTTTTTCATAAATCCAGTCTGTAAAAAGGACAATTATTAGTAAGAGGATTCCTAAAAATAAAAGAACTTTGCTTTTAAATTTCCAGAATAAAAATATTAATCCCCCTAAGATAACAAGAACAATTATTAATTCAAGCAACTCTGCAGTTAATCCAAGATTAAAAAAGAAATTAGATATATTAAAATTAAGTGTGTTTATTCCATATATTATAAATAAAGCTAATATAAAAGCAATTATTCCAGGAATTGTTTTATTTTTTTTACCTGTATATTTATCTTTAAACATGGGAAGTCTTCCAAGAATGAAATTTATTAATGCAAAAGAGATGATGAAAGAACCTATTAATAATAAGTTTTCTCCTCCAAAAGCATCAAGAAATTCTCCAAGTCCAATTTGAGCACTTACAAGATTAATAGATGTTATTAAAAGTAATACTATTAAGCCTCTTTTTTTCATATTAGTTTATAGATTCTATTTTTATAAATTTATCTTTAAGATTCTTTTTTTCAAGGGGATTCTTATTATATTTGTAATTGCTTAGTAGTTACAAATAGAAAGATTTAAATATATGAAATATATGTTTTTTTCATGGTAGATGAGTATCAAGCAACAAGAAATGTATCAACTCCAGATGGAGTGTGGGGAAAGTTTTGGCATAAATTAGGAAATGCTTTTCATGGAATAGAAAAAGGAATGGATTATGTTTCAAGAACAAATCCCTATAAAACAGCTTTTGTTACAGGAGCTGCAGCTCTTGTATTAGGACTTGCTACTTTTGGAGGTTATTCTCTTGTTTCTGGAGAAAAAGAAGGGATTTCTGATATTGAATTTTATCAAAGAATTGAATCTCTTCGTGATTCTGAAAGAAAAGAATTTATTAATAATCTTGACAATTTTTTAAAGAGGAGAGGAATCTCTTTTGAGGATAATTCAGATTAATTCTCGAAACCTTTAAATTACTTCTTTGATTCTTTTTATTATGCAACGTGCATTTAGTGTTTTAGGGAATATAGCAATTGTTAATTTTCCTGATAAATATAATGGTTCTAAAAAGAGATTTGCTGAAAGGATTCTAAAAGAAAATAAAGCAATTAAAACAATATTAGAAAAGTCTGGCAAGTTTGCAGGCAGATTAAGAAAAATGAAAACAAAATATCTTGCTGGCGAGAAGACAAAAGAAGTGTTATATAAAGAAAATAGTTGTGTTTTTAGATTTAATATTGATGAGACTTATTTTTCTCCTAGATTAAGTAATGAACGTAAGGAAATAGCTTCTAAGATTAAAAGAAATAAAGAAGTATTAGTAATGTTTGCAGGAGTTGCTCCTTTTAGTATTGTTATTGCTAAAAATTCTAAAGCTAAAAAAGTTTATTCTAATGAGATTAATAGAAAAGCAAATAAGTATGCTGAATTAAATATTGGGTTAAATAAGCTTAAGGATAAAGTTGAATTGATTTCTGGAGATATAAAAAGAGTAGCATTAAAAACTAAAAAGAAGTTTGATATTATTGTTATGCCTCGCCCTCAACTAAAGGATACTTTTCTAAAAGAAGCTTTTAAACTAAGTAAAAAAGGAACTATTGTTTATTATTATGATTTTTGTAAAAGTGATGAAATAGAATCTGTGATAAAGAAGATAAAAGATGAAGCAAAGAAATCTAAAAAGAAAATCAAGATATTAAGTAAGAAAAAAGCTGGAGAAATTGCTCCTTATAAATTTAGAATTAGAGTTGACTTTAAAATTATCTAATATTTAAATTTCTGTAGTCTTGAAAAAGACAAATAGATAAATTTATAAATTAATTTAAAATTATCTTCCTATTCTTTAGAAAATGGAAGGGAAAATCAATTTGAGTTTGTCTGAAAAATTAATTATGGTTAGCGGAATTTTTCTTAATATATTGGGGTATTTTATTACAACAAGAGAAAATCCAGTAAAAATAGCTAAGACATGCTGGAAAAAGAAAATAAAAAGGCTGAGATATTTAATGGATTTGATAGAAAAAGAATCAAAGATTCCAAGGAATACTATTGAAAAGTATATGCAAGTAATATGTTATAGATACTTATTGAAATTTGCTTATAAGAGAAAAGGGATTTACAATGCTGAAGATTTTAATAGATTAAAAGAAAAATATCCTTTAAACTGGAAATTAATTTTGCTTCCTAAAAAATTAAGTTGCTCTATTTCTTAACTACAACCTTTTCTCAATCTTTACAGCAGTTGGAGCTTCTCCAACTCCTGAGTTCATTCAAAATCACGGGCTACCTAGAAGTTTCATGAACTCACTCGCCATGCCATATGGCATTCCAGAGAAGCAAATTATAGTCTCTTTTCAATTTTCACAGCTGTTGGAGCTTCTCC
>CAZYKW010000006.1:0-8523 GCA_964648475.1 Candidatus Woesearchaeota archaeon | reverse complement strand
CCAGAGAAGCAAATTATAGTCTCTTTTCAATTTTCACAGCTGTTGGAGCTTCTCCTCCATGCCATGTGAATCTTGGACGGATTCTCATAGGATAGATTCTTTCAGAATTATCATCTAGAATAATCGCAGAACCTTTTAATGAAGGCAAATCATCGAGATATTTTTTTATTGTGTCAAGAAGGTAACTTTGCATAATATGATTAAGTGCTTGAACATCTGGCTGAGAGGTAACTCTATGAGAAATAACAATGTCTGATTGAGTCATGACATCTGTATGGATTTTTCCTGGTTGTTGTGTTGCTAAAATAAGACTAATTCCTGGCTGTCTTCCTTCTCTTAATAATTGTATAAGGGCATCTGTTGCAATTGTTTTTTCATCTTCTGGAAGAAACTCATGGGCTTCATCAATAATAATCCATACAAGAGGGTATTCTTTTTTTTCTTCTATTCCAGATAATTCAAATCCCTTTGATACTGCTTTTATTTCTTCTTTTTTTCTGGCATCCATCCTTTGCTTAAAGATTTTTCTTGATACAAGACTAATTACAAGTGCTCTTACATTAAATGCCCCCACTGAGCTATATACACTTAAATCCAGGATAGTTGTCTTTCCCGCATTTACTAAATCATCTACTTTTGTTGGTTTTTCCCCTTCTTTGGCAAATATCCCCCAACCATCTGCTGCTTCAAATAAACCCATTGCTGCTATTCTTGAGTCCATGGAACTTTGAGTATCTGATTTTATTTTTTTAATTATATCAGAGATTTCATATTTTTTTTCTTCATCAATTAAGGAGTTAATTGCTCTTTGAATTAAAACTGAAATAGGGTCAATCATATTTAATTGAAACATAAGAATCCAATCTTCTGCTGACATTTCCATTGCGTCTAGTGCAAATTTCTTGTCTATGGGAATTCCCTTTTCAACATAAGAGTCATAATGTCCAAAAGGAACAAATACCTTGATAGGAAGAGTTTTTCCCTTTAATTCCCAGTTTTCCAAAAGCTCTCTGTCTTTTTCATTTGCAAATTTCATTGTCCAATAAATTCCCATTGTATCAAATATTAAGCTGCCTATGTTTTGGCTTATGCTTTTTGGGAGATTAGAGATTTCTTCTGCAATTACTCCTAATGTATAACTTTTTCCAGAACCTCTTTTTCCAGAAACCAAAACAACATGACTTTTTGCTACATCTAAAAATATTTTATTGCTTAAGGATGTATATTGTCCCATTTTTACATAACCTTTTCCAATAAAAATTAATCCTTTATTTCCTAAAGCTTTTTTATCTGCTTCATTTCTCCCTACTATAATATCATAACCCAAGGTAAGACACCTCCGGTTTCTTAACCATCAACTTCCCCTTCAATTTAAACTGATTGAAAACAACCTCTTTCATATTTTCTGAAGGATAAATCAATTTTTAATCTTTTTGATGGTAAACATTAATAAATACAAACTATTAATAGTAAATATAAAAATGAAAAAGATTTTAGTTACAGGAGCTTTTGGACAGATTGGAACAGATTTAGTTTCTGAACTTCAAAAAAGATTTGGTGAAGAGAATGTTGTAGCTTTGGGGCATAGAAATATTCCTGAAAATTATGGGGGAATTTTAGAAAAAGGAGACGTGACAGATAAAGAATTTATTAATTCAATAATTCAAAAGCATAATATCACAGAGATTTATCATCTTGCCTCTTTACTTTCTGCGACAGGGGAGAAAAACCCTCAACTTTGTTGGGAAGTTAATATGAATAGTTTAAAGATTTTACTTGATTTGTCTGTTGAATTTAAAATAAAATTATTTTGGCCTAGTTCAATTGCTGTTTTTGGACCCACAACTCCAAGAGAAAACACCCCTCAACATACAATTCTAGAACCTACTACTATGTATGGAGTTACAAAATTAGCAGGAGAAGCTCTTTGCAATTATTATTTTTTAAAATTTGGAGTTGATGTTAGAAGTTTAAGATATCCTGGATTAATTAGTTGGAAAGCTGAAGCAGGAGGAGGAACAACTGATTATGCTGTATCTATATTTTACGAAGCATTAAAAAATAAAAAATATGCTTGTTATCTAAGAGAAGATTCTGTTCTTCCTATGATGTATATGGATGATGCAATAAAAGCTACAATTAATTTAATGGAAGCAGACAAAGAAAAAATTAAAATAAGAACAAGCTATAATATTGCAGCAATAAGTTTTTCTCCTAAAGAAATAACAGAGGTGATTAAGAAGTTTATTCCAGAATTTGAAATAACTTATGAACCTGATTTTAGGCAAAATATTGCTGATTCTTGGCCAAAAATAATTGATGATTCAGAAGCAAGAAAGGATTGGGAATGGAAACATGATTTTGATTTAGAAAAAATGACTATAGAAATGATACATAATTTAAGGAACAAACTTAATTTTTGAACTATTCTTACCAAAATGTTTTTAAAGCAGTCTTCTATAGTTTTTTTATGGACGTTGAAACTCATAAAAATTATCATGAAGAAAGGCCTTTGACAAAAAAAGCTAGGTCTAATCCTTGGATGATTTCAACTATTGTTCTTGCAATTTTTGCTATTATCTTGCTTGTTGGAAGCTTTTCTGGAATAGGACTTACTGGGAATGTTGTTTCTGAAGATAAAGCTGGAGAGATTATACTTGATTTTGCAAAACAACAGACAGGAGAAGATTTAGAATTAGTTGAGATTAAGGAAGAAGCTGGATTATACGAGATTGTTGTTTTGTTTGAAGGACAAGAAGTTCCTTTATATTTGACAAAAGATGGAGAGAATTTAGTTCAGGGAATTACCCCTTTAGCATCTCTTCAACCTCAAGAAGTTGAGACTGAGACTGAAGTTGTTAAATCTGATAATCCTGTAGTTGAATTATTTATTATGACTCATTGTCCTTATGGAACTCAGGCTGAAAAGGGTTTTATTCCTGCTATTAAAGCGTTGGGAATTGATGCTAAAATTAGATTTGTTCATTATTTTATGCATGAACCTGAAGAGACAGAAACTCCAAGACAAGTTTGTATAAGAGAAGAACAAGAAGACAAATTTCTTGATTACTTAGAATGTTTCTTAGAAGATGGAGATTCAGATAGATGTTTTGCAGAAGCAGGAATTGATGAGAGTAAATTACAAAGTTGTATTGATAATGGAAATGCAGAAAAGTATTATGCTGAGGATTCCGAATTGAGTGAACTATATGGTGTTAGAGGAAGCCCTACACTTGTTATAAATGGAGTAATAGTTTCAAGCGGAAGAAGTTCTGACGCATTTTTGCAAACAATATGTAGTGCATTTAATACAGCTCCTTCAGAATGTACTTCTTCATTATCAAGCGAATCTCCAAGTCCTGGATTTGGATATGACGGAACAGGTTCAGATACCCAAGCTCAGTGCTAAGTTTTAGGAATAGTTTTTTTATTTGATATTACCTATTTAAATAAGTTAGTTCATCTTCATCTAATTTAAGTTCTTTTTGAATTTCTGGGTTTGTTTTTATTATCTGGCTTATAATTGGAAACTCTTTCATTGCTCTTTTAAATCCAACATGAACATATGATGCGTATTTTTTTGCTATAGTTTTCTTTTTTGCTGTTTTCCTATTATTTAACCATATTTTGAGAATTCTTGAAGGTTTTTTATAACTTGTAAATCCTGTTTTAATGCTTTCTTTTGCTGAAGATATTCCAAAACTTAAAAGAGCATTTTCATAAACTAAAAATCTCCAGTATTGTTGTTTGTAAATTCGGCCTTTGAACACATCTACTTTACTTAATCTATCATATGCTTTTGCTAGTTCTATTCCTGAATATTCAGCAGGAATGTTTTCTTCTACCCATAATATTATATTGTCTATGGACATATTTACAGAATCAAATACTCTTAGTGTTTTTTTATTTGGTTTTCCTTTAAAGATTAGTTTTAATGCATTAAAAATATCCACTTCTTTTTCTCTTTCATGAAACTCTAAAATAGAGGGGTCTTTCATTCGAGAGACACTTTGTAAATCATTAATTGCAGCTCTTATATCTCCTTTAGCTCTTGTTGCTATGCTTGTAATAATGTTTTGATTTACAAATAATTTTTCTTTTTTAAGTATATTAAATAAAACATCTTTTATTATTTTATAATTAATTTCTTTTAATTGTACTAATTCTGATTTTCTTCTTAAGGGACTAAGTTTTCTATTCCATATATCATTTGCTGTGATTATCATTGGATAAGTAGTCATTTCAATTAATGCAATAAGCTCACTTAATCCTCCTCTGTCAATTGAAGATATTCCATCTGCTTCATCAACTAAAATTACCTTGCTCTTTTTTATTAAAGATTGTTGTTCTATTGCTGGCCTTAGAATTTCTTTTAATTTAGACTTGTTTCTTAAATCAGAAGCGTTTAATTCAAATATTTCTGAATGGGTTTCATTTGCTACTACATGTGCAATTGTTGTCTTACCTGTTCCAGGCGGGCCATAAAGAACAAGAGCTTTTTGGTTTTTTTTGGTTAATTTTCCTACATTAAATTCTTCTAGAAATTTCTTTATTTTAGCAATGGCTATATCCTGTCCTTTTATATCTGGATAATTCTTTGGACGATATTTTTCAACCCATGGACTCATTTTAAATAAAATTTTTTGGCTTTAAAATTTTCTAAAATGTTTTTACTTGGAGGAAAGATATTTTTTGGTAGTTCTTGTGAAGCAAACCATCTCCATTCAGTGATTTCATCTGGTTCCATAACTTTTGGAGTTCCTTCAAAATTTGTTGATAAAAGTCCAATTGTTATAAAATGAGCATGTTCATTTTTATCATTATTTACACAAATTACCTTGGCATTTTTTAAAATCATTCCTGTTTCTTCTAATACTTCTCTTTTTGCACCGTCTTCAAAATCTTCTCCAAATTCTAATTTTCCTCCTGGCATAGTCCAGGTTCCTTCTCCTCTTAATTCAGAATCTGCTTTTTTTGCATCATCATTTCTTCTTCCTAAAAGAATTTTTCTATTATTGAGAATCATCACTCCAAAACCCGCACCTACTTTCTTTTTTTGTTTTTTCATTTTTACTCCTTGCCTAATCCAGCTAATACAAAGCTGGCTAAAAGAGCTTGTAGTTGAATAAATGGGTCGCTTCCTTCAACTATCCTAAATTCAGCTTCACCTGTCTTTTCAGTTAATTTGACTTTAATTTCTGGTTCTATTGGAAGATTCCAGATTTCTTTTTGAATTGATTTTACTACATCCTGTCCTGAAATAGATTCTTTAAGCATAACATCCAAGAGTTTTTCTCTTGCTTTTGGGAAATCTCCTGCTAGAGCATAATCCAAAACTACTTTGATATCTTTTGGTTTTGTATTTGAAATAACTGTTGAAACTAAATCAGTTGTTACTGAAGGGGAAATTGAAGCACTAGATTGAAGTAGATTAATACTACGTCTACAATCGCCTTCACTTCCTTCGTAAAGTATTTCTATTGCTTCTGGAGTTATTGTTAAATCTTCTCCTTGAGCTATTTTATTTAGTACTTTTTCAATTGCTTTTTTTTCTAAAAGCTTGAATCTAAATATCGCACAACGTGACTGAATTGGGTCAATAATCTTGCTCGAATAATTACAGGATAAAATAAACCTACATGTGGTAGAGTAATTTTCCATAGTTCTTCGAAGAGCTTGTTGAGCTTCAGGAGTAAGAGCATCAGCTTCATCCAAAAAGATTATTTTAAAAGGAGCTTTTCCAATTGCCTTTGTTCTTGCAAAGTTTTTTACTTTTTCTCTAACAATGTTAATCCCTCTTTCATCAGAAGCATTTAATTCAAGATAACTATCTCTCCAAGTTTCTCCAAAAAGTTCTTGCACTATAATTAAAGCAAGTGTTGATTTTCCTGTTCCAGCAGGGCCTGCGAATAAAAGATGAGGAATATTTAGAGAGTTAGTTAGGGACTCTATTCTTTGGACAATTTCATCCTGTCCAACAACTTCATTGAATTTTTTAGGACGATACTTCTCAGTCCAGATTTTAGATATCATATTAATAAAGCAGTATTTTAACTTATAAAGATTATGATGATAGAATTATTATTTAGAATTAACTTCTAGATCTTCGCAGTTTTCTCTTGTGTTTTTCCTTTCTCAATCTTTTACGTTGCCATTTCCAACGCATCTGTCTTTTCTTTTTCCAACGTCTAGAGCTTCTTTTCATATTAAGTTTTAGAAAAATTGATTTTTAAAGTTATCTACTTCTTTTTACACCTACTCTTGGGCAGTATTTACTTATAGAACACTTGCTACACCATGGAGAGATAGGCTGACAAATTTCTTTCCCAAATTGAACAAAGATGGAATTGAATTCACATTTATCTTTATTTGGAATTATTTTGTTTAGGGCAATTTCTGATTTTTCAGGAGTCTTTGTTTTAATCATTCCTAATCTATTTGGAACTCTATGGCAGTGAGTATCTACTGGAATAACACACTGATTAAATGCAAATGCTAAAACAATGTTTGCAGTTTTAGGGCCAACCCCCTTTATTGACAAAAGCTCTTCTTTTGTTTTTGGAACTTTTCCTTGGAATCTTTTAATTAATTCTTTTGAAACATGTTTGAGAACTCTGGCTTTCTTTTTATAATGTCCAGAACTGTATATTATTTTTTCAAGTTTCTTTATAGGAAGAGAAGCAATTTGTCTTGGGGTTTTAGCAATTTTAAATAAGGCTTTTGATGTTTTTTTTGTGTTTTCATCTCTTGCTCTTAAACTTAATAAACATGAGATTAGAATCTTAAAAGCGTTTGGCTTTTTTCTCATTTTATTTAATGTTGTTTTAGGAATAGAATACTTTTTATGTAAGATTCTTAGAATTTTTCTTATTTTTTCTGCTTTTTTCATTATTGTTTAAATAAACTTGTTATTATAAGAATTCCTATTACTCCTACAAATGTTAATGCTATTGCACTTAATAAAGCACTTTGAACAGGAGATAAAGCACTTAAAGCCCCTTTAACATATTCTTCTATTACATCCTTCCATGTAAGAGCTATCAAAAGACTTAAACCTGTTATAAGTCCTGTGCTAAGAATTTTTTTTGCCTCTTGTATCTTCTCTTTTTTATTCATTTAACAACACCTATTATAATATTGTATTCTTCTCTTTTTTAATATTTTGTTTGCAGGTTTTATTGATTTCTCCCCAAGAAAACAAGCTAGAGCTTTTTTTGGAATAATCCTTGCTGTTTTTTCTAGTTCTGACATTTTTTGAGGAGTTAGAATTACTAAAGGATTTTTTGCTCTTTTTAATGCTCTTTTGTAATCTTTTGCTAAAGCAGTTCCAAGCAAATCTTTTACTTTAACTTTATGCCCTTTTTCTTCTAATTCATCTGTTATTAATGCAGCTGCTCCTCCTGCATTTGTTAAAATCTGGATGTTTTTTGTTTTTGGTTTGATTGTTTGCCTTTTTAATCCAAAAGCTTGTGCTAAAGTGTTAAATACTTTTACTTTTGCTTGTTTAAATGCTCCTTGGTATATTTTAAAATCAGTTGCAAGACTTCCTGTGTGGCTTATAGCTGCCTTTTTTCCTTTTTCTGTTTTACCTGCTTTTACAACCAGAATTTGTTTTTTAGATTTTTGACAGGCTTTTATGAAATCTTTTCCTAATTTTACTTTTTCAATATAAAGAATTATTTTCTTTGTTTTTTTGTCTTTGTTAAAATAAGTAATAAAATCAGAGAAAGTTAAATCAGACATGTTCCCTAAACTAACAAACCCAGAAAAACCAACAGAGAAATCTGAAATATAGCTGAACAATGCCCCACTTTGGCTTATGAACGCTATGTTCCCTTTTTTTGGAGAAGAATTAGAAAATGTTGTATCTAAACTTAAATAGGGGTTTGCTATTCCAAAACAATTAGGGCCTAAAATTTTTATATTATATTTTTTTGCTATTTTCAATATTTTATTTTCTAATTTTCTATTTCCTGTTTCTGAAAAACCAGAGGAAATTATTATCACACTTTTTATTTTCTTTTTTCCACATTGTTTTATTATTTTTGGAATGGTTATAGCAGGAGTTGCTATTACTACTAAGTCTATTTTTTCTTTGTATTTTTTAACATTTGAATATGTTTTTTTGTTTAGAATTAAATTATGATTTGGGTTTATTGGAATTACTTTTCCTCTGAATTCTGATAGTTTTCTCATTAAAACATTTCCCACTTTTTCAGGATTATTCGAAGCTCCAATAATTGCAATTGTTTTTGGATGGAAAAAATTTTTTAGATTCATTTTAATTTTTTAATCCTTTTAGCTGGAACCCCTCCCCATAATTCATTTGAAGGAATATCTTTATTCACAAAACTTCTTATAGAGACAATTGAATTATCTCCTATTTCTACTCCAGACCTGATAAATGTCTCACTTCCAATTAAAACATTTTTCCCTATATTTACTTTTCCAAATCTTTGTTTATCTTTAGTAAATTCATGACATAGAATTCTTGCTCCATCTCCTATTGCAGTATTATCCCCA
>CAZYKW010000005.1:6896-21814 GCA_964648475.1 Candidatus Woesearchaeota archaeon | reverse complement strand
CGCCCTGAGCAGGAATCGAACCTGCGCACCCCGGAGGGTCCAGATTAGCAATCTGGTGCAATACCATTATGCGATCAGGGCATAATATTCTGATATATCTATTACTTTTAAGGTTTTTTGTAAGAAAAATAGCGAGAGCGGGATTTGAACCACGCGACCTCCGGGTTATGGGCCTTTCGCAACTCCAAGCTTTTTACAGCCTTAAGAGATTTCGACGAGCACTCCAGACTGCTCCATCTCGCTATATTTTTCCGGAGTTTTTTTAACCTTTCTTAGGTCAATAAAACTTAATGAATTCTACTTATAAAACTTTTCTTTTTAATATTTTTTCTGCTTTTTCTATGTGGATAATATTTGAACTTCCAATAAAATTAAACCATTTTCCTAATTCTTCTTTACCACTAATTCTTATTCTAGTTTTTCCTTTTTCTAAATTTTGAATTGTATGCCTTATTTTTAAATTATTCAATATTTCAGAAACCTGTTTTTGTGCAGGAGAGGGACACATTTTTATCTCAATTCTAGGGTAAAGTATGCCATTGTTATTAAATATACTTAAACATCCGTCAGTATCAAACAATCCTCTTAATACAAAACAAGATAATAAGCAATTCATTTGTTTTTTTGGAATTTTCATAGTGTTCCATTTAGGAGATTTTTTTAATCCAATTTTTTCTGTTACATGTTTAAAGACACCTTTTTTGTAAATACAGATATCTACTGCATGTTCATTCTTTTTATAGTGTATTTTTGGTTCTATTCCTAAAACCTCTTTCATGATATTTGCTACATGATTTGTATATTGTTCGTTTCTAGAATCTAAACTAACTTTTACAACTCGGTGCTTTTTTATTCTATTTCCTGCCTTGCAATTATAAATCCCAATGCTTCCATCTCCAATCATTATTCCTATAAACTCTGCAATCTTCTTTTCCATATTATAACAAATACCTTAAAATTTATTAACTATTATAACTATTATTAAGTAAATGAAAAAGGGTGTACTCTATTCAACAGGACAGCTTGATTGTCTGGCTTATTATTCAAAAGTTTTTCCTAAAATTAAAAGATTTGTAGGAGATAGAGAATTAGCTACTAAAACATTTATCCCCCAATCTAATATTCCTTTTATTCTTCATAGAGGAAGTGATGACCCTGCTTTAAGATTATCAGATATTAAAATAACTCAGGGTTTTCTTAAAAAAAGACTTGGAAAAAAACTTCATCAAGTAGAAAAAGAACTTAATGAAACACAAAAATTAATTTGGAGATATTTTGTTCCAAGAAAATTTATGGAATTACATTATGCTTGTAATTATGAAGGGGCTGGGAAATCTTTTAACAGAGTATTTATTGATATTGATGCAGGAAAAAATATTCAAGAATCAAAATATATTGAAGTTGTTAAACAATTATTAAAAGAAATTAAAAAAGACAAGGATTTGAAGAAATTAACATCTTTTAGAATATATTTATTATGGACTGGTAAAAGTATGCATATTTATTTATTATTAAATAAAAAACTTCCGCACACAGCATATAACAAATACTTTGCATTTACTAAAAATACTCTAACTAATAAATGGGCTCAAAATATTTCTAAACAAACAAATATAAAAGTTAAAGCAGGACACCAAAGAACATCTGGAACCATTATTTTAGACACTTCTGCAACTCCCTCTGGAAAACTTGCAAGATGTCCTTATTCTCTACATCTAAACTCAAAAGGAAAATTTGACGGCATTTCAGTTCCATTAAAAGAATCTGATTTAAAAATGGGAATTTTTAATAAATTAAAAAAATTAACACCAGAAAAAGCTTTAAAATACTAATTAAATTTAAAAAGCATTAATATTTACTTCTTCCATGTTATTCTTAGGTATAGATGATGCAGGTAGAGGTCCTGTAATTGGTCCAATGGTTCTAGCAGGGGTTCTTGTTGATGAAAAAACCATTAAAAATTTTAAAAAAATTGGAGTAAAAGATTCTAAATTATTAACTCCCAAAAGAAGAGAATTTTTAGCAGAAGAAGTAAAAAAAGGCGTAGAGACTTTTGAAGTTGCTATGGCTTTTCCAAAAGAAATTGACAAGGGAAATCATAATGGTGTTGATTTAAATAAGGTTGAAGCAATTAAAATGGCAGAGGTAGTAAATAAAATAAACAAGGGATTTAAAAAAATTAAAGTTATAATTGATTGCCCTTCTGTTGGAATAAAAAAATGGGAAGACTACTTTAAAACTAAAGTTCACAATCTTTCTAACTTAGAAATAGTATGTGAGCACAAAGCAGATAAAAATTATACTGCAGTTGCAGCAGCATCTATTATTGCGAAAAGTGTAAGAGAAAAAGAAATGGATAAATTAAAAGAGAAATATGGAAAAGAAATTGGTTCTGGTTATTGTACTGATCCACACACATGTAAATTCTTAGAAAAATATGCTAAAAAACATGAAAAAGATGGTTTATTTAGATTAAGCTGGTCTACTTGGAAAAATGCTTGTAAAAATTTAGAACAGAGAAAGTTAATCTAAAAATCCTTAAAAACCTATTTTTCTATTACTATTTATGGCATTTATAAAAAAGTTGGCAATGCATGGTTTCAAAAGCTTTGTTAGAAAAACAGAATTGCCTTTTACTCAAGGGATTAATGTCATTCTAGGCCCAAATGGAAGTGGAAAATCAAATATTTCAGATGCTCTTTGTTTTGTTTTAGGAAGATTAAGTATAAAGTCCATGAGAGCAGCCAAGGCAAAAAATTTAATTTTTCTAGGAACAAAATCACTCTCTCCTGCTAAAGAAGCAAGTGTAGAAATCATATTTGACAATTCAAATAAAACTTTTACATTGGATACAAAAGAAGTGTCAATAAAAAGAATTGTGAGAAGAACTGGACAGAGTATATACAAGATTAATGGGGAGACAAAAACCCGTCAGGAAATTTTAGGATTGCTGGCTCAGGCAGGAATCGACCCTAATGGGTTTAATATAATTCTACAGGGAGAGATACAAAACTTTGTGAGAATGCGTCCAGATGACAGAAGAAAAATAATAGAAGAAGTGTCTGGAATATCTATATATGAGATGAGAAAAGAAAGATCTCTTAAAGAATTATCAAAAACACAAGAAAAACTCAAAGAAGTTTTGGCAATTTTAAGAGAAAGAACAGCTTATCTTAATAATCTTGAAAAAGAGAGACAACAGGCTTTAAGATTCAAGAAACTTGAAAAAGACGTTAAAAGATACAAGGCAAGCATAATACATCATGATTTAAATAAGAAGAAAAAAGTGAAAGAAAATCTTGAAAATGAAATAGAGAAAAAGAATAAAGAAATAGAAAAAGTAAAAAATCATATAACAAATCTTGAAGCAGTTGTAAGAGATTATGAGCTAAAAATAGAAACAATCAATCATACTATTCAAAAGTCAACGGGATTAGAGCAAGAAAAACTTAATCAAGAGATAGCCAATATAAGAGCAGATTTAGCAGGGTTAAGTGTTAAATTAGAAAATTCAGAAAAAAAATTATCAGAAATTAATAACCAAAAACAAGAATTACAAAATAATATCAGAGAAAAAGAACTAGAAGTTAAAGAGCTTAAAAAAACAACTCCTATTATAGATAAAAAACAAAAAGATATTGAACAAAAAAAGAAGGAATTAGAAAAACTTGAAGAACAAAGAAAAAAATTCTATATGATTAAAACAGAATTAAAAACCATACAAGAAAGAATTCAAGATAAAAAATCAATTCTTCAATCTTATGCAACTGAATCTAATTTTATTTTAAAACAGATTGATTCTTCTTCATCTGAATTATTTGATAAAAATACAACAACAAAAAGAATGGCAGAATTAAAAAATATCTTGCAAAAAGACAAGCATCTTTTACAGGAGTTGATTAAAAAAGAATCAGAGCTAAATAAAATAATATACACTAAGGACTATGAAATTAAAAGACATAATGGAATAATTGAGAATATTTCCAAAATGGATATTTGCCCTTTGTGTAAAAATAAGATCACAAAAGAACACATAACTTCAATAAGGGATGAAGTTCTCCCTAAAATTGATTCTTTTAAAAAGAGTATTCAAAAAGCAAAAAAAGAATTAGAAGGACTAGAAAAGAAAAAGAATTCTCTTTCTTATGAAATAGAGTCCTTTACAGATGAGTTATCTAAAAGAGAATCAGATATAATAATCCTCTCAAATATAAATAATAAAAAAGAGCAAATAAAATCTTTAAATGAAAAAATCAATTCTATTAAAAAAGAATTGAATTTATTGGAAAAAAGAAAAAAATATCTCGAGTCTGCTTCTGATGAAAACTACAACATAGAGCAAAAATATGAAACTGTAAGAATAGAAGTTCAAGAAATCTCTCTTAGGACTAAACAAAATATAACTTCAGAAGTATCTTTTAAACAAAGAGAATTAGAAAGAGCAAAAATATTCTTAAAACAATTGTCAAGAAACCAAGAGGACTTATCTGAAGAAATAGCGGTGATTAAAGATCACTTAAAACAAAAAGAAGAATTGCTTCAAAAGAAAAAGAAACAAGATGAAGAATTAAATAAAA
Source organism: Candidatus Woesearchaeota archaeon (assembly GCA_964648475.1). Taxonomy (GTDB): domain Archaea; phylum Nanobdellota; class Nanobdellia; order Pacearchaeales; family GW2011-AR1; genus WJLC01. The sequence continues at coordinate 17,237 of CAZYKW010000005.1, read as the reverse complement.
AATTCAAAAAACTTGTTTCTGAAAGAGAATCTCTTCAGAAAAAGATAAGACAAGGAGATTCTGAAGTTTCTTTAAAACAAAATCTCGTTTATAACATAGAACAAGATATAGGAAATGTTAAAATTTCAATGGCCAGAATAAATGCAGAAATAGAAAACTTAGAAACAGAAGCACTAGAATTTCATGATATAGAAATAATAAAATCAACTAAAGAGACACTTCTTCATAAATTAAACAGAACTCAAGACACTCTTTCCAAAATTGGTTCAGTTAATCTGCGTTCCTTAGAAGTATACGATGAGATTAAAAAAGAGTATGATTCTATTAAACAAAAAGTAGAGATTTTAGATAATGAGAAACAGGGAATTTTAAAAATTATTCATGAGATTGACATTAAAAAGAAAAAAACATTCATTAAAACCCTTAATGAATTAAATGAGATTTTTTCTAGGAATTTTGCTCAGCTTAGTACTAAAGGACACGTATTTTTAGAAGCTGAAAACAAGAAAGAACCTTTTGAAGGAGGAATAAATATAATAGTAAAAACAGGACACGGCAAATACTTTGATGTAACGTCTTTATCTGGTGGAGAACAGACTCTTGTTGCCTTATCCTTAATCTTTGGAATACAGGAATTAAAACCTTATTGCTTCTATATTCTAGATGAAATTGATGCAGCTTTAGATAAGAGAAATTCTGCACGTCTTGCAAATTTACTAAAAAAATATATGCAAAAAGGCCAATATATTGTAATAACTCACAATGATGAAGTTATAACCAATGCAACTAATCTTTATGGAATTAGTATGCATGATGGAATTAGTAAAATAACTAGTTTGAAGATTTAAGTTCTAAAATTTATCTGCTACTGTCTGAAAAATAACATCCATATATGGTAAAGCTGCACCTATGGCATATCCTGCCCATCCCAGTAAACTTTTTCCAATAGCTCTAGGAGATTGGGAAGGTCCGGCGTAAGTCATTAGACTCATAATAGGCAAAATAGTGATAGCTTCAGGATATCCAGTAGCTCTTGCAATCCCCCCACAAACAGCACCAGTACATAGAGGAATACTATCAAATGCAATTAATTTTAACAAACCATGTTTATCTCTAATCTCTTCTCTAAAATCATCTAAAAGATTACATGCTTCTTCTTCATTTTCTTTTATTGCTTCAATTATTCCTTTGTATGCCACTTTTTCTGTATGGATTTAATATTAATATATTTTTCTTAAATAAAAAAGGAGAAAGTATAAATAAAAAAATAAAAAAATAAAAAGAAAAATACTAAACTTAGTAATAACTTTCTCCGAATTCCTCGGTTCTTTCTGGTTTCTTTCCAATTAAAACAATTAAAACAACTAATAGTACTAAGAATACTATAGCTAAAATAATTGTTAAAATAACAACTGGACTTGTAACTGAAGTGTCTTCAACAGCGCTGAAAGTAAAAGAGTCAATAACTTCCCCATTCATATTCAATACACTAACTTCGTATTCTTCTGAATCTGGAGTAATTGCAACTGTTTTACTTGAACCTGCACTAACAGTAACAAATTGTTCACTATTTGGTGAAACAATTTTGTAAATCTCAAGATCGTCAGTTGGGTTAATAATTAGTAAATCATTACCTGCCTTAACAATCTTATTAGGGAAATCATTTTCTACAATAATTTGCCTACTCTTGCTAGCTTCAAAATCGTCATTTGATACTTCAACATCTAGAACATACATTCCAGGTTCAACATCAAATGGCATCTGAAGACTGATTCTACCGCTTGCAGTAGTATCTTCGTCATCATCATCATCGCTTTCAAGGGATATAAGATCTCCAACGTAAACAGTTCTTTCAACACCATTTAAAGCTGAAAGTTTAGCACTTACATATACATCATCTAAATCATTGTAACCAATGTTTTTTAACACAATATCTACTGGGAAAGATTCACCAGCTTCAACAGTATTAGCAGTTACAATTGACATAATGTCTGCGTTATATGAAGGTCTTTGAACTCTTAGTGTGAATTCACTAACTGTTTTATAAGTACTGCCTTTTTTAACAGTAACAATTAATGAAGCGTCATCACTAACTTCGTCCTTAAGTTCATAAGGAACTTCAATTCTAAGTGTTTTACTATATCTTAATCCATTTTCTACGTCAAATGAATTAGATATTTCACTAGAATCAACTTTATTGCCTTCAATTTCAACTTTAACAGTTACATCAGATGCGTCAACTAATGAATTAAATGTTGCTTTAACTATAAGACTTTCACCAGCAATAACACTTAAATCATTATTATCCGCCCAATCGTCATTAACCTTAACTTCAAGGTTATCAGTTATATCAGTTGCAGCGCTTACTGTAGCTACTAAAAACATAACTGTTGCGATTGCCATAAAAGAAACCATGAGTTTCTTTGTGTTCATTTTCTGTTTTTTTGCATGCATTTTAATTACGCAGAAAACGCTTATTTTCCTGCTTTATTGTGTATCGGATTTTCTTTATAAACTTTATGGTGACAACAATAGCAAGTAACTATAAAGTAATTATTTTTTTAACTATCTGTAACTCACAATCGGTTCTTTTTACTTAAAATTCTCTGTTTTACTAATTTTTAGTGATAAAACAGAATCTTCAATTGGTTTTGGACTCTCATTTATTATTGTGATTCTCTTGTTTTTAGGTAAAATAGACAATAATTTCTTTATTTCCTTTTCAGAGGTTATTTTGTGATGTTTCTCTCCTTTTTCTCCATACTCTATTCCAGAAAAATGACAATGCCACTCTTTTTGTGGAAAATTTTTCTTTACTTCAGACATATTATAATTCCCGTATCTTGCTAAAATATGTGCAAAATCAATACAAAAATCACACTTTGTTTCTGTTACTAATCTTGCTATTTCCTTAATGCTTCCAAAAACATTCTTTTTTCCCATTATTTCTGGATACAACTTAACTTTCCAGTTATTTTTTTTAATTATTTCCTGCATTTCTAATATCCCCTTTTTTATATTTTCAAAAGTTTCTTCTTTGGATTTTTTTCCATAATACCCGCAGTGAAATATCACTTTCTTTACATTAAGCCAATCAGCAACCTCACAACATCTTAAAATCCTTTTTTTACTTCTTTCAATCTTTTCTTTATCTTCAGAATTAAGATTTATCCAATAAGGAGCATGAATACTTAATTTTATTTTATTTTTTTTAGAAACCTTTTTTATTTTAATAGCATCCTCTTTTCTTTTAATCCAAATTTGATAGGTAAAAGGAATCTCTGCAGCTTTTAGTCCTAGTTTATTATACATTTCCAATAAATTAAAAGATGCCTTTACTCCCCCTATTCCTGCAGGCCCAAACATTATAATCATATTATACTCTAATTTAAACCCTTTTTATATTTTACATTAGAATTATAGTATTTGTTCTAGTTCCTTATCAATCTCTTCTACATTTTCAAGTATATAAGCGTGAAGTTTCTGGATTATTATATTTTGCATGTCTTCTTTTAATTCTCCATGGCATATAGATAAATCAGATTCTGGAAGAACAATACTTTTAAATGGAAGATAACAAACCATCTCCTTCCCTTCTAGTTTTTGTTTATCTATGCTTCCTTTTTTAATAACAAGTGCTTCTACTCCTATTTTACACTCTGTTCCATCTTTTCCATAAATAGTATATTTCCATATTGTTTCCTCCCCATCTCTAATAAATTTGGTCTTTGTACATTTTTCTTGATGAGCTTGAAAACATGCTAAATCACCACAAGAATAGTAAAAAAAGAATGTAAAGTATATGGCAGCTATTAATAATATAATAATCCCAATAATAAGATAAGCTTTCCAATTATCTTTCCTCTTTTTTATTTTCATACAGTATTATTTATATTAGAATATATATAAAGCTTTTTGAATATTAATCTCTGAAAGCATTTTCTAAGCCCTTTCTTGCTTTTTCATAATCTGAGAATTCTTCTTCACTCAACATTAATTCAGCATATTTTCTATCAAATTTTTTTGCCTCTTCATGTGCTGTTTTTTTATTCACTTTTTGATATAACACTAAATCCGCTTCAACAATTTCATGAAGAATAAATGGCCTCTTAAAATCTTCTCTCAATCCTCCCCAAAGATAAATATCTGCCCCACTATATCCTGTTGATTCAAACCATTGTGCAGGTTTTCCATCTGGAAATGACATAGAATCCACCCAGAAAATTCTTTCGCGATAGGGCACTACACTTATTCCTTCTAAGTCTACTGACCTTAATTCTTTTTTTAATCCCTCAAAATCTACTTCCATTGTTATTCGAGGAATTATAAATCTTTTTTAAAACTTTCTAAAAAAAGAAAGAGACTATTCTCTTTTATAAGGGTCAAATTCATATTCAGAAGCCAAATTAAAATCTGGTTTTCTTTGAGTATGAGGAATATCAATCCCAAACAAATTAACAATATTTTCATGAGTCAATCTACGAAGTTGTTCCTCAGAAATCTTTTTTCTTATAGTTTCAACAAAATAAGGATAATAAGGGAATCCAGGAATTCCAGATGAATGTTTTTCAAATTTATCTTTTAATGTATGGGGTGCATGGTCTGTCTCTATAAAATCAATTTTTCCATTAAGAAGATACTTCAATAATTGAGTTTGTGAAGAAATATCCCTTAGAGGAGGATTCATCTTTCGTAATATTCCCTTTTCATCATGTAGATATTTTATGTTTAAAACACAATGGTGAGGAGTAACCCCACAACTTATTTTCATTTGTTTTCTTTCTTTGTTCACAAGTTCAACAGCACTTGGAGTAGAAATATGACAAATATGTAATTTTCCTCTAAAATCATACTCTTTTGCTAATTTTATCTGGTCTTTTATAGATTCATACTCTGCAATTTCAGGCCTCGCATCTGCATGTGTTTCTGGTTTTTTAGGATTCCATAAATTTTTTTCTAGAAGCGATTCCTTTTCACAATGAACAGCTAATACTCCTTTATAATCTAATTGAGATAATGTTTTGTAAATCAAAGCCTGGTCTTTTAATTCAATAATTCCCATATTCCCTGTGGACTGCCCTGCAAACATTTTCAATCCAACAACCCTGGGAAATAATTCCTTATAAGCCCTGACAACTTCTTTTATTTGTCTTTCATCACTAGTTAATCCTGCATAAATCCCATGGAATATTTTAGTACCTTCACCTTTTAAGGCATAATCCCCAAGACTAATTCTCTTAATTAAATTAGTTCTAGAAGTTAAGGCAGGATCAGTATTTGGCATTTCAAATATGGCATCCAAACCCGCTCTATAAGCCACCTTTAATCCATGCCTTACTGTTTCTTTATTATTCTGATTCCAATCTCTTAAATGTACATGAGGATCTATCATAATTAATAAGAAGAGAAAAAAACTTTTTAAGAATTTATATAATAAAAATGAAGCCCAAAAGGGCTTCTAAAATAAAATTATAAACTTAACAATTCAATATTTGTATCTGTTGTAGAAAAATTCTTTGCTACAATTAACTGAACCCCTGCATCTTCAGCAGTTCTAATTATTTGATTGTTTGCAATTCCGTCTATTACAATAACTTTTGGAGGATTTTTTGTCCTCTTTAAGCTTATAACAAGCCCCTTTACAGAAATTCTATTAATTTCTTTTAAGAATTTATCAAGTAAAAGAGCTTTTCCAGTTCCTTTGTTTTTATTAAAGATTTCTTTAAGCTTGCTTTTATCTATTTCAGTTTCTTTTTCTCTTGAGTAATCTCTTCTTCCAGAATAGTCTTCAGCTTTTATCTTTTTTCTAAGATTCATTAAAATCTCTTTTCCTGTAAGTTCTTCTACTTCTTTTCCATCAGGAGCTATTGCAATATAATCAATTTCTGCATTGGCTGTAACATTTTTGATGATTAATTTTCCTCCCCTGTCTCCATCAACAAATAAAATTATTTTTTTATTCTTACTTAATTCTTTTATTGATTCAGGAAGTTTTGTGCCATTCATAGCAACTACATTCCTAACTCCATTTCTCATTAAGTTAAGAACATCTGCTCGTCCTTCAACAACAATTATTTCTTTTCCAGAAAGATCTCCGCTTGGAAGTTTTTCTTCACCATATAGAGTTACTTCTCCCATTCTTGCAGATTCTTTAATCTCTTTAGATATTTCTCTGGAATCTGTTGAACCTTGTATTTGACTCATCAACTTTTTTGCTCTTTCAAGGATGTAATCTCTTTTACTTCCTCTAACATCTTCTATTCTCTCAACTTCTATCTGAGCATCACTTGGTCCAATTCTTTCAATTGTTTCAATGGCAGCAGCTATAAGTGTTGTTTCAGATTGGTCTAAAGCAGTAGGAATCTTAATTTTTCCTGCAGTTTGCTTTCCTCTTCTTTCTAATTCTACTTCAATTCTTCCTATTTTTCCTTCTTTTTGGATTTCTCTCATCTCTAAATCTGCTCCAAGCAATCCTTCAGTTTGTCCAAATATAGCACCAATTACATCAGGTTTTTCTAATGCACCCTCAGCTACAAAATTTGCATGTATCATATATTTTATTGATACTGGACTTATTTTTGCCATTTTATTCTCCTTAAATTTAATTAATTAGAAAAATATCTACTATTAATTCACCCTTCTAAAAAAAGCTCTTAGTCTAAAATAAGCGCGAAATGTGATGTGATTAGCGATAATCTTATAATTGATACCTTTCTAATAAGAAATATTATTCCTTTGAGTATTTAAAGTTTTCTTAAGCAACAGAAACAGATTCAGGCTCTCTTTTCCCAATTAAAGCATCCTCAATACTTCTTCTCATATCACTTCCTTCATATGGCTTAATAACCCCTAAATGTTCCATAGTAATCATCCCAAAATTAATATCTATCCTCTCTTTTATTGGTTTATCTCCAGGACATTTAGATGCAAAAGAATAAACTTCAACATCTACTAATTCCTTTTCTTCAAACTCATTTTCAGTAAGTCTTTCTCTCCCTGGCATTACAAATCCTTTAAAACCTTCTATACCATAACCAATTGCATAGGTTTCACCTGGTACTAACTGGTTCGGGTCAGTTACTCTTTTCCCATTATCTAATAGATATTTTTCAATCATTTTTTAATATATAGTGTTTAATTTAAACAGGGTATAAGAAAAGAAAATTACTTCTTTTTTGTAATCTCAGTACACATACCTGCTGCAACTGTTAAACCAGCATCTCTTACAGCAAATCTGCTCATAAAAGGATTTTCAGCACTTGTCTCAAGAGCTAAATTTCCAATAGGTTTAATCCTTACTTTAGCAGTATCCCCATTCTTTAAGAAATCTGGATTTTCTTTTATCACTTGTCCAGATTTAGGATCAATCTGTTCCATAAGTTCAACAAACTGGCATGGAACCTGAGCAGTATGAACATGAAATACAGGAGTATATCCTTTAGCTAATACACTTGGATGATTAATTACAGTTATAGTAGCAACAAACTCTTCAACAATTGAAATAGGTTTAGCTGCATCACAAATAACATCTCCTCTTGCAATATCTTTTTTACCTACTCCTCTAATATTAATTCCTACATTATCTCCAGCAGTAGCTTCTGGAAGAGTTTCATGATGCATTTCAATAGTTTTAACTTCTCCTTCAATTCCCTTTCCAGTTCTGCCTGGCAATACTTTAACTTTCATTCCTTGTTTCATAACTCCTGTTTCAATTTTACCAACTGGAACAGTTCCAATACCTGTAATCTCATAAACATCTTGAACAGGCATTCTCATTGCAAGCTCTGTTGGAAGTTCTGGAGCTGGAAATTTGTCAAATTGCTCTAATATAGTGGGACCTTTATACCATCCCATATTTTCAGATTTTTTGGTAATATTATCTCCTTTTAATCCTGAACATGGAATAAATGGAGTGTTTTCTGGATTGATTCCAACACCTTGAAGTAATTTTCCAACATCTTCTTTAACTTTTTTGAATTTTTCTTCATTATATTCAATAGCATCCATTTTATTAATAGCTACAGCAATATTTTTTACTCCCATTGTTCTTAATAACCATAAGTGTTCTGTAGTTTGTGGTTGAACTCCAGCAGGAGCAGCGATAACTAAGAATGCAGCGTCTGCTTGTGAAGCACCAGTAATCATGTTTTTAACAAAGTCTCTGTGTCCAGGTGCGTCAATGATTGTAACTTCAAATTTTTGCGTTATTAATTTTTTGTAAGCAAGTTCAATAGTAACTCCTCTTTCTCTTTCTTCTCTAACTTTGTCCATAATATAAGCAAATTCAAAACCAACTTTTCCATGCTTAGCAGCTTCTTCTTTAAGTTTAGTCATTTGCTGTTCAGAAATTGCACCAGATTCAAACATTGTTCTTCCAACTATTGTTGATTTTCCTGCGTCAACATGTCCTACAAAGACAATGTTCATGTTTGGTTTTTCTCTTGCCATGTTATCTTTTTATTTTAATAAAATTTTTAATATTATTTTATGAAAAAATTAGTTTATAAATCTTTCTGTATGTTATTTTTACCGACGACAATTCCTTTTTCAAAAGATATTTATACTTCTTTTGTTTAAGAATGCGATGGGTTTAACAATTGTCCACCAAATAATTCTAGGAATAATTCAGGGAATTACAGAATGGCTTCCTATAAGTTCTAGTGGAATGACATCTCTTGTTATGGCTAATTTTTATGGAATTACTGATATAAGTATGCTTTTACAGCAATCTTTGTTTTTACATTTTGGAACTTTTTTTGCAGCTTTGCTTTATTTTAGAAAAGAGATTAAAAATTTATTTATCTCTAACAAGAAAACTTTGAATTTTTTAATCATCTCAACAATAATTACTGGGGTGCTTGGAATACTTCTTATGAAATTTTTAATTGGAATTAATTTAGAATTAACTGGAAAAACAATTAGTTTTGTAATTGGTATCTTCTTATTAATTACCGGAGGAATGCAATTAGTATCTAGGAAAAAAGGATTAAGAACTGAAAATAATCTAAAAATTAGTGATTCTATTCTTCCAGGTATAGCTCAAGGATTTGCAGTTTTGCCAGGAATATCTCGTTCAGGAATAACAACTTCAACTCTTTTAATGAAAAAATTTGATGATACCTCTGCTTTAAGATTAAGCTTTTTAATGAGTCTTCCAATAGTTTTACTTGGAAACATTTTTATTAATCTTCCAGACATAACAGAAGTTTTTACTCCTATCTCTTTTATTGGATTGTTATTTTCATTTGTTTTTGGACTTCTGACAATTCATTTGCTGATGAAAATTTCAAGAAAAATTAATTTTGCATGGTTTGTAATTATTTTTGCATTACTGATGATGATTAGTGTTTTAATTTAGAAATATGAGCATTCAGTTTACTGATTTTCAGTCAAACCTTTTCTGTCTCTGATTTTCTTAATAATATCATCCTGCATTCCTCGAGGAACAGGTTCAAATAATTGGTCTTTTAAAGAAGAAGTTCCTCTTCCTTCAGTTGCACTTCTTAAATCATTGCTCCATCCAATCATCTCAGCAACAGGGATTTTAGCATCCATTTGAGCTAAGCTTCCTTCTTGAGTAACATCTATCATTTGCCCTCTCTTTGAGCTGACTAATTTTGTAATAGCCCCAAGAAAATTATTTGGCATTTCAATTAAATGAATCTGTAATGGTTCTAATAATCCCGCATCTGCTTTTTTCATTGCACCAGTAATTGCCTCTCTTACAGCAGGGTATACTTGGGCAGGCCCTCTATGAATAGCATCTTCATGAAGTTTAATATCAACTAAAGATACTTTCATTTTAGTGCAAGGCTCTCTTGCTAAAGGCCCTTGATTCATTACCATTTCAAAAGCATCTAAAACCATTTCAATAACTTCGCCAATATGAACTTCTCCTCTAGTTTCATCTAAAAATATATTTCCATTATAAATATGTCTGACATCTCTTATTACATCTCCGCTCCACCCAAGTCCAGAAAAAATCTCAGCAATTTCTTTATTTTTCTTTTTTATCCTTCCCTCAGGCAAATCTCCATTATTTATTGCTTTGTATATATTATCTTCTAGAGGTTCAACCTTAATAAAAAAACTATTGTGCTTATTTGGTGAACGTCCTTCAACTGCAGGAGAATCTTTTTTAACAGTTTCTCTATAAACAACAATAGGAGGTGAAGTTTTAACTTCTAAGCCTTTTTCTGATTTAATTCTATTCTCAATAATTTCAAGGTGTAATTCTCCCATTCCAGACATAAGACTCTCGCCTGTTTGTTCATTAATTTCTATTTTAATAGAAGGATCTTCTTTGCCAATTTGTTTTAATATTTCAACTAATTTTGGAAG
>CAZYKW010000005.1:5490-6796 GCA_964648475.1 Candidatus Woesearchaeota archaeon | reverse complement strand
TAATAGAAGGATCTTCTTTGCCAATTTGTTTTAATATTTCAACTAATTTTGGAAGGTCTGCAGATTTAGTTGCTTCAATTGATTTTGTAACTACTGGTTCAAATAAATGCTTAATGGCTTCAAAAGGTTCGATTTCATTTAAACTTACAGTCTCTCCTGCAAAAACATCTTTTAATCCAACAACTCCCACAATATTTCCTGCACTAACATCATCCATAATAACTCTCTGAGCACCTTTATACACAGAAACCTGCTGGACTCTCACTTTTCTTTTTGCTAGATTCATATAAACCTCATCTCCTTGTTTTAAAGTTCCTGAAAATAATCTTCCTGCAGCCACTTCTCCTGCATGTTTATCTACAACAATTTTAGTGGGAACAAATACTGGTTCTCCCCCTGCATTACAATCTATCAAATCCTTCCCCAAACTAGACTCACTATCTCCATGCCATATTTTTGGAATTCTATATTTTTGAGCATCAACAGGATTTGGATGATTTCTAATAACCATATTAAGAACTACTTCATGTAATGGGGCTTTTTTAGCTAATTCTTTATGGTCCTCTTTTTCATAAGCATCAATTACATCTTTGAATGTAATATTATTTTTTTTCATGTAAGGAAAACTTAAAGCCCAATTATGAAAGGCGCTTCCAAAGGCAACTGTCCCGTCACCAACACCTACTTTCCATTTTTCTTTATATCCTTCAGGAGCAATATTTTCTATTAACTTATTAACTTGTTCAATTATTTTTATGAACTTTTCTTGCATTGCTTCTGGAGTAAGTTTAACTTCTTTGATTAACCTATCTACTTTATTTATAAATAAAATTGGTTTGACTAATTCTTTTAATGCTTGTCTGACAACTGTCTCAGTCTGAGGCATAACCCCTTCAACAGCGCAAGTTAAAATAATACATCCATCAACAGCCCTCATAGCTCTTGTAACATCTCCTCCAAAATCAACATGTCCAGGAGTGTCAATTAAATTAATAAGATATTTATCATTTTCAAAATTGTGAATCATTGATACAGAAGCTGAATCAATTGTAATCCCTCTTGACGCTTCATCTTCATGAAAATCCAAAGCTCTTTGCTTTCCTGCTGTTTCTTCAGATAACATTCCTGCACCAGCAAGAAGATTGTCAGAAAAAGTAGTTTTACCATGATCAATATGTGCAGCAATAGCTATATTTCTAATCTTCTCTTGTTGTTTCATTAATTTTCCAATATCGCCTTTTTCTGCCATTTTTATCGTGCTGAATCTGCCTGCTTTAATTTGGATTTCCTTTGGAAAGACGAATTC
>CAZYKW010000005.1:0-5390 GCA_964648475.1 Candidatus Woesearchaeota archaeon | reverse complement strand
ATGAAATGTTTATTTATCATCGTGCTGAATCTGCCTGCTTTTCAGCCTCATTTTTTTTCTTAAATGCAAAACTATCTCCACTTCCTTCAGAAGCCAGAATAATCTCTTCAGCTAAACCTTGAGCAAGTGTTTTCTTTTTATTAAATGATTTATCTGATGCTCCATGAACAATATGTTTTAATGTTAAATTCACTCTTCTTAGAGGAGAAACATCAACTGCTTGAGGGTATCTTGCCCCTCCATATTCAATAACAGTAATCTCATCTTTTGGAGAAGAAGCTTCAATAGCATTGACTAATACTTGAACTGGATTTTTTCCTGTTTTCTTTTCAATTATTTCAAATGCTTTTAAAACTATTTTCATATTTTTTGTATATTTTCCTGTTGCTCTTCCTTTCTCAATTTTATGTTTTTTCCCTCTGTGTCCAGCAGTTGCTAATTTATTTATTAATCTCTCAACAACATTCACTTTAGTTTGTCCTAATTTTACAACATTCCTTCCCTGGCTTTTTAAAGCTAGTTTTGGCTCTAAATTTATAACTCTCTTTAATCCAGGATCTGTAATTTTTATTTCACTTAAATCATATAAATCAAAAATCTTAAAATTAGGTAATAAATTATTTTCTGCCATCATCTTCTTCCTTTTTCTATTACTCCTTTCCATAATCTATGTAGGGGTTGGTCATTTACTTGAATAACTTGAAATCTTACTCCTGGAATGTCTCCTTTTGTTCTTCCTTGCTTTCCTCCAATCCTTTCAATCATAACTTCATCATGTTCATCAATATATTTTTGTGCAAGATTTCCTGGAATAAATGCAGTAACTGTTTTTCCATTTTTTGTTAACTGAACCCTGCAGCATTTTCTCATCGCAGAGTTTGGTTGTTTTGCTTCTCTTTGAACTTTTGTAGTTACAATTCCTTTTGCTTGGCTAGCACCTTCTAAAGGATCTGATTTAGCATAAAGATTTAGAGCTCTTACTTTGTATTTCTTATCTTTCCATCTAAATTTTTTCCTGTCCTTTTTCTTTTTCTTTGCAGCTTTTAATCCCATTTTAATACTCGAGAATAATTAATGGTAATAAAATTAGTTTTTAAAGGTTTCTTATATAATCTTAAATTCTTTTCCAAAAAAATCTTTGATTATCTTTTGCATTTCATGAAGTCTTCTTTTATTTCTTCCAAGAAGTGCTGCCTTGCTCCTATTTCCTGCAGTTAAAATAACTTCTCCCTCTTTAATTTCTAAATCCTTAAACTCTACTGGAGAAACAATTGCTTGAATAAATTCTCTTATATGCTGGATTCCTTTTGGGATTGGAATAACTTTTATTCTTCTTCCTAAAATCTCTCCCATTTTTTTTATATTCCTTGCTTCGGGTCCAATTGCTTTAGAGAGCAAATTTTTTGGAACACAAAAAATTATTATCTCATTGTATCTTATAACATATCTTGTTGAGATTCCTGAAATTCTTCTAAAAAGATTAAGATGTCTCATATCTTGCATACTTATTGTTCCAGCCATTAGCATCATATTAATCTCTTAGAAATAATCCTTTTATAAATTTATTTATTTGTATCTTCTACTACTTTCTTTTTAGCAGTTTTCTTTTCTTCATCTTTTTTCACTAAAGGCCCTATAACTTTAACTAACAACCCTGGCAAACCTGTTCCAACAGGGATTGGTTGATTAAGTATAATATTTTCAACAACACTTGTCAATTTATCTCCAGTACCTTTAATCGAAGAGTTAACAAATTGTTTAACTGGAGTTTCAAATGTTGCCCTTGCAAGTATTGAAGATTTCCCTGCAATAATTCCCATTCTTGTAACTCCCTTTACTTTTCCAGAACTAGTCATAGAATCTGCAACTAATTTTAAATGCCTGTTATCAATATTAAGTCCTTGTGTCTTTAAAGTTTCAGAAATTTCATTAATAATTAACTGCCTTGCAACTTCTATTCCAAGAACCCCTGCAACTTCATGCAGATCATTAGAAATTAGCTTGTCCTTATTAACTTCTTTTAATTCTAGAATTTCTTTTAGATTAGTTCCAAGAGTCATAATGATATAATCTCTTCCTTTTTTAACAACCAAAATCTGCTCTACTCCAGAAACCCCTGAGATAATAGTGTCTTTTAGTTTCTCTTTCAACTTATAGATTTTTCTGAAATTAAATTCAGTAGCATTGATAATAATGCCCTTTGTACTTTCTCTTGCTTTATATCCTAAATCCTTAAGTTTGCTTACAACTTTTGAGATAGAACTATGTGTTTGTTTTAATCCTTTATCATCCACTACAATTTCAATTCTTTTATCACTAAAATTTAAATTAATTTCAGAAGCAATTTCTTTTAAAGTAACTTCTTTTATTTTTTCTGCAAAAATCTTGGCATCTTTTTCATTATTATATTTATTTTCTAAATATATTTCCATTTTAGGTGAAGAAGGTTTTTTTCTTGCATCAAATATTTCTATAAGTCTTGGAAGCCCCATAGTTACTTGCATTTCTGAAACTCCTGCCATATGGAATGTATTCAAAACCATCTGAGTTGAACTCTCTCCAAAAGACTGGGCAGCAACAATTCCTATTGCTTCCCCTGGTTCTAAATCTTCATTAAGATGAAGTTTTGTAACATCTTTGCTATCATCCCCATATTCAAATTGAATAATACTATTATTGCTATCTCTTACAGTTCCATCATACTCTTTTTTTATGTCTTGAAGTGCATTAGCCAATCTCCTATATAAATAACCTGATTTTGGAGTTCTTAATGCTGTATCCATAAGTGAATCTCTTCCAGTAATAGCCTGAAAAAAGAATTCATCTGGTCTCAATCCCTTAATAAAAGGGCTACTGATAAATCCTCTTGATTTAGGAGATAAATCTCCTTTTTCAAAGAAAGATAAAGTTCTTTGGGTGTAACCTATATCTACTCTTCCTCCCATAAAAGCCTGCTGTCCAACAGCTGAAGCCATTTGAGTAATATTAATAATATTTCCTCCACCCCCAGAATTAATCATATTGCTGACTGGATTTTCCTGAGGAAACTCTTTTTTAACTATTGTTCCAATTTTTGTTCTAACTTCATTTAAAACTTGAAGGATTTTAATCTCTCTTGATTCTTCTAATGTTTTTCCAGGAATAATTTCTAATGTTCCATTATTATAAGAATCAATTAATTCTTGAGTTTTTTTCTCTGCTTTTTCAATAATTTCATCTCCTTTAGCAATAGCACCTTCATTTAAATCTAAATCTTCAACAGAAATAGTAATCCCTCTATCTGTAATGTATTTTATTCCTAATTGGAAAACTTTTCTAATTGTATCAAATGCTTCTGTTCTCCCATACTCTCTATCAATTAATTTAACAAGTTCTCCATCTTCGTCCCCAAAAGTAGTTTTATCTATGACTCCACTCTCAACTTTCCCATCTTTTATTTTAATAGAATCATTTGAAAAATTAATTTTTGGAAGCAATTTAGAGAAGATCTCTGTTCCAGAAATTGTTTTTTTACTAATAAAATCATTTACTCCGCATTTATACAAAAGGTGATTAGCATAATCTTTTGGAAATTCCTCTAACCCTAATAAATAATTTCCAGTTATAGCGTCTCCAATACATCCAATAAGATTTGTGTTATTTTTAGGAGATATTAAATTTCTTTTTACATCAAGCAAGATTTTAGCCTCTGCCCTTGCCTCTTCATTTTGAGGGGAGTGGATATTCATTTCATCTCCATCAAAGTCAGCATTATAAGGACTAGCAGCAGCAGGATGAACTCTAAATGTTCTTCCATCAAGAACTTTAACAAAGTGAGCCATTAAACTTCCTCTATGAAGACTAGGGTGCCTATTAAATAAAACAATGTCTCCGTCTTGCAAGTGTCTTTCAACTTTATACCCTGGTTCAAGTTCAGTTATTATTTCTTCTTTAAGCTCTTCAGTAACTTTTTTTCTTTTTCCATCAGGCCTTATTATATAATTTGCTCCAGGATACTCCTCTCCCTTTTTAATTAATCCTTTCAACTTTTTAATATTAAGATCATTGACAGTTTCAGATACAGTTACAGTTTTTGCAATCTCATACGGAATTCCAACTTCATTAATTGCAATTAGTGGGTCAGGAGAAATAACTGTTCTACCTGAATAATTAACTCTTTTACCTGCTAGGTTCTTTCTAATTCTCCCTCCTTTTCCTTTAATTCTTTCAGTGATTGTTTTTAATGGTTGTCCTGATCTATGTCTTGCAGGAGGAACTCTTGATATTTTATTATCAAAAAAAGTTGTAACATGGTATTGTAATAAATCCCATAAATCTTCAATAATAACTTCAGGGGCACCTGCATTTAGATTTTCCCATAGTCTCTGATTAGCTCTTATAATATCAGATAATTTGTGTGTAAGGTCATCTTCTGACCTTTCTCCTGATTCAAGAATTATACTAGGACGAACAGTTACAGGCGGAACCAAAAGCGCTGTTAAAATTGCCCATTCTGGCCTGCATGTTCTAGCATCTACTCCAATTTTTTTTAATTCTTCATCAGGAATATTAATAAGTATCTCTCTTATCTGAGTTGGAAATAATCTTTTCTTTCCAATATTAAAAGTAGTTGGTTTGTCTAATCTTACTCTTTCATGAGGGGCATTACAATGTGGGCATTTCTTTTTATCCTTAGCTTTTTTAGCTCTTTCACTTGGACTATATTTCTCTAATTTCTTATCGTCTAATAATAATTTTCCACATTCATGACAAAAACTTCTAAGTCCAATTTCAATTATAGGAACATATTTGAGATGAATTACTGGTCTTGCTAAATCAATACTCCCTGGATGTCCTAAGCACTCTTTTAGCCTTCCTCCACAGGTTCGGCATCTTACTCCAGGATCAATTGCTCCTAATCTTAAATCCATTAATCCTCCATCTACTGGATACCCATCAATATCATAAAGCTCTGGAGTAACAATTTTTGCTGCTGATAGTTTTTTAATTTGTTCTGGATTAAGCAAACTAAACTTTATTTCTCCAATTTTTTTTCTAATTAATTTCTTCATCTTTTTCCTCTCCTTTTATCTCTTTTATCTAATCTATATTTTACTTGACAACCCTCTCCATTATTTATGCACCTAGTAAAAAAATAATCAGGATCCTTTACTTTTTCACACTCATGGGAATATTTGCACATATTTTCTTCATACTTATTAGCACTGCCTATTCCTAAACTCCCCTCTAAACTAACTAAACCTGCTTTAGATTTTTCTCCAAAAACCAAATTTTTTGTTGTGTTACTCATATTTGTTTTTAAGTAAGAAGTTAGAGTGAATATGTAGTCCCTGTAACTCCTCCATTAGTAATTTAAATGCATATGATACTTCAACATGTTCTACTGATTC
>CAZYKW010000004.1:16121-22102 GCA_964648475.1 Candidatus Woesearchaeota archaeon | reverse complement strand
ATTTCTTCTATAGATTTTTGTAAATCTTCTTTGTTTATTTGAGTGTATATTTGTGTGCTGGTTATTGAAGAATGCCTTAAAAATTCCTGAACTTTCCTTATCTCCAATTTTTTAACATTAAGTAGGTAATTTGAAAGAGAATGACGCAATAAATGAGAGTGTAAATCTTCTTCCATTCCTATCCTTTTTGCACATCTTTTTAATTCTCTATTCCAGATTACACTTTTACTTTTTATTTTGTTTAAATTATCTACATCTTCTCCTTTATAAAAAATATATTCTGAAGTATCCTTAAACTTATTTTTTGTTATATAATTATAAAGGCGTTTCGCTACTTCGTAAGGAATAAAAACAATATCTTCTTTATTTCCTTTACCTTTAATTTTAACTTTTAGAACTTTTTTGTTTCCTTGATTATATTGATTACACCATGTACTCCAATCAAAATCTTTAACTTGTAAACGAATAAGTTCTTTAACACGCAAAGCTCCAAAAAAACAAACCAATAGCATTAATTTTAATCTTTCAGTTCGCATTTCTTTTTCCAAATTATATATTTGTTCAATAGAGATCACTTCTATTATTCTTTTTTTAGTTCTTCCTGTTATTTTTGGAGTTTCAATAAGGCTAATATCAATAATATCCTCTTTTGAATAACCTAGATCTTTGAAATTAATACGGATAAATTCCAATAAGTTTTTTATAAAACTTCTTGCTACTGGATTTCTATTTCGTTTTTCAGATAAAAATTCTCCTATTCGATCCTGTGTAAGATCATATTCATCAAATTTATTAAAATAATATATGTATTCTTGAATAGTTCTTTCGCTAAGTCTTTTGGTTAATAAATAATCTTCAAATTTATTAATAGGTATAGTTCTCATTTTGAATTATTACAGGAATTGGTTTTCTTTTATTTTTAATAAAAATTTTCTTTAATAAGAATACTACAAGGATTATAAGGATAAACCATATCCAATTTTTAAAAATAAATTCAACAAGGTATAAAATTAGTTTACTTCCATAGATAATAATAAGAAAGATAATAATTCCTATTAATACTCCTATTGAGTAGTATATTATATTATTCTTTTTCTTCTTCTCCTGATAATCCATTATTTTCATAAGTATAATCCTCATAATTAAGTTTCAGAAAATCTTCAAAGCTTAGGCTAGGATCTTTTAAATTTTTAAGGTACTCTTTAAACTCATGTGTTATCTGTATAGTCGAAAACTTTCCCATGTTTATCTATAGAAAGATACTTAATAAATTTATCTATAGAAGATAATCTATAGATAATAAAGCTATAAATAAAGTGGCTTCAGAATAAATTTAACCCTGTTGTCTAATATCTATTAGACAATATCCTATAAATTTTAAAAATTTTACCAATTTTTAGGAGTGACATTACATAAACAAAATTTTACAATTTAATAGTAATAAAAAAAAAGTTATTCGGTATACCGAATAACTATCTATAGATAAATTAATAAACCTTAAAAATATCTATAGATATGACCAAAAAAGATTATAGTGAGCCTATGTCTGAAACAGGAAACTGGAACGCATCGAGGGTATATACCGAGGTAGAAATCGCCGAGCCAATAATAAATGCTACAAAATACCTTGACATAGCAGTAAACGGAACATTAGACTTTTCAGAAAATTTTTACTACTCAAATATACAAAAAGATACCTTAAAACTTGAAGGATTAAAAAGAGCTGTAAATGAACTTTTAAAACTAATTAGAAATACTTTTGCCCTTTGCAGTAGAAAAGGAACGCCTGAAGAGATGAAGAAATATAAAAAAAGGTTAAGAGCTGTAAGAGAATTATTAAAAAAACCTATAGTGTATAAATTAGTAACAGATATTAATGGAAATAAACATGTTTCTTTGAATCATGATAAATTTGATGGAGTAATTGATTATGTTTCTGATATAAAGGAAGAAATGTTAAAACCTATCAAAATAAATGACTTAATTATGTTCCATATGGAAGATTTAGATCCAAAAGAATTAAAAAAAAGAATTATTGACGACGCTGTCGATCAAGGATGAGAGATTATAGATATTTAATGTTAGGATTTACTTTAATTGTAATGGGTTTAGTATTGGTAATAGTTTCTATATTTGACTGGGAAGAAATTATTTTTACAGTTGGTTTATCATTTTTTATCATTGGAATAGGAATAACACTTGCAGATTATTTTAATTATAAAGACAAATATAGTGGATTTGTAGAAGGAAAATTATAAGATGCCTAGAGGAGTTGTATTTAAAATAAAAGATATTGTAGAGATAGCAAATAGAAGAGTAAAAAATAATTTTGATTTTAATATAGCTGTTACTGGAGCAAGAGGTAACGGAAAAAGCACTTGTATTGGAAAAATATTTTGGAAGCTTAATAATTTTAAGCCTAAGAAACATATTGTATATTCAAGAGAAGATGTAATTAAACTTTTATCGTCGCAAAAATACGGTTTATGCTGGGATGATGAAGCAATTAATTCAGGGTATAAAAGAGAATTTTTTAGCAAGGCACAACAAGATTTAATTAAATATATTACTGCTTATAGAGATAATTTTAATATATTTGCGTCGGCAGTTCCAAACTTTTTCTCTTTAGATAAGGATTTAAGAGATTTATTTTTTATGCACATTTTCATAAAAGAAAGAGGTATAGCTCATGTTCATATGCCTTTACAGGGGAGAATATACTCTCAAGATAAATGGGATGCTATAACAAATGCAAAAATAGAGGCTAGTTGGACAAAGAGAATGAGAATGAATCCAAATTTTAAACCACCTTATCATAAACTTACAACATTTAAGGGATACTTAATCTTTAATGATTTAACAGCAAAACAAAAAGAAATCTATACACAGATAAAATTTGAAAAAAGAAAAATAGCTTATGAAAATTTAGAAGAAAAGCCTAAAGAAAAATCATTTCTTCAAAAAATGTTTGACGCTGTAATAGAAAAAAAAATAACAAAAAATTTTCTTATACAAAGTTGTATCGTAGAAGGGAAAAAATTTAGTTCTGTTCAATCAAAATTAAATCAGATGTTAAGAGATGCTGGAAAAGGAACTTTATCAGATCATCTAGGCTTAGCAACAAAAAGAAATATTTTAGAAAGAGAAGGGGAAAATAAATCTATCTTGCCTTTATTAAACGAAGGAAAAGATGATGAAATTTAGTGATATTTTTTTTGAAAGATGGTTTTGGTTTTCAGTAGGAATCACATTTGTTTATTTGACTTTAGTCAGATGGAGATTAACTTTTTTTAAAGGTATTTTTGATTTTATTTTAAACATTTTAATAAGTTTAATTATCTCTTTTATCGTCGTTGTATTATTAGTTGGAATAATTTATATTATCTATTTTAGAGAAGAATTATTAATCTCAACACGTTGAAATTTCAACACGTTGAAATAGTTAATTTTATAAACTATAGATGCATACATAAAATTATGAATAAGAAATTAATAAGTTACGGAATATTGGGATTATTTTTATTATCCTGCGTTTCAGCGATGACGATTAATTTTTTTTATTCTGATTCCTGCCCACATTGCCAGAAAGTAAAACCATTGATTATAGAGATGCAAAATAAATATCCTGAGAAAACTTTCAGATACTTTGATGTAAATCAAGGAAGTTATAATGTCGGAGGAGTTCCTTATATAGAAATTGATACTTGTGATGGAAGAACAATATCATTAAGAGGTTCTCAGGAAATACCTAATTATCTTGAATGTGAGTTACAAGAAATGTCAACTCCTGAATGTCTAACATATTCAGCAGAAAATAAACGAGGCGATACTGACTCATGGTTCATTAAGTAATGGCTACAATATTAACTCCTAGTGGTGGTATGACTGTTAGAGACACAAAAAGAGGAGATATAGTTCTTACAACTAGATCTCCTAGTGCAAGAAGAAGAGGTGGAGGAGGTGGAGGAGGTTCAGCACCTGCACCAGCAGTTCCACAAGTTAGAATAGATGGTAATTCTGTTTTTATTGATGGTCAAGGTTTTACCGTTAGACCAGAAGATCAAGCTAGTTTTATTCAACAGAGAACAGGAGGATCAGGAACTTCCGCACAATCAGCAATACAACAAGCACAGCAAAGAGCTATACAAATCCAACAAGCACAGGCTCAAGCACAAGCTCAGGCAAAAGCTCAGGCACAAGCTCAAGCACAAGCTCAAGCACAAGCTCAAGAAAAACTTAAAAAAATTTTAAATTTATCTAAAAAAAGAGCTGGAGAAATTTCAAAAACTGCAACAGCACAGCAAATAAAAAAATATGCAGATATTGCGTCTGGGGGTCTTTTTACCAAAAGAGAACTCATGCAAAGACAAAAACAACTATCAGCTCAAGCAGATTTCTACAACGCTTTATTTTCTCCTTCAAAAGTTACCCCAATCAATCAAAATCAATTTGAAAAAGATACAGCAAAAATAAGTTTAAACAATGAAAGATTAGATAAACTTATCTCTGGATACAATGAAGAAGTTAAAAAATTTAATGAAAAATATGGAGACAAAGAATTATCACAAGAGGAATATAATAAAGTTCAAAGAAAAAAAGATAATCTAGATAAAGAGGGAGCTATATTAGATAAGCTTTCAAGTTCTTCTAATAAAGAAATTAATGAATATAAAAAAAAATATGGAGTAAAAGAATTAACTCCAGAACTTGAAAAAACAAGAGAAAGAATTTCTGAAAGTTTATCTCAAAAAGAGCAAGGCATCGAAGCTGATGTTATTAAATTTAGAAAAAGTCTGGCTAACAAAATAGGAAAGGTATTAAATACTGAACAAGAATTATTATCTCCTAGAGAAATTGAAGCATATCAAAAAAAAGAACTTCCAAAAGCAGAAAATAAATTAAAAGATATTCAGAATAAACTAAAAAATGCACAAGGATTAAATAAAAAAAGATTGGTAGTTTTAGAAAAAAGTGCAAAAGATGAGATAGCTAGAATAAAAAGAGGAGAAACACCAAGATTCATTAAAGGAAATTTACCCATAACTCCGATAAGTCTGCCAGGAATTGGATTAACAAGGATTCAGATAATAGGAACATCAAAAAGAATAAGTCCAAAAAAATTTAAAGTTAATCTTAAATTTACAAATAAAAGCGGAACTTCCGTCGGAAAAGCAACAGCTACAATAGTTAAAAAAGGAAATAAGTTTTCTATATCTCAAATTACAGGAGCTACAGGATTAAATAGACCATCTCAAAGATTATTGAATTTAGGCGAATTAGGAATTAAATCTCAAAAACAAATATTAAAAATGTCTCCTAAAACTGCGAAAAATTATTTTAAAAATCTTGAAAAAGTTTTAAGCAAAAAAGAAATAAACAACTTAAAAAAAATAAGAAGTTTTGCAGGTAGAAGTTCAGCGTTTACAACCAGAAGAGTTATAAAAACACCTAGAATAAAAACTGCTAAAATTGATTTATCAAAACGACGAGTTGATATTGTAACAAAGAAAAAAAAATTAAAAAACTTCTTTGATTCTTTTATGAAAGGTAGAGTTATATCTGCTCAAGGTTTAGGTTTAAGATCTAAACCAGTTTTGAAAATAGGAGGATTGAAGAAAGTTAAAAAGAAAGTTGATTTAGATGATTTTATTTCTATTGCAAGTCAAATAAGCCCAAAAAAATTAAATTATATTATTGGTAAAACAATAACTAAAAAAGGAAATAAAGCGGAGTTTATTGGATTTATAAGAAATATCAAAAATCCAAAAAATATAAGCAATATATCTTCTGGTGCTTTAACCTTAAAACAAAAATCCCAATATAAAAAGGCATTAAAACAAGTTATGGCTGTTATTTCTACAGCAGTTATAAAATCTAGGAGAACTCCAGCGTTAAAAAGTGTAGGTGTTGTTAATTCTTCTGCGAGATTAATTAATGCTACAAAACTAAAAGGAAAAAGTCTGCCTCAAATGGTTAAAAGT
>CAZYKW010000004.1:2029-16021 GCA_964648475.1 Candidatus Woesearchaeota archaeon | reverse complement strand
TCAATCTCCAAGAACTAGGACAGCTCAAAGAACAAGACAAGCTCAAAAATTAAGACTAAAACAAAGTAGTAAATTAAGAACAACTAAAATAAAAAAACCTGTAACTCCTAATATTCCAACACGTTTTAGAGGTTTTAAGATACCTAAATTTGAATTTCCAAAAAGAAAAATAATAAAAAAGTCTTCAATTAAAAGAAGAAAATTAATGAGTAAATTTGATGTTTATGCTCGACCTGTAGGTTCAAAGAAGTTTAGAAAAATTAATTATAAAGGTTTGACTAAATCCAAAGCTCAGGACTTAGGAGCTTATGCTGTTGATAATTCTTTATCTAGAACCTTTAAGGTTGTTCCTAAAGGTTCTAAAGTTAAAAATTCAATAAGAAAACCAGTTAATAAACCTTTGAAAGTTGCTGCTGGATATTATAATAAGATTAAGAAAAAGTTAAGACCTTATAGAATTATCAAAGGCAGAAGAAAACCAATCTTATCAAGAATTGAAAAGAATAAATATTTGTTAGATACTTCAAGAGAGAAAAGAAAAATTACTCTGGAGAAATTGTTGTCTGCAAAAAGACAACCTAAGAAAAAGGTTATATCTTCTGCACAGAGAAAGATTTTATTAAAAAGATTAAAAAAAGCTAGAAAAGTTTTAGCTAGGAAGAAAAGATGAAAGGAGGTAAAATAAATAATGGCTTATAAAAAACAAAAATCTATTGCACAACTTAGAAAGGAGATAGAAAATGTCAAGAAAAAAAGAATGGAAGAAGAAGAAAGAAAGAAACTTGAAAGAGAGTTAGTTATGTTAAAAAGAAGAGCTACAAGAATAGGAAAAACAGTTAATTCTCCTGTAGTACGAAAAACATGGTCAGGTTTTGTAAATGCAATGAATCGTGCATCAAGAAATATGGATATTTAGGAAAAATTAGAATGAAAAGATTAAAGATAACCAAGAAAGCTAAGGCAAGAGCAAGAAAAGCACTAGAAATTAGAGAAAAACTTCCTAAATATAAAAGGTTTGGATTAAGCAAAGAAAAAGCAAGAAAATTAGGAATTACTTCAGGAGTTGCAAGAGCAGAACAATTAATTAAAAATGATTATATTGATTATAAAGGAGCCTCAGATATAGCAAGATTCAGTCGTTGGTTATCAAGACCAAGAACTAAAAAAATACAAGGATCTATAGATTTATGGGGTGGAGAAGATTTTATTAAAAAAGCCAAACAATTTGTAAAAAGAAAAAATAAAAATGAATGAAGAACAAGAAGAACAGGAAAATCCAGAAGATCTTATAGAAGAATTAATAAAACAGAATAAAGAATTACAGGGTCAAAACGTCGGATTAAAAGCTGATTTATCCTCTTTCTCTGCGAGTTCTAAACCTGATAGAAATAATGCACAATATCAAATAGATACAGATTCATTACTAGAAAGATTAGAACATTTTTACAAAGGAGAATATCTCGGTTATGATAATGAAGGTAATCAGATTTGGAAAAAACCAAAAGATAAAGATCAAATTCCATTTAATGATTTTGGAGTATCATCTTTAATGGAGATTGTTTCTAAATATATTGATAAAAATACTGTTTTATCTTATTATAAAGAAGAAAGAATCTATGAGATACTTGCAGACTTAGGAGAAGAATTAACATTATTTATTTTATGTAATTATGAAAGATTAGGTATGGATACTTATTTTAAAAAAACAAAATTCAGAACTATAGTTGTTACAACATTACACCTTATTGAATCTACCTACAGAAGATCTTTAGGAGGAAAAACTTTAGAGGAGGTTAATCAGTCAAGAATAGTAACGGATAATTATGGAAATAAAATACAAATACCAACAGAATTTCCACAAAAAAGACATACAAAATGGACTCCTTGGTAAACAAAAAAAAAAGATAGTATTTTTAATTTTACTAATCGTAGTTATGTTTTCTAATTTTGTTAATTCATGTGGAGAGGGTGTTCCAGTAAATCAAGATATAAACCTTATTTTTCAAAGTAATTCAACAGCGTTAAATATTTCTATTGAATATATAAATCAAACTGGATTCTGGATTAAAAATGAACCAATGACAAAAGAACAAAATGTTTTTAATTATACTTTTCTGAATAATTCAGAAATAGGAACATTAAGATTTTTTGCTTGTGATGGGGAAGGAACTTGTTACTGGTGCTCTAAAGAAGTAACTCCATCAGGAAGATTACTTTCAACATCTGAATCTATAATTTATGTTATGATTAGTTTATTTATATTCGGTATTTTTGCTTTTTTTTTAACTCTTGGATTAAAATCAGAATGGAAAAACGAAGTAGATGATAAAGGAAATATAAAAGAAGTTAGTAAAAGAAAATATGCTAAATTATTATACCTTTGGCTTTCATTTGGATTTTTTATGTGGGCAGTACAAATAATCTCATTGATAACAAATAGCTATGTGGAACTTTCATCTGCGAGAAATTGGATAACAAGATTATTTCTTTACTCTGGAAATTTATCTTTTGGTGTAACTATGTTATTTTTAATGTTGTTCATTATTCTTGTATGGAAAGATATGCTTTTAAGTAAACAGCTTAGAACTTATGGAAAAGTTTTAGGGCAGGGAAGAGGAAGAATATGAAACAAGGATTATCCTTAAAATCTTTTAAAGAATCACATGAAAGAAGCGGAATACATTGGAAACTATTAGTTGAAGAAACAATAACAGAACTTACCTATAAACATAAATTAAGAAGACCTATATCATTTTCAAAAGTAAGTAATTTATTTGCAAGAAATAATAAAGTTCAATTAGCAAAAGAGGATATACTTAATTTAAGTTTAGATGATATTGAGAGGTTTAAAGAATGAGATCTATAATGTTAATTCCTATATTATTTATAGGATTTTTTGTTATTACAATAGTTCTTTTTGCTTCTCTTTATGTTGCAAATACTGTTGATGATTTAATGAATGATATAGATTTTAGTGTTGCAGAAGGAACTTTACAAAATAGAACTTTTATACAGGTTTACAATGACACTCTTGGAGAAGGTGTTCATACTATACAGGAAAATTCGGATAATTGGGGAATGTTTTTATTATTAGGTATGGTTCTACTTATGTTTATTTGTGGATTTACATTTAATGAAAATCAAAAATTATGGTTAATCCTTGAATTCGTTATATTGATAGTAGCTTTTATTTTCGCAATAACATTTTCATTTATGCATAATGAATTAATACACACAGATACAGAATTTTTAGACATATACTCAAATGATCTTCAAAAATCTTCAACATTTATGCTTACACTTCCAGTTATTATTCCAGTAGTTTGGATGATAATGATGATATTAACTTATGGAAGATTCAAAAAACAAAGTTTCAAAGAAGCGAATACGTCTGTTCAGGGGGTGGGATTTTAAAATGGATTCTGAAGAAACAAATAAGAAATTATTTTTTTTAATTATAGTAATTTTAATTATGATTACATCTTTTATTTTAGGCTATTTTTTGAAAGGAGAATGTATATGTACTCCAATAATATATAATTGTTCAGGATGAAAAAGACTATTTTAACCTATATAATATTATTAATATTTATGATAAACTTAGTTAACCTTAGTGCATTTGAATTTGACAATGTAAAACAAAAGCTAACAATAGAAAAAGGACAGGCGTTAACTATTGGTGAAAAAGAATTAAATTATAATAAACTCTGGAAAAAATATGAACCTGTTGAAATTAAAAATAATTTTGGATTAGGTTCAACATTATTTAAAGGAGCAATAACAGAACATACTGATTTCTGTTTGAATAATTGTAATTCTAATATGATTGTTGAAATAAAAGAAAGAAGTCAGTTAATTCAAGATATTTCTTTTTACAAATTAAAATATAATCAATGGATTAGTGGAAATATTTTAATAGAAACAAATGTAGATTATAGTTTATATTATAAAGATGAAGTCAAATGGACTAAATTCAACATTAGAGATATCTTTGATGCAGGAACTTATGAGATAAAGATAGAAGGTTATAAATCTCCTTATGAGAAAATAGACTGGGTTATTAAAACTCAAGGAGAGACTTTAGATGAATGGGCAGTTTGGGATACCTTTACAATAGGATTAACAGAAGAGAATTTAACTTTTACAGGAACTGAATCAATAATAAGAAACTTAACTATTCCAGACGGAACTTATCTTAAAAATGCAAGTATAACTCTAACTGGTTATCAGGATGGTTCAGGTAATTATCCAAACAATGCAATTTTATATATAAATGATACTCATGTTTGGAATGGAAGTTCAAGTTTATGGACAGAGGATATTTTGGCTTATTATGATTTTGACGGAGATGTTACAGACTCAACTGTAAACGGATATGACGGAACAGATATAGGAACTACAAATAATAATTCAGGAATACTTAATCAGGCAAGACAATTTGACGGAACTTCTGATCTGGTAAATGTTACTTATTCAGATTTGCAATTTACAAACCAAAACTTCTCAGTAAATTTATGGGTTAATCCTTTGAATAACGGATTAACTTTTACAACTTTAGTGGGAGGAAATTCAGGAGCAATGTCATTTTATTTCTATTCAAATGATAATTACAGACTTGCATTTGGAAAAGCAGGAGGTGCTGAAGTAAGAGCAAACTATTCCAACCTCACAGGATTTAATACAGGATGGTATATGACAACTGTTGTTTACGACCAGTCAAATAATAAAGTTTATTTTTATTTAAACGGAACAGCGGATGCAGGTAATCCTTATCCATATTCAACTGAGTTTACACAAAACCAGACTTTAATCGGAGGAACTGGAAGTTCATTTGCAGAAGGAACATTTGATGAAATAGGTTTTTGGAATAGAACTTTAACAGATGATGAAGTTACTGAATTATGGAATAGTGGAAGTGCATCAGAGTTCGGAGGATTAGGAAGATTCAGAGAAACACAGAAAACAGATTTAACTACAATATTAAATAATTATATATCAATCTGCACAGCAGTTTCAGGAAATTGCACAATACCTTTTAATTTTAGTTCTATAAATGGGAAATTAGGTTATAGTTCTTTGTTGTTTACTAATGATGGATTTATTGAGAATTCACAGTCATTTAATAATGAAACAATAGAAGGAAATAATGAAGAATTTAAAATAAATATTTCTCTTGATTTCAGTGGATTTTCCACAGTTATTTATTTAAATTATGATGGAACAAATTATTTTGCATCAACTTCTGATACAGGAAATATAAGGGAATATTCAAGATCAATTAGAATACCATCAGTTACAGGAACTACAAATAAAACATTTTACTGGAATGTAGGTTTAACAGATTCAACAGGAACATATTATTTTAATTCAACATTTAACAATCAGACAGTTAAAAATTTAGACTTTGATAATTGTTCTGCTTATTCACAAGTATTATATAATTTTACAGTATTAGATGAAGAACTTCAAATAAATTTAGAAAATACAAGTTTAGATGTTTCTATTAATGTTTATGATTCCTCTGGAGAAAATTTAATTACAAACTTTTCAACATCAAGCGGAGATAATCCTTCTACTTTTTGTCTTAACCAAAACCTTACAGAAGATATAAATTATTTATTGGATGCTACTATAAAATATGAAGCAGATGATTTTGCTACGGAATATTATAATATCCAAAATTTTAATCTTACAAATTCAACATTAAACCAAAAAATAAACTTATATGATTTAAATTCTTCAGATGCCACAAGCTTTAAAATTAAATTTACAGGTGTTGATTCTCTTCCTCTTGAAAATGCATTAATATATATTGATCGTCAATATCTTGGGGAGAATGTATTTAAGACCGTTGAAATTCCTAAAACTGATTCTAATGGAGAAACAATAGGAAATTTTGTTAGAAATGATATAGTTTATAATTTACGAGTTACTAAAAATGGAGTATTACTTGCAACTTTTGAAAATATCAGGGCTTTCTGCAGTGACTTCACTATTGGAAACTGTGAAATAAATCTTGACGCACTTGCTTCTGCTGATGAATTATTTACTTATAATAATGTTCTTGGAATAATATTTGAAACTAATCCTACTTACAATTCTACAACAGATACTATAAGTTTTAGTTTTACTTCTTCAAATGGAGATCCAAAAACAATAAATATGCAAGTTGAAAGGAATGATATTTTTGGGAATAGAAGTATATGCAACTCAACATTATTTTCTGCAAGTGGAACATTATCTTGTTCTATTGGAGATCTAACCGATACAACGTTAATTACTAAAGTTTATATTGATAATTATCTTATTTCAACAACAAGCATTAATATTTCAGACAAAGCTCCTTATGGAGATATAGGTTATGTTGCATGGTTTATTTTAACCTTGATATTAGTACTTGTTTCAAACGATAAAACATGGATCTTAGTCGGAATGTCTTTATCTTATATTGGAGCTGTTATATTAGGTTTAGTTGAAGGAACAATAATCGGACTAGGATCTGCTGGTGTTTGGTTATTGTCAATTACTATAATCGGAGTATGGAAATTAAATAAGGAGAATCCTCAATAATGGCTGATAATATTATAGATTTTTTTTCTAGATTTGGATTAGTTGCACTTATAGTTTTTGGATTGTTCTCGTTTATCGTTATTGTACAATCAGATAATTCAGCAGTTCAGCCATTAACCGAAGATTCAAGATTTAGCGATTCATTTTCAAACATTTCAGAAGAACTTGCAGATTTAGAAGATACTAGCCAAGATCAATGGGATGCATTGAAACAGGAAAAATCAATAGTAGGTTTTGGTTCTATTGTTTTATTTACCCCAGTTAATATAGGAAAAACCTTTGGATCTTTAGTTTTTGCGATGTTTGAGTTAATAATTAAATTACCAGTTATAATATTAGGGATACCATTGACAGTAACAAGCGTTTTATTATCATGGCTTATTATAAGTATTGTATCTGCTCTCTGGATATTCTGGAAATTAGGAGGTTAAATGGTATGTGAATTAATTTCAAACATAGAAACAATAGGAGATTTACTAGTTTATCCAACAGGGTGTAATTATTATTTTTACCTTTATTTTGTTGCGACTATTTGGGCTATTATTGGTTTTTCTTCTTATTTTGTAGATAAAGAGAAATACATAAAAGGAGATATTATAAGTTCTTTTGGAATTGCTTCAGTTGTTTCTGTTTTTTTAAGTACAATTATGACCTTAATAAAAAATCAGCAGAACATTCCAATGCTTCAACAAGATTTATTTATGTACATTTTGGGCTTTTGTATAGTATTTATTGGAATTTGGATTTTTAAAAAATAATTGTTAACAATGTTAACAATGTTAACAATTATTTAAAAACTCTTATAGATTATTTTTTTTATGTATATATCATTGAAAGGAGGAAAAAGTAACAAATGCAAACGCAAAAAGTAGTAATGTCTTTTGCAATGATCGTTTTCATCCTTTTAGGAATCCTTTTCGGAGCTCAGATCATGACTTTCATTTTTGCTCAGTTAGGACCTACACAAGCAGGTTTGACATCTTCAGATACTGGTTATAATGAAAGCCTAACTATTCAAAATGATTCCTTATATGCTATTACCAAATACACAGGTCAGAGTGATACACAGTTCCTTGTAGTTGCTATATCTATAACTTTACTTGTATTGATAGCACTTTTCATTGTATTCTGGAAATATTTCATGACTGATACAATAGGAAAAATGGGTGGAAGCAAAAGCGGAAGCAGTTTTGGATAAATTTATTTTTTATTTTATTTTTTATTTTATTTTTTATATTAAAAAACTCTGAAAGGAGGCAAAGAAAAATGAAACAAGTAAAACAAGTAATGAAGTTTGGAACAATAATATTCTTACTTTTAGGAATATTATTTGGAGCTTTGATAATGACCTTTATTTTTGGGAATATGGGTAATATTGATATTCTTGAAGATTCTATAGGAACAGTTTCAAATGAATCAGGGGCTTATGTAAATTCAACAGGATATACTCTTGCACAATCATCAGTAAGGGGTTTTTCAAATCCTTCAATAACTGGTGCAATTAATGCTACAAGTGGAGTAGTTATATCATTGGGAAATATTTCTGTTTCTTCAAATGGAATAGTAACTAATGCATCTACATATCAATGGGATAATGTAAACATAAGTTATACTTATAATTATTATTCAGATGCAGAAATTAATTCGAGAGATGTGAATAATCAAAGTCTTAATGCATTAGCACAATATTCAAACCAATCAGATACACAGTTTCTTGTAGTTGCTATATCTATAACTTTATTGATATTAATAGGCTTATTTATATTATTCTGGAAATATTTCATGACAGATACTATAAATAAAACTATGAATACAAAAGCTAATAAATTTGGTTAAAAATAAATATTTTATTTTTTATTTTATTTTTTATATTAAAAAACTCTGAAAGGAGGCAAAGAAACAAAATGACAATAACAATTAAAATTGATGGATTAGAAGATTTGATAAACTTAATTAAAATTAACTATGATGAGGAAGATGAAGAAGTTGATTTAGATGAAAATGATAAAGAGGAAGATGATGAATCTCTAAAAATAGAAGATTTCAACTTAAAAATTAAAAATGGCTAAAAAAAAAGGAAAGAAAAAAAGATAATCTATAGATAGATTTAAAAATAAGTTTTTCTTATCTATAGAATGGATATAGGAAGTTTTAATCCTTTTAAAGATATAGATATAGGTAATCTAATCAATAATATTTTAATTTTTTTTCTCGTTATAGTTGTTGCAGTAATTATAGGTGGAATTACATTTTTTCTAGTTAAAAAAAAGAAAGAGGCTAATATACCAAAACAATCTATCATCTGGTGGGAAGAAACAGCAGAATCGCAAATCCAACTAGGAAGAGATGAACTTGTTGAGATCATCCATCCAGGAACTAGATTAAGAGCATTCTACATAAAAAAGAAAGATATGTGGCTTCCTAGATTCACTAAATCTGTACAACCAGGATTATATTATGTTACCATAACTCCTCAAAGAGAACTGGTTAACTGGATTCCAACAAAACTCTCTGATGATATGAAAAAGATGGGTTTGAAGTATGATCATACTGATATGCTTTGGGCGTCTGAAAATTTACGAGAGTTTGTTAAAAGAAATTACCGAGATAAATCGATTAAATGGTGGCAGGCTTATCAACAAGTAATTACAACAGTCATATATTTGATTATATTAACTGCAAGTTTTGCAATTATAATCTATTTACTGAAAGGTATTGTTACCGATATAGGAAATATAGGAAATCAATTAGGACAAATAATTAAAGATATGGAAACTTGTAAACCTACAAGTGGGATAGTTCCAGCTTAAAATGACTTTATTAACATCTCCTTTATTTTATGTATTTGCACTAATTATTTTTATAGTTTCTTATATCATATCAAAAAAATACGCAGATAAGAAAATTCCTGATAATCCTTATTTATCTGATCCAAAAATAAGAGAAGTCTTAGAAAATCCTGAAAAGTTAAAAGAAAAATTAAGTCAAGCTGAAGTTATTTTATCTGACGGAAAAGAACATAAAATAACAAAATTTTTTGATAACGGAAAAGAAATTAAGCTATAGAAAAATAATTAAATCTTATTTTTCTATATAAATTAAAATGAAATGTTACTTATATATATTTTTACTTCTATTATCAATTACTTTCGTATCTGCTGGAATATACTCAGATGAAACAATATACGGAGTTTCAACAGCAGAAACTACAACTACAACAGGAGGCGGAGGAGAAGAAATAACTTGTGAAGACTGCGACGATAGATTTGTAAACACTGACGGTGATACAATGACAGGAAACTTAACACTAGATTCTGATTTGGTTTTCGATGGTTCTCAGGTTATAGATGTGAAGGATGTAGAAAGCCCAACGACAATTAATTTTATCAATTCATTAAATGATTTGATAGGATATTTTCACGGAACTTTCGGAGTTATAGGAGATTTTATAGCAACAGGAACAGGAATATTCGGAGATGATGTATATGTTGGAATTGAAGGAGAATCAGAAGCTGATATAATAGTTAATGGAAATGTAACAGCAGATTATTTCTTCGGAGATGGTTCTCAGTTGAGTGGGATTTCAGGAGGTAATTCATCATGGAATCAAAGTTATGCAGATACACTTTATTATTCAATCGACAATCCTAGTGGATTTTACAACTCTTCAAATTTTGTTATTGGGGATTATTATAATAAAACTCAGGTTTATAACAATACTGCTAATATTAATGCAACTGGTTATAACATAACAGCAGATTATTTCTTCGGAGATGGAAGTCAATTAACTGGAATAAGTTCAGGAGATGGAACAGGTGGATGGATAAATGATTCAAGTCAAACAAATACCTCTTTGAATGTTTCAATAACAGGCGGGCAGTTGAAAATTTACAATGGGCATATCCTTTTCAATATTTCCAGTTCTTCAAATTTAATGATGTCGCAGACAAGCGAGAATGTATTTAAAATTACTAATGGAACAAGCCCCTTATTAAGTCTAGGTGAAGATGAAACATATCTTTCAGATGGAATACCTATTAATGACGGTTCTTTTGATTATACTTTAATTGGAAAAGGAGCTGGAAACCTTGCTAATGATATTGATAATTCTATTTTTATTGGATATAAAACAGGAGAGCTTTATAATGGTACAAATCCAACAGATACTTCTGGTGAGTCATTATTTATAGGTTCAGGTTCAGGTTATTATGCTTTAGGAAGTTCTATGGTTGGACTAGGGAAAAGTACTTTTCAAAGTGCAGGAAGAGATATTGGAGGAATTGGCTCAGCATATTCAGTTGGGATAGGTGCATTAGTAGGTTATGGTTCTGATGGAATAGCTAATCTATTAATGGGTTATGTCACTGGATTTGGAATAGTTGGAGATTCGAATATATATCTTGGTGGTGGAGCTGGTTTTTACGAGTTCGGAGATAATAATTTATATCTTGGTAATTCTGCAGGTTTTTCTTCTTTAGCAGGAGCGAATCCTTCGAATAGAGTTATTGCAATAGGATATGAGGCAGGAAGAGATGCTCAGTCTAATGATTCTATTTACATAGGTTATGAATCAGGAGAGAATGATAACATGAATGATGTTTTTATCCTAAAACAAAATAATATTAATTCAAATCCTTTAATCTGGGGAAACTTCTCAAGTGGTTTTATTGGATTAAATACTACTTCGCCAGTTGCTCCTTTGGAAGTTAATTTAAAAGATGCTGACGGAAATTTAAGCATTAAAACAGCTGGTGGAATCTTAGCAGATGCTTATTTTGAGTTCTCAGAAGTTTATGATGAAGAATATTTAAATCCTGATGGAAGTGTAAATCATTCTAAACATCCTTGTTATGCAGGAGAAATTGAAGTCAATAATTATTCAGCTCCAATTTATGAGGAAGTTACTCATACAGAATGCCAAAGATGTTTTAATGAAACTTCATTAGATTCATTAGATATTTATGGTTGTAATTGTTCAAATATTACAGAAGAAGTTTTAAGAGGTTATGAGAAAATGATGCAACCAATATTAAAGACTTCTTGTAGAATTGCGAGTATGGAGCAAGTGACAAAACCAACGATACTTGAAGATAACAGAACAGCAATTGATTCAGAAGTAGGGATATTTGAAGAAATTTTAACTAATACACCAACAGACAAAAGAACTGATGAACAAAAGAAACAGGAATTAGATGAATTAGTTTTGAAAGAAGAATTAAGAAATGGAGATGGAAAATTAACAGAAATCCCCTTACCTGCTGAAAGTTCAACAGAAAAAGCAAGTTGGAGCATCTCTGGAATGGTTGATTGGTTATATGAAAATTTAATCGGACATGAAAAGAGAATAAGAGATTTAGAAAAGGAAGTTGCAGATTTACAGAAACAAATTGAGGAGTTGAAGAAGTGAAAGTTCTTATAATCTGTATTGTGCGAACTTTTGTGGTTACCCAATTCCTGAGAAATACAAAGAAAACATAAAAGAACTACACAATACTACACATACTACATTAACTACAACAATTACAGAAACTACACAAGATTTTAATGAAAAGAGTGTAGTTAGTGAAGTTAATGTAGTTAATGTAGGCAAAAACATAAGGGACACCTTAAAATAATGCTCTTTTGTAAGAGGAGTTTGCCAGTTCTCTAAAAACTGGCTCAAATTAAGTGTAGTTAGTGAAGTTAATGTAGTTAATGTAGGCAGGTACCTAAACACTGTATTTGATTATTTACTTTTATCATCTTACTTATATAAGGAATAACTAATTAAAAGATAAAATATTAAATCAAAATTTAAACTATAACAATTTAAGACTCCTATTTATAGTTGGGTGTTCAACTATAAATTTGGATTATAGTTAATGCACAAAATATAACAAAAGATTCTTATTTTACATTTCAGGTACCTAAACACCAGGTACCTACACACTTTACTACAACATTTTAAAGTAGTGAAGAAATTTTAAATAATAGTATATATTTTAGTATATAATATATACTAAAGTAAATATATATTTACTAAAAAATAAATATAAATGCAAAAAATAGTATATATTATAATATATATAGAAATATAAAAGAAAGAAAAGAAAGTAGTAAATATATATTTACTTTAGTATATACAAAAGATAAAATGAGCTACAAAGATAATAACTTAAACAAAGACTGGAGAAACAGAGCAGGACAAAGACAGACCTCTGTTTTAGTTTCTCATCAATTTTACTCACTATGCCAACAACATCATATTAAATTTACAGAAGCATTAAGAGTTGGAATTTCTGTTATGTTGGCTGAAAGAGGAATAACAGATTATGATAATAGATTGAATATTTTGAGAAGAATTGAACTGCTAACAAATAAACTATCAGAAGTCAGCCAGAAATATTATGATCTTAAAGATCAGTATGATAAATTAAAAGAGAATGAAAATGAAAAAAATATGTCCAAGATGCAATCAACCTCTAATTAGAACAGAAAAAGGAATGATCTGTCCTATTCATGGTTTAATAGAATGGTGGATGTTAGATAAATTAGATAAAGAGGATATACCAAATTATGTAAAATGATGCAGAATGGCTTAAAACAAGAATTTCATACTGAAAGATTGGAGATAACTCTTTTTTCATCAAGCTTTATAACTTTCTTTCCAATCTTTCAGATGCAGGGTGTTCTCAACCTTTTTTCATCCTGCATTAATATTCACCATCTAAAACCTGGTGAAAGAAAGAGTAGGAAATGGGTTTGTCACTTCTATCCCGCCTACTCTGACTTTGTTACTACTAAAATAAAATAGAAATGTTTATATAGTAGTTAGTATATTAACTAATATGAAAACAATAAACTTATTTTTAGAGGATAAAGAATACGATAAGTTAGTAGAAGTAAAAGGAAGTTTAACATGGAAAGAATTTGTTTTTACTTTGTTAGATAAAAAGGAGGTTATAGAAAATGCAGGTGATACAGCAAATTAACTGGCTTGATGAACTTGAGTTCAGACAGAAAGAGAGAGAAGCAAACGATGATCTTTCTGATTCAATAGCAAGAATGAAACACAAAGAAATCAAACAGGAAATAATCAAAAACATATTCAATTAAATTACAGGAGGTTAAAACAAATGGCATCGATAATTGAAAGTGCAAGAGCTTATGAGCCAAAGCAGACTCTAAACATCGCTGATCTAAGTTCAGTTGATGTAAACCTTCAGTTAGAAGATAGAACCGGAAAAGACAAAGATGGAAATGAATTTTTTTACCAAGTTGCTGTTATAGAAGGAAAAGAGTATAGAGTTCCTGACATGGTTTTAGAAAAGCTAAAAGAAGCACTGAAGATTAAATCAGATATAAAAAAGATCAGAGTTAATAGACATGGATCAGGACTTAATACAAGATACACAATAGAAGTATTAGAGTAATAATAGTCTC
>CAZYKW010000004.1:0-1929 GCA_964648475.1 Candidatus Woesearchaeota archaeon | reverse complement strand
AAAATGACAAACAAACTAATAAAACAAATTGAGAAGTTCGCTAAAGAATATAGTGAAATAGAAGATGAATGTATAAGGAGAGCTTATGATGATACTGTTAATTATATTGTTTTAGATAATTGTAGAAGTTATGAGGGTTTAGAAATTTTGAACTATTGGGAGAGATTGAAAAATGATTAAAATAGCAATTTGCGTAAATAAGGATCAAGTATATGATGAATTTACAAATAAGAAGACGAGTTTAGTTGAAAATGGTTTGGCTCTTAGAAGATTAGAGGAGATTAAATTAAAATTGTTGGACTTAGAATATGAAAGTGAATTTGAAGTAGAGAAGGATTTGAAGGAGGGTGGAGAATGAAATGTTTTCAATGCAATAATTTCGCAACATTTAAGATATGGCTCCATAGGAATTTGACTGTGGATAGTTATTTTTGCTCGAATAAATGTTGTGTTCAATATGCAAGAGAAAGAGGTTGGAAATATTCAAAAAAAGATAATGTTTTAACAAAGGGAGATGAAAAAGCATATTTGACAGAAAGAGATTGATAAATGGTGGATTGAAAAAAGAACTGATATGGGTGAATCTCTTGGAACTGAAAATATAGGAGAATATGATATTAATGAACTTAAACAAAAGATATCAGGGAGTGAAAATGAATGAATTAAAGACTTTGAAGGATTTGAAGATTTTTTATTTAAAAATTCCAAATTCAAACTATGAGGATTTTATTAAAAGAGACGACTTAAAAGCCGAAGCTGTGAAGTGGGTTAAAGAAATTAGAAATGTTTTGAGAGAAGGGTTAGCAGTTGAAAACTCAGATAAAATATTGTTGGATTTCTTCAATCTAACAGAGGAGGATTTGAAAAATGAGTGAAATTAAAAAACTAATAGAGCAGACAGAGAAAGAATATAATAATACTTTTATTTCTCATTATGGTTCTCCGTCGGTATTTAATGAAAGATTAAGGAGGAGGTATTGAGATGATTAGGGTTAATTTAGCAACTTTATGTATTTGTAGCTTATTTGGATTAGGAGTTATAAATTATGTTTTTTATGATTTTCCAGATTTTTTATGGTTTGTTGGGCTTTTTAATATAACATTTAGTTATATAGTTATACTTTTTTTGGTTAATCATTACTTAAACCTAAAGAAAACTCAGAAAACTAACGAGGAGGATATTAATACAGATGAAAGGAGGTTATCGGCAAGATGAAAAAATATAAAGTTCAAATAACAGGAGTAACACCTTTACTTATGAATAAACCAGAATCCTATGGTTTTTCTGAACAATGGGTTGAAAAGAAAGCAACTGCTGATTGGGAAAAAGAAGCATTGAAGAAGTTATACATAGATTCTGAAGAAAGAATTTATCAACCTGCAACTCATATAGAAAGGGCTTTAATCGAAGCTGGAAAGAAAGTAAAAGTTAAAGGACAAGGAAAAGCTACTTATTCAAAGTTGTTCGGCAGTATGATTTCAATAGAAGAATTTGAGATTATGCATAAAAAACCGAAGTATGAGATTTTTAGTGTTTTAGTTGTAATACCATCTACAAAAGGCAGAGTTATGAGATATAGACCCATGTTTAAAAATTGGGTTTTGGAATTTCATATCCAATTTGAAGATGAAATCCATCCTGAAACTATAAAGGAATCTTTAGAGATTGCTGGAAAGTATGTTGGAATTGGAGATTGGAGACCTGAAAAGAAAGGAAAGTTTGGAAAGTTTCAGGTTACTGAGTTTAAAGAGGTTTAAACCCTCTTTAAACTATTTCGAGGCTTGGCGAGGATAGGATAGGCAAGGCAAGGCGGGGCGTGGCTGGGCAAGGCTGGGCAAGGCGAGGCAAGGCGAGGTTTCATCATAGTCATCTTGCCGATGATATTCACTAGGCAAGGCTTGGCTGGGCTAGGCGGGGCTAGGCGGGGC
>CAZYKW010000003.1:0-22793 GCA_964648475.1 Candidatus Woesearchaeota archaeon | reverse complement strand
ATAGATTTATTGATTATAAAGGGATTATTTATATTTACTTTTCTCTTTATAATAAAATTAAATAAAAATTTTCTCTTTTTCCTATTTTTGTTACTAAAAATCCTTGTTTAATTTTTTGCAATTGGATTCTGTAATTTCCAGTTCGAATTCTAAACTCGTCTTTTTTGTTTTTTAATTTAATTATATCTACTGGACGATTGTCTTTAAATTTTTCAAGAGTGAAAATTATTTTTTGCTTAATTCGGGGGTTTAATTTTTTTAATTGTTTTTTGGAATTATTAGAAAAAAGAATATCCAATTTAAATGCCTAATTCTTTTTTTACTTCTTCAAGAGTTGAGAAATTTCCTTTTTTGTATTCATTCATTGACTTTTCCATATCTTTTTTAGCTTCATCAGAAAGCTCTAAATGAGGCTCTATAAAATCCCATATAATATCTTCATAGCTATCATTATTTTCTTTAAACTGCTTTAAAGTATTAAGTAATTCTGTGCTTATTCTAATAGATGTCTGAGATTGCATAATTTATGTATGCATATTGCATATTTAAATGTTTTGAATTTAGAATTAGTTTATACTAACCCTACTGTTAAAGTATAATTTTCTTTCTTAAGACAACATTTATAAAATAAAAATACTAATTATAATTATGTTAAATAAAAGAGTTGTGATAAGTATATTTCTAATAATTAGTTTAATAGCTGTGATAGGTTTTGTTTTAGCTTGTTCAGGAAGATTTGATAGAAATGACAATCCTATAAATGGAGTTAAAATAGGAGGGGATTGTTATGACTGTGATGATACAAATTCAGATGGTATTTGTCCAAATGACTTTCAGGCAAACAATTATGTATGTAAATTTATGGATGATATAGATTGTGATACAGATAATAATGATATAATGGATCCTTATGATAATGATAATGATGGGGATGGCTGGACAGATGAAGTGGAGAAAAAGAGAGGGACAAATCCTAATGACCCGGAGGATTATCCAACAACAAAGGTTTACTGGGCAGGGGATGATGGAGTAACAGAATTAGATGAATTACATGTGGATATGCTTGAGGGTGCAGAGATAAAAATGGCTGGACTAGTAAGTGGAAATGGGGATGTGGATATAGAGTTGTATGAAGAAGATTATTTGTTTAATGATGGACCCCTTATGGCAGGAGATGATTATATTAAAATAATAACTGGGACTATTACTAATGGCGAATTAATAGGAATATATATAATTAGAGATAACCACGAAGAAGATATCAAAGGAGATGGGGGAGATGGAGATTCAGATGGAATTTATGAATTATATTTTATAGTAAATGGAGAAAAAAGCAATATATTAGAAGTTACTTATAGTATTGGTGGAGGACCAGGAATTGAAAGTTGTGGAGATTATGATAATCCAACAGATTGTGAAGACGATCCAGAAAAAGTAGGGAATCTTGGAGTTAAAAGTCCTGTGGAAAGACCAGAGGGCACTGAATGTTTTTATCATAGAACAGGGGAATGTAAATGGGACAATGGATGTTATAAAACAATTACAGAAACAGCAGATTCTGGAAATAGTGATCCAGGAAAAACTTGTACTCTTCCACTTGGAGAATGTCAATATACAGAAGGGCAAAAAATAGGAAGCTGTGAAACAGAGGACTTTATTCAAATTGTTTATACTTCAACAGATCCTTCATGTGAGGAATGGACATCAGAACCTATTCCATGTCCAAGAGAATTAAAAGTTCCATTCTTTGGAATCTATGGATTTATTACAAGTATTTTTGCAATTTGCATGATTTATTTTTTCTTAAAAAGACGAGAAATAAAAGATGTCAAATAAAAGAGAATTAAGTTTTATTTTTGTATTATTAATAATTACAAGCATGTCGTTTGTTTTTGCAAGTTTTGATGTTGGAGAGCCTTCACATGAAATAACAATAATTTATGGTCCAGGAGAAAATCTTGAAGGATGGATAAACATAAGTTTGGACAATGAACTCGCAAGTTCTATATTTAAAGATTCAGAGGATAATGTAATTAGTTTAATTGATTTATTAAAAAGTGATGTTTATTTAAAAGAAGGAGAAGATTATAATTGCAGTACTGAAGGGTGTGGAATGACTTATGAAGAAAGCAACTCAGAAAAATCAAAAACATTTACATTAAATTCAGATGAATCAAAAACCATTGGATTTAAATTAATGGGAGAAATCTCTGATTTAACAAGTGTAAATTTTAATATAAAAAGCAATGCTGAATCAAGTTGTAAGAATCAATTAAAAATAGATTTCTTTGCTGACGAAACAATAGATTATGGAAATAATGAATCTACATCAGGGGATTGTAGTGAATTAAGAGACTATGGATGTTTTGATATAACTAAAGATACAGAAAAATTAATTATGGATATTTACTGCCAGAGAGTTGAATTAAAAGAATCTGCTGGATTTAAATTAGGTGCATGGGTGGAAATCGAAGATGGAGCAGAAGCAACAAAATTAGGTTTATTTGATTTAGATTTAAATCCTATATATAATAACAATGAGGAGCTTGTAGAGTGTGAATTAGATAGTTCAATAACTTCAGGCATAAGAAGAGATTGTGAAGTAAGTTATCTTGTGACAGAACCCCAAGAGTATTATATTTGCGCTTTTAATGATAGGGAAATTGAAGATACTAAAACTAAGATAAGAGGTTATTATGATGACGAAACTGGATGTGGATTTAATCCTTTTGAAACCTCCAATAAAGACTGGGCTTTTGATATTTATGCACAAGGAAAAAAATTTGCTCCTTTGGAGAATATAGAAATAACAGAGGATTATCCTTTTGAATATGGATTGAGCAGTGAGTTTTTAGATTATATTTATAAAACTTATGAGGGATATGATTGTTCTGATGGATGTTTTATTCCAATAAAATTAAATTCCAATACAGACAACCAGGAAATTACAATTGAAGACATCTCTTTAATATATAAATCTGGAGGGGTAACAAGAGAAATAGATACTATATATGATTTAGAAAAAACTTCTTCTGCTATAGACACCGGAGAAGAATTTATGCAGATTTCTTTAAGTAATGCAAATCTGGCTCTTCCAACTAAATTCCAGATTTTTGATTATGAACTTGAATTAAATGATAAAAAAGTATTTGAAGAAAAGGATATTATTATTGAAAAAGTTCCTGAAATAGAATATATATATCCTTCTTATGGATTTAATCAGGTTCCTACAGACTTTGCTGTTGTTGTTGAAGAACTTAATAATGCGAGCATAATAAGTTATGAATGGCAATTTGGAAATGCCAGTCCTCAAATAACATATACAAATAAAGCAACGCATACTTTTCCAAATGAAGGAATTTTTCCAATTAAAATAAAAGTAACAGATGCAAAAGGAAAAGAAGCTACTAAGATATTCTATATTGAAGTATTGTCTTTAAATTTATATTTTAATGAAAAATTAGAAGAAGTTAAAGAAAGATTAAATGGTATTGAAACAGAATTAAGCACTTATTCTTTATTTGTTCAAAAAGGGTTGAACAGCACACTAAACATTCCAAGTATTAAACAAAAATTGAATAATCTCAGCACCAGATATGAACAAGGAGGAGATGACGAAGTTATTAATGAATTTCTACAAATAGAATCTCAGGTTCCAAAAAGAATATACAAAAAAACAAGCACTACTTCTATTTCTTATTACCCTAGTAAAGATTATATTGAAATAGGCGCAATAAGTGAGATTCTTGGAGGAACTTATGATACAAGCAAAAGAGATGCATATAAAGATGCTGTATTAGGCTGGCATGTTTTAAATGTAGATAGTAAAGTAAAATACACTCAAATAGCAGGAGAGTATGATGGAAGAAGTGATGTTTTACTAAGTAATTTTGAATTTAATTTTAATAAAAAAGGGACTGATACAGCAACAATATTTATTAGACAATTAGAAAATATAAACTTTGAAGAAGATTATGGTGAAGAGAGTGCAGCGGGATATTTTTATTCTCCTTTAAATGCTCAGAAAAAGATTAACTTTTATACAACTCAGGATATTGGAATAAGAAATCTTCCAGTGTTTGTATCTTCTGCTTTAAGCAATTTAATAATCATAGAAGATTATGAAGAAGCAGAACAAGGAGAAATGAGATGGACATTATTCTTTTTAATTATCTTCTTTTTGTTAATTGCAGGAATAATTATTTATATTGTTCTGCAACAATGGTATAAATATAAGTATGAAAAATACTTATTCAAAGACAGGAATTACCTGGTTAATGTTGTTTATTATGTAGATGCTCAGAAAAAGAAAGGAAAAAGTGATAGTGAAATAGAAAGAGGATTGAGAAAAGCAGGATGGAATTCAGAGCAGATAAAATATGTTATGAAAAAATACTCAGGAAGAAGAACAGGAATGTTAGAATTACCTATTGAAAAAGTAACAGGACTCTTTAGAAAAAAGAAAACTTCTTTAAATCAAGGAGTTGTTCCTAGTGCTCCTGCTGGCAT
This sequence comes from Candidatus Woesearchaeota archaeon, assembly GCA_964648475.1. Lineage (GTDB taxonomy): Archaea > Nanobdellota > Nanobdellia > Pacearchaeales > GW2011-AR1 > WJLC01. The sequence continues at coordinate 18,284 of CAZYKW010000003.1, read as the reverse complement.
GGTTCCTCGTAAAAGATAAAGGGTTTTTTCAAAAATAGTTAATAAAATATACAAAGTTTAATAAAGATAAAATCTGAAAATATAATATGGTAATAAAATTATTTAAAAGATTCTTTAAGAGCATGTTTTCTGGTTTTTTTAAAGATAAAAAGGATGTAAAACTTGGCTTTTATGGCCCTCCAAATGCAGGAAAAACAAGTTTAGCAAATAGAATCTGCAAGGATTTTACTGGAGAAGAAATTGGTTCTGTAAGTAAGATTCCTCATGAAACAAGAAGTGTGCAGTTTAAAGAAAAAGTTGAAATAGAATATAAAGGAAAGAAAATGACTTTTAAAATGATAGATACTCCTGGAATCGCCACAAGAATTGATTATGAAGATTTTTTGAAATTTAAAATGAAGAAAAAGGATTCAAAGAAAAGAGCAAAAGAAGCTACACAAGGTGTTGTTGATGCTATAAAGTGGTTAGATGACATGGACTTGGTAGTTGTTGTTTTAGATTCTACTGAAAACCCATATAATCAAGTTAATATAACTATAATTGGAAACCTCGTTGCAAGAAAGATTCCAGTACTAATAGTTGCTAATAAAATAGATTTGAAAAAATCAGATATTAAAAAGATTGAAGCTGCTTTTCCAGAATATGAAACAATTGGAATAAGTGCTAAGTATGGAAAAAACCTAGAAGAGTTTTACAAAGCTATATTTGAGACTGCAAAGAAGGTTTAGTAACAATTAAAAATATATATTACGTAATACATTTTAGAATATGACAAAGAAAAAAAGAGGCAAAAAAATAGGAAAAATAAAAGGTTTTTCAATAAGGTTCATGCCTTATTCAGAAATTAGAAGTTTAAACAGCACAGATAGGATTAAAAAAATTCTAGACATTATTTTAGGAAGTAATATAATTATTTTACAAGGAAGACTTAACCCAGAAGAAGAAACAAGATTAATTGAAGATACCATGGCTATGATTGGACACATAAAAAATTTTAGAGGAATAGAATTAGCAGTGATTGGAAATGGGGGGAAAGAAGGATTTTTTGGAAGAATGAGAAGCGGATTAGTAAATGCTCTTTCTGGAGGGGATATGGGTTCTGTAACAATAATCGGGCCAGCAACTATTGTCAAAGAAATTAAAAGAAATCCAAAAAAGATTGAATTGTTCTTAAATAAGTAGATAATTTTATAAGTTAGAATTCTTTTTAGTAATTATGCCACACCAATGTGTTCATTGCGGGAAAATTTATCCTGCTGGAAGCAGAGAATTATTAGAAGGATGCAGTAAATGTGGAAGTCATTTTTTCTTTTATATTAGAGACGACCAGCTTGAAAAAATAAAAGAGAATCCTATTGAAATTCCTCAAGAAGAGAAAAAAGCAATTGAAAAAGATATTAGAGAGATTGCAGGAATTACAGACACTACTGCCCCAGTTATTCTTGACTTTGAATCAATAAGAGTTATTGGAAGTGGAAAATTTGAAATAGATATTGTAAACTTATTTAGAAAAGACAGGCCACTTATTTACAAACTTGAAGAAGGAAAATACATAATTGATTTAGCATCAACTCTAGGACAAAATACAAAGGACTTGAAGGAGATTAAAAATCCTAATGAGAAAAAAAATTAATTTAATTTTAAAAGAGGTATTAGAGAAGATTAAACCTCCTAAGGAAGACTTAAACTTTATAGAGACTAATTTAAATGAATTTCTTAAAGAAATTAAAAAAAGGATAAAGAAGAATAAATTAAAGGCAGAGATTTTTATTGGAGGAAGTTTTGCAAAGGGCACAGTTATTTCTAAGGACTATTATGATGTAGACATTTTTATGAGATTTGATAAAGAGTATAAAAATATTTCAAAATTAACTAAGGAAATTTTAAGAGGAATTAAAAATGTTTCAATTATTCATGGCTCACGAGATTATTTTAGAATAAAAAAAGGCCCTAAATTTTTCATTGAACTAGTTCCTGTAAAAAAAATATCAAAACCAAGCCAAGCAGAAAACATAACTGATTTATCCTATAGCCATGTTAATTACATTAAAAAGAAAATAAAGAATAAAAACATCTTAAATGAAATAAGAATTGCAAAAGCATTTTGTTATGCAACAAATACTTATGGAGCAGAGTCATATGTAAATGGTTTTAGTGGATATGGGCTTGAATTATTAGTTTATTATTATGGAAGTTTTCTGAAATTTATTAAAGCCATATCTAAAGAAGCAAAGAAATCAAAAAAAGGAAAAAATATATGGAATAAAGAGTATGAAAAGAAATGGGAGGAGATGAGAAAAAAGATAATTATTGATATTGAAAAATATTACAAAAATAGACAAATGGTTTTATTTGATGTAAATGCTTCAAAATTGAATTCTCCTATTATTTTAATGGATCCCACATACCCTCAAAGAAATGTTCTTGCTGCACTATCTAATCAAACATTTAATAATTTTAAAAAAGAATGTAAAAAGTTTCTAAAAAATCCCTCTATAAAATCATTTGAGAAAAAAGAAATTAATATAGAAAAGATAAGAGAACAGGCTGAAAAAAAGAGATTAGAATTTGTCTTATTAGAATCTAAAACTAAAAAGCAAAATGGAGATATTGCTGGAACTAAATTATTAAAATTCTTTAAACATTTGGAAAGGGAAATCTCAAGGTTTTTTGAAATAAAACAGAGGGGATTTGAGTATAATGGGAAGAAATCAGCTACATATTATTTTGCTGTAGAAAGCAAAAAAGAAATTTTAACTTCCGGGCCTTTTGTTAAAGATAAAAAGAGTGTGAAGGCATTTAGAAAAAAGCATAAAAAAATATTTACAAAGGCAAAAAGAATTTATGCAAGAGATAAAATTGATTTTAATTTAAAAGAATTTATTTCTAAGTGGAAAAGAAAATATAAAAAGAGATTAAAAGAAATGAGTATTATTTCCTTGAAGGTAAAAGATTAAGTAAGGCAATCTCTGCGCACTGACCAAATTCTTCTTGACTAAACCTTTTTCTTAATTCTTCTGGAACTTCTATTCCACTTTCAACATCTCTTAGAGCATCTAAAGCTAAACAAGAATAACATTCCTCTCTTTTCTCTTCTTGATATAAGATGATATCTAATCTATTATCTATTTGTTTTTCCCAAACTTCATAAATAGGACAAGTTGGAGTATTTGGGCATATTAAATGTTTTGTCATTTTAGTTTCCTCTTGAAATTATAAACACAGTTCTTGCTTCCACCTCAGAAGTGTTTACTTCTGGTTCTCTTTTATGCAATTCTAAACTTCTTACTCCTCCTTCAGATGTTTCAACTGTTCCTTTTGTTTCCTTTCCAGATTGTTCCTTGTAAGCAGGGCAGTCTTGGTAAGGCCCATTACAAAAATTATTTAATAGAAATTCATGGCCTCTCACAGCTGCACCATAGTTAAGAACATCCATCATTGAATGAGTTTTTTTTCTATTAAATTTTTCCATTGATTCAAGAAAAGGATTCAAAGCTGAACAATTTTTATCAAAAGGGCATCTATATTCGGGTATTGCTTTCATTTTAAAGCCATTTCAAACAAAGAAGCAAAAGCTTCTGAGAAAAATTCTGAATTTAACCAGATAGCTAAATCCTCTTGATTTGGATTTTTAAATAAATAGAATAATATTTCTTTTCTGTCAACAATAAAAAACTTAGCATCTATATCTACACATTTTATTTTTACTTCTAATTTTTCAGATATTTTTTGAATGAGGTTTTTTTCTCCTGATAAAGCAATTTTAACTTTAACATTAGATTTTCTTAATCTATCTAGAGTTTGTTTGAAAAGTTTGATTTTTGAAGCAAATTCCTGGGCATCAGTGCAAATAATAACTTCTTTTTCAGCATCCTGAATTATTTCTTTTAAATGATTAGAGATGTTTGATTTTCCTCTTAATGAAGCAGAAATGTCTTCTCTCTTAACTGGATTAACTCCTATTTTATATAATTCTTCTAATTCAGTATATTCATTTGTACTTTTAATTTTTAAAAGTTCTTTAATTTTGTCATCTGCATTCTTTTTAACATTATTTTTTAATTTTTCCAAGATTATTGCGGGTTTAACTCCAATGTATTTTACTGGTTTTCCTAATTTTTCTATTGCAAATCCTTTTTTCTCTAAAGATTCTAACACATCATAAGTTCTTGATCTAGGAACACCTGAGATAGTAGAAACCTCTCCTGCAGAAGCAATTCCTTTACTAAGCAAAGCTAACCATACTTTTGTTTCATATACATTTAAATCAAAATAATCTTTGATTTTGTTTGTTAATTCTTGTTTTAGTATCATTTTAAGGCTTAAATGAATAGGGGATTTCTTTTATAAACCTTACTATTTGTTACTTTTATTGAGTGAGAACAAATAAAGGATTTATGATTGTGGTTTATTAGGGCTTAAAAATCTTAATTTTTAAAGAATCAACCAGCTTAAAATCATAGCCATAAAGATTCCTGCTGAAATAAAAGGCATTGCAGGATAAAACTTCTTCTTTTTAGCAAAGAAAAACAAGTATGCTAACCCAAGTGCAGCTCCAATTATTACAAATACTGCAGACAAAAGTCCAAAAGTTTTGAGCATAACTCCTGCTGTAATAATAGGGAATATGATATCTCCTCCTCCAAGAATAGCCACATTCACTTTCATAGCTTTTTTCTTAGATGATTTTGCTGCTTTCATTTTTTTAAGCTCTAGTTTTTGTTTTTTTGTAAGATATGGAACAAAAAAGCCTGAAAAAATCTTTAGTTTTTTAATCTGATATTTAGCCATTTTTTGCATAACCCCTGATTTCCATACAGCCCACATATCATATGCAGATATTAAAATCAGCAAAACTATCATTGTATAGATATTTAGTAATGGGACAAAAACAACTGCAATTCCAGGATAAATTAAAAATTCTGTAAGATTATGAATTAAAAAGTTTGTTTTAAATATCTTGATAAAAGCCAGAGGGATTGCTAAAACAAGTGAAACAATAAGAGCGGTCCTCATTGAAAGAACAAACCAAGGAATAATTTTAATAAAAGCTAGGAAACTTAAAAATAAGGCAACAGCCACAACAGCAAAAAACCATATTCTAAGAAACATTTCTATTTTAAATTTCATTAAAAGAAATAATAAAACTATTGCAACAACAAAAGCTATCAGAATCTGAGAAAAGATGCCTGCGTAGTCTCCTTTTGTTTCTGGTTGAGGAGGGTCTATCCATTTTAAATAAGGATTAGAAACCTCTTGGGCTGTTCCATTCACCTCTGCTGTAATTTTAAGAGGATTTGCATGTAATACAACTAAACCTATAAATTGTGTAATTAAAAACATTATAATCAGAACAATTGTAATCTTAAGGTTGTGTTTCATATGAAAACAACCTCCAGGTTTTTTTCAATTTTCCACTCTACACTGAAGGGAAATTTTATTATGCACCTTGATGAAAATTTCATATGAAAACAACGGAAAAATAGTTTTTAAGATTATCTTATTAAAGATATTTAAAGATCTCACTTAATTTTTTTATAGATTTTGTTTTACTTTTCATTGGTTCATATTCAGATTCAATAAGTAAAGCATCAATTCCTACCTTCTTTGCTGGTTTATAATCCCACTTATAACTATCCCCTATCATAAGTGCCTTTGACTTTGGAATTTTTCTCTTATTTAATATTTTCAGTATAAATTTCCCTTTTGAATTATGATAATCTTTAGTTGCATAAACTCCATCAAACAATTTTGCTAGATTAAAATGTTTTATCTTATCCTTAATAATCGTTTCTGCTTCTTTTGGGGGTTGTGGGTGTGTTGAAAGAACTATAGTGATTATATTATTTTTCTTTAATTTTTTAATGGTTGATAAAACAGAAGGTATCATCACAAGATGTTTTGTGTGATTCTTAAATCTCTTATCTTTATAAATCCAAACAGGATGTTTTGTATATTTTGTCCTTTTTGGATACCAAAGAGTTCCATCCCCATCAAAGAAAACTATTTTCTTTTTCATTTATCTTAATCTCATTGTTTCTAAATTTCTTGGAACATTTGTCTCCACTCTATTAAGCTTGTAAATAGCAGAAGCTAAATCTAAACTTTTTGAAACTTCTCCATGAAGCAACATAACTCTTTTTGGTTTTGGCCTCATATTATTAAACATAGCCATGGTCTCGTTTCTTCCTGAATGGGCTGAAAAACCATTAGCTGTGTGCACTTCAAGTTTTACTTTTACTATTTCTTCTTTTCCATCGACAATCATTTTTACTTCACTTAGTCCTTCTTGAACTTGCCTGCCTAAACTTCCAACTCCCTGATAACATACAAAAATAATCGAGTTTTTTTCATTGCTTGCGAATTCTTTAAAATATTCTACTGAAGCACCTCCAACAAGCATACCTGAAGTTGCCAGAACTATACAAGGACCTCCTTCAACCACTTTTTTTCTTTCCTGAGAAGAGCCAACCCTTGAAAAGATATTTGAAACAAAAGGATTCCTATCTTGAAATATCTGCGCTCTAACTTTACTACTTAAAAAATCAGGGTAAGCAGTATGTATTGCATTAATATCCCAAATCATACCATCAATGTATATTGGAACTTCTTTTAGTTTGCCTGTTTTCATAGCATCTTCTAAAACCAACATTGTTTCCTGGGCTCTACCTAAACCTAATTCAGGAATAAGTGCTTTTCCCCCTCTTTCTATTGTCTTATTTACAGCATTAAGTAAATCCTCTTCTGCCTGAGCTTTAGAGGGAAGAATATCTGTCTTAGCACCATAGGTTGATTCTGTTATCACTGTCTCAACCCTTGGATAATTTATAATTGCAGGGTCAAGTAATCTGGACTTTCCATATTTATGATCCCCAGTATATACAAGATTATGTAATCCATTTCCAATATTTAAATGAACAATAGAGCTTCCTAGACAGTGTCCTGCATTATAAAAAGTGATTCTAACGTCAGGAGTAACATCAGTAACCTCCCCATAATTTAAACAAATACTATGCTTAACCATTTCTTTTATGTCTGTTGAACTAAAAAGAGGCTTTGTTGCCTGTTTATATGCAACTCCAATAAAATCAAGAGCAAGAAGAGCAGCTATATCCCTTGTTGGAGAAGTCATGTATACAGGGCCTTTGTAACCCATTTTATATAAGTAAGGTAAAAGTCCCACATGATCTAAATGTGCGTGAGTAATAATTACAGCATCTAATTGAGTTATGTCAAATTCTGGAACATTAAAATAGGGAAATTTATCTTTTCCTTGTGAAGAAACATCAATTCCACAATCTAAAAGTATTTTTGAATCAGGGGTTTGTAATAGTAAACAGCTTCTTCCTACTTGTCTTCCACTTCCAAGAACAGTTACTCTAATCCACTCATCAACTTTTTCAGGAGACCATCCCTTGTAGATTTTTTGTCCTATTTTATTTAGAAATCTTCTTCTATAATTATTATTTGCATATAAAACTTCCCTTATGTTTTCAGTTATTTTACTCTTAATTGAAGCGCTTCTTTGAACTTGAGGAGTCCATAAAGTTTTCTTTCTAATCTCATCTATAATTGAACCTTGTTTTCCAATTACTAGTCCTGGTTTTTTAGCTTCAATAATTACAATGCTTCTGTGAAAATCAAAAATAATATTTGTTATTTCTGCCTCTTTTGGAACAAGTTCTCTGATTTGTTTTTCCACATCTTCTTTACTTGGAAGAATCTTTTGGTCTGCTCTTAATTCTATTCTTTTTTTTAATTCATTAACTATTTCTTTTATTCTTGCTTCACCTGTTCTAAAGAAATTCTCATTATCTGTATAAATAACTATATTTGCTCCTTCAAAACTAGCATCTGTGATATTTCTACCAAGTCTTTCTGTTATTTTTTTTAGAATGTCCATTTTCAACCTTTAGTTTAATTATTATTCATCTGTATAACTAGATTCAATTCTCTGTCCCACTACTTTTTTTATTCCCTCTTTTTTAATAGTAAATATGTCTATGCCATAACCACTTCCAACATCCCTTTGTGTTGAGGATTTAAGAGCTTCTTTTGCTAATTCAATTCCTTGCTCTATTGTCATATTTGGTTTATACTGTCTTTCAAGCAACCCCAATACATAAGGCATACCTGAACCGAAATTAGCATCATAATCTTTAACTGGATATGTTCCTCCAGCTGGTTCTATAGTATATAATTCAGTTGAACCATCTTCATTAAAACCTGCAACAAGAGTTCCTACAATATTTGGAATCATTGAAGGCTGTCTTATATTTGAGTAAGAAATACTTCCAGTTAAATTAGCTGCTTGTTTAGTTGTTGGTCTACTTCTTGATTTAAGCTCTTTAAGTTTAAGTTCAGCTGCAAGCAATTTCCCTAATCTTTGAGCATCTGCTGCTCCACCTGTCCAGGAAACAACCAAATAATCATTAACTTGAACAACTTTTGGAGTATTTTTATTCATAACTATTGTCCCTGCAGTGACTTGCCTATCAGCAGCCATAACTATTCCATCCTTGCAGACAATTCCTAATACAGTTGTTCCTGTTTTAAGTATTGAATTTTTTAATTCATTGTCCATTTTTAAGAATAATCTAATTTATATTAGAATTTATATTACTTTTAGGTAATTATATATTTATAAGTTTTTCTATTAGGACTTTTTGCTAATTCCTGCTTCTTTAGAGAATTTAATGACATTTTCCACAAATCCTTCTATTTTCTGCTCATGACTAACAATTATCAATTGAGCCACATTTAATTCTTCTAAAACTTCTCTCATTTTATCTAATTGCTGGTCACTAAAACCATCTGTTGGCTCATCTAAAATAACAAGCCCTTTTGTCTTAATTTTACTTAAAACTGAATTAAGAACCTGATTAAGAGATAATCTATATGCAAGAGCAATTGCTGTTCTTTCTCCTCCTGAAAGATAATTATAGTCAAGTTCATAATCTCTTTGTTCTATTATTGGAGTAAATTTATCATCTAATCTAACATTAAAATTATCTGGAACAAGCATGGAGAACCATTCAGAGAACAAAACAGAAAATTCATTTTTAAGTTTAAGCATCACATTTCTTTCTACATTTGAGATAAGAGGAATAAAACTTTTATTTAACCAGTTCTCTAGATTAGAAATATAATTTAATTCTTTTTTGATTTGTTCTAATTCTTTTACTTTTTCTTTAATTTCTTGTATTTGTCTTTCAAAAACATCTATCTCTTTTTTTAATTCCGCTACTTTTATTTCTGCTAATCTTTCTTCTTTAAGGGACTTTTCAAACTCTTTTGTTTTTTGTTCAAATACTGATTCAAATCTTTTTAAATCAAAAACAGAATCTTTTAAGGAATTTAGATGATGAGTTAGCAATTCTGTATCTTTTTCTAGAGAACTATTATCTTGTTTTAATTCATTTATTCTTATTTTTTTCTCTTCTAAATTTTCTAATTTGACTTTAAGAACCTTAAAATCCTGAATTTTGTTTTGAGTAGTATTTATTTCAGAATTTTTTTGATTTAATTTTTCTGAAATATCTCTTTTTTCACCAACAAGGGCATTTATTTTTTTTACATTTTCTGTTATATCAGTTTCTACTTTGTTTATTACATTGCTTTTATGTACAGGGCCCACATCTTGAAGACAGGTTGGGCACATCTTCATCCCTGTTATTTTATTTTTTAATTCTTCATTTTCTTGATTCTTAAGTGTAAAAGAGTTGATTTGAGAGCTTATGTTTAAATTTTTTTCACTTAATTCATCTCTTTGTTTTTTTAATAAAATCAATTTTTCTTGTAATTCAGATATTTCTAATTCACCTATTTTGAGATTGCTTAATTCTTTTATTTGCTCTAGTAATTTTTCTATTAGTTTAGAATTAGTGATAATAGAATCTTTTTTTGAATTAATCATTATTTTTGTTTTATCTATCTCTATTTGTAATTTGTTTTTTTCTTGTATTTTTTCACTTATCTCTTTTTTTTCTTCTTGAATTTTATTCTTAATCTCTTTCTTTAAAAATAACTCTTTTTCAATAGAAACCAAGTTATATCTTTTTGATTCTAATTCATCCTCTTTAGAAAGAATATTTTCCCTATCTTTTTCTAAATTAGATGTTAGCGCCTCTTTGAATCGTTTTTCTTCTCTTAATTTAGAAGCAAGTATAGATGTATTTTCTATTATTCTTTTATATTTATCAATTCCAAAAACATGTCTAAGAGTATTGATTCTTGTTTCAGGATCCTGAAGAATTATCTGCTTCATTTCTTCCTGAGGAGTATAAACTGTAAATTTATACAAAAGATTTTGTTTTTTTACAAATTCCCTGGGATAATTAAGCAAGTCTAAAACAATGCTTTTGAGTTCTGTAACAGAAACTTCTTTTATTATGTCCTCTATCATAATGGAACAATAGCTTTGAGAGATTGACTTTTTTCCTCTTTTTAAATTCCTTTGTATAATCACTTCTTTATTTTCCACTTCAAATTCAATTGTAACTCCTCCTTGTGTTTCCCCATTTCTTAATAAAGAAGAACCTCTTTGCCCAGGTTGTAATCCAAACAAAGCAAACTCAATTGCAAGAAGAATAGATGTTTTTCCAGAGCCGATATCTCCTGAAAGAAGAGTGGAGCCTTCTGGAAAGGTTATTTCTTGGTCTCGATAGCTTCGTATATTATTTAGTATTATTTTTTTAAGTCTCATTTTTGTCTTTTTCTATAGGCATCTCTACTACTTTTTTAACTCCCTCTAAAAGCCGTTTTATGAAAGTGTCTGTTTTCTCATCCTCTTGCTTTTCAATTGAAAGTTGATTAATTAATTGAGGAATAAAGGAATTAAAATCAGAAGGATTTTGTTCAGAGTATATTTTTATTGTTTCTTCCTCTACATTTTCTGTATCCTCAATATTTATATCCAGTTCAACCTCTTTCATCTTTAAATCATGGGTATTCCTTAGAATAAAATAGGCTCCTTTATTTTTTGCGTGTTCTTCTATTTTTTGAAATTTTATATCTGAATTCTTTCCTTTTTCTAAATTTCCTTTGACTCTTAGCAGAATTATCTTATCTTGAATTTCTCTCTTACTTATTTCTGAAATTATTTTTTCAGTTGCAGTTAGAGCATTTGTTAGGTTTATTTCAATTGGTTCAATTTCTTTTAATTTTATTTCTACTTTATGTAGCTTTTCTAGAGAAGCAGTGTCTACTATGTAAAATCCTCCATAATTTAAATCTTCTAATTCTTGAAAATTATTTGGAAATACAGGACCAGGATATACAAAGTTTTCATACTGGAAATCTATATGTAAGTGTCCCAAGGCATAGTAATCAGCTTTTGGAACTTCTTCTGTAGATAAAGAATCAATTGGAAGAGTTCCCTTTGCTTTATCTATTGTTGTATGAAGCATAAAAATTTTAAACATTCCAGGAGAATCGTGAAGTTTTATTTTTCTTAAATCTTCTATTTCCAAACCTGATTTCTTTCCAGGATAACCATACAATGCAATTCCCTCATGAAGAGTGGGATTTAAATAAATTTTATCTTCTACTGTTTCGTAATCAGCAACATTTTTACAAAAACCTGCTTTTTCTAATACGTCTAAAAAAGTTTTTCCAGAAACAGAGTAGTCATGACTTCCTGCTACTATAAAACACGGAATCTTTGCATCTTTTAGTTTTCTGAATTCTGCAAAAGTTTCTTTTAGAATTTCAATAGGAGGATAAGCTGAATCAAATAAATCACCTGCAATTAATACAAAATCCAGCCTTTCTTTTATACATCTCTCTATAGTTTTCTGAAAAGACTGAAAATTTAAGTCCTGCATAGGTTTTTGTTTCCATCCGCCTAAATGAACATCTGAAATATGGGCAAAACGAACCATCTTTTATTGAAAAGGTTTATAATATTTGAAAAATATGAGTGTATATAAAATTGAGTATGATATATTATAACAAATGAGGTGATTATATGAGATTCAGCGTTTTAGTTGGGGGAAAAGCAGGGCAAGGGCCAAATATACTTACACATACTTTAGGAAGAGCACTAGTTAGAAAGGGGCTTTATGTTTTTTACTCTAGAAATTACCAGTCTCTAATAAGAGGAGGGCATAATTTTAATATTCTTACTTTTTCAAATGAACCAGTTTACAGTAATGACAGCAAAATTGACATTTTAGTTGCTTTAGACGAAGAAAGCATTAAAATGCATAAAAAAAATCTGAAAAAGGATTCAGTAATAATAAGCGGAAAAGAGGGGAATATGCATTTTGCAGGAAAATTATTTAAGATTCTAGGAATAGAATTTGAATTTCTTGATGAGGAATTAAAGAGAATTGGAAGAAGATATGAAAAAAATGTTAAAGAAGCTAAAAAAGGGTATGAGGAAAATAAAGAAGAATTTGGTATAGATAATTCTTTATCTATTCTTTCTAATCAGGCAAGATTTTTTAGAAATGGGAATATGGGAATTGCAGAGGGAGCTATTAATTCAGGGTTGGATATTTATTATGCATATCCTATGACTCCTGCTACTCCTGTAATGGGAGAGCTTGCAGAGAAACAAATAGAGTATAATTATATGGTTGTAGAATTAGAAAATGAGATTGCTGTTGCTAATGCCGGTATTGGCAGTGCAATTACAGGAGCAAAGACAATGGTGGGCACTTCTGGAGGGGGTTTTGATTTAATGTCTGAGGCACTAAGTCTTACAGGAATAGCTGAAGTTCCTTTAGTATTTTATCTTGCTCAAAGACCAGGACCTGCTACAGGGGTTGCGACATATCAGGCTCAGGGAGATTTAAATATTGCTAGACATGCTGGACACGGAGAATTCCCAAGAGTAGTTATTGCTCCAGGAGATTCAAAAGAAGCAGAAGAAGTTACAACAGAAGCTTTTTACTTTTCTCAAAAATTTAAGATTCCTTCAATTATATTATCAGACAAACATTTAGCAGAGAGTTTTTACACAACAGAAGGAAAACATAATCTAACTATCTCAAAAAAATTAACTTCCTTTGCAAGATATAATAGTTATGAAAAAAATGAAGAAGGTTCTGCCACTGAGAATGCAGTAAAAGTAACTAATAATATTAAGAATAGAAAAAGGAAATCCCTAAGAATAAAAGAAGAAGCTAAAGAATTTGAACAATACAAGATTTTTGGAAACAGGCAGTCAAATAATGTAATTATTGGTTGGGGAAGCACAAAAGGAGCTATTTTAGATGTTCTTAATTCTGGAATTGATGCAAAATTTGTTCAGATTTTGTATATAGAACCCTTTCCTTCTGAAGATTTGTGGAGGGAATTAATTGGAAAAAATTTAATATTAATAGAAAACAATTCAACAGGACAATTAGGACAATTGATTAAAGAAAAGACAGGATTTAATGTTGCTCATAAAAATAAAATTTTAAGATATGATGGAAGGGCTTTTTTAAGAGATGAATTGGAAGTGGAAATTAAGAGGAGATTAAAATGACAATAGAAACAAAAAGACTACTTTTGAGACCAGTAATAAAAAAAGATGAAGAAGATTTGGCAAAAGCTCTAAATAACATAAATATTTCTAAATGGATTGTGCCTATGCCCCATCCTTATAAGAAAAAAGATGCTGAATGGTGGATTAATAACCAAATAAAGAAAAGAAAAGAAAAACCAAGAATAGATTATCATTTTGCAATTGAATTAAAACCAAATAAAAGACTGATTGGAGTAATAGGAATATTTGGATTTGATAAATATAAAATTAAAGGAGAATTAGGTTATTGGCTTGATCAAAAATATTGGAAACAAGGAATCATGTCTGAAGCTATTGAAAAGATTATTGAGTTCTCATTTAGCAAATTAAAATTAAAAAAAATTAATCTCCCTATATTTGCAAAAAATAATTCATCAAATGCTCTTGCTAAAAAATTTGGATTTAAACTTGAGGGAAAATTAAGAAAAAATGCTAGATGTCAAGCCACAAATAAAATTCATGATGAAAATGTTTGGGGATTATTAAAAAAAGAATGGCCAAAAATAAAAAAGGGGTTGAAGAAATGAGTCTAGAAACAAATTCAAAAATAACATGGTGTCCTGGATGTTTTAATTTTCAAATACTTAATGGAATAAAAAAAGTTTTGAAAAATAAAGATTTGAAAAAATTTGCAATTGTTACTGGAATTGGCTGTCATGGAAAGATGTTTGATTATCTTAATATAAATGGAATAAACACATTACATGGAAGAGTTCTTCCTACTATGCTTGGAATAAAAATAGGAAATCCTAATCTAAATGTTGTGGGGTTTGCAGGAGATGGTGATGCTTATGCAGAAGGAATAAGCCACTTAATTCATGCTGCAAGATATAATGCAAATATAAAATATTTTGTCCATAATAATCAAGTGTTTGCTCTTACAGTTGGGCAGCCAACACCTACAACTGAATTAAATTTTAAAGACAAGACAAATCCATTGGGAGTTAAAAATCCTCCATTAAACCCCATTAAACTGATGTTAGCAAGCGGGGCTACTTTTGTTGCAAGAGTATTTGCTGACAGCAAACAAATAGAATGGATTACAAAGGAAGCACTAAAACATAAAGGATTTGCATTTATTGAAATTTTACAACCTTGTTTAGTATTTCATCCAGATATAGGTTATAAAGAAAAAACATATATGCTTGATGATAAACATGATAAAAAGAGTTTTACACAAGCAATGAAAAAAGCCAGTGAGTTTGATTATAATATAGCTAAAAAAATTCCTTTAGGAATTTTCTATCAAGTAGAAAAAGAGAATTTTATAGATAAGTGGCCTCAATTAAAAGAATTGAAAAGTAAAGGGATTGGTTGGAGAGAGGTTAATAGGTAAAATGTCAAAAGAAACAAAAAAGTGGTGGGAATTTTCTTCAGCAGGTTATCAAAAAGATTCTAAAATTCCTATAGACATCCATTATGGCCCTGGCGCTCCGAATGAAAAGACCATGAAACTTCTTGGAAATTTAAAAGGAAAAAAAGTTTTAGAGATTGGATGTGGTGGAGCCCAATGTGGGATTGCTATGGCAAAAAAAGGTGCAATTGTAGTTGGAATGGATATTTCTAATGAACAATTAAAATTTGCAAAAAATTTGGCTGAAAAAAACAAAGTTAAAATAAAATTTTATCAAGGAGATATTGTTAATTTAAAACAAATAAAATCAAATTCTCAAGATATAGTATTTACTGCATGGGCTCTCCATTATGTAAGTAATTTAAAAAAATGTTTTAAGGAAGTTTATAGAGTTTTAAAAAAGAAAGGGAAGTTTATTGCTGCTCTTCCCCACCCCTTTTATGATACTGTGAATTATAGAACATTAAAATTAAATAGAAGTTATTTTAAGAGTGGAAGATTTGAAGAAGTGCATTCAGATAAAACAAAAAAATTTGTTGCTTATCATCATACTTTTTCAAGTATAACAAATGCTTTTGCAGATTCAGGATTAAAGATTGAAAAAGTAATTGAACCAGATTCGAGAAAAAAACATAAAGGAGATCCTTGGTATGGGATTTGGGAATTTAAACCTAAACTTATGAAATATTTTCCACCCACAATAATTTTTAGGGGCATCAAAGAGTAACTTCCCAAACATAAAGCTCTTCGAAAAATAATTTCTTTTTTGCTAGTAACTTCTTTTTATAATTTAACCAATTAATATCCTTTGTTAAAGAACTTGTTAAAAGAAATATTTTTCCGCTTGGAGTTAAATGCTCTTTTGCTTGTTTAAGAAATTTATTAGTAATCTCGCTTCCGAGTTTTCCTCCTGTTGTTGCTATTTGAGAAGATTCTGGCTCTTTTTTATCTTTAGGAAGATAAGGGGGATTAAAAATAATAAGATCAAATTTTTCTTTAACATTATTAAATAAATCAGAAGGCAGGCAATTAAATCCTTGTTTCCTACAATGCAATACAGCTTCTTTGTTTATATCAACTCCAAGAATATCTTTTACTCCCATCTCTTTAAGAGTTCTCAATTGAATTCCACTGCCAATACCTATCTCAAGGCATTTTATTTTTTTGTCTTTAATATATTTTTTTAAAATACCTTCCATTAAATAAGAATCTTCTGCTGGCTTATAAATTTCAGACATTTTAAAATAAAGAATTAAAAAAATCAATTAATTCTTTTCGAAAAAGAAAGATTCCTGCTAAAACCAAAAGCAATACAAATAAAGCAGCAATTAGTAAAATAATCCCTAGCTTTCCTTTTGTAGTTGTTTTTTCTTCATATTTTGAAATTATTTGTTTTCCTTGTGTTTCTGGTTTTCCTTTAGTTTCAGAAACTTTTGGAGGAGTAGGTTGGGGGGTGGGGTGATATTTAGAGGGAATAGGTTTAGTAACTGGCTTTGTAATTCCCTTGGGGGTTGATTTTTGTAGATGAGATAAAGGCTGAGAAGGGTGTTCATGTAATGCTCTTGCAGATTCTTCTATATCTTCTTTTTTATATCCAGCATTATAAAAACTCATCATTGCTTGTTCAAGGGTATATCCTCTTGAAAGAGCATTTCTTAATCCTTCTACAATATCTCGATTAATCATTTTACTTAAAATTTCAAAACTTTTCCATTTGAAGAAAGATGAGATGTCTCTCCAAATTTATATCCAAATTCATTTGCAAGTTCAATAAGAGGGGTTTCCTGTTGAAGAGAACCATGAGCAGGAATAATATGTTTAGGTTTGAATATCTTTAATAATTCTCTTAAATCTTCTTTACTTGCATGTCCTGAAACATGAATATCAGTCTGAACCCTTACTCCCTTGCTTCTAAGTTTTTTATCCATCTTATCTCTTGCCACAATAGTTGAAGGGGTTGGAATTACACTAGAGGAAAAAATGACATTATCCCCTGATTTAAATTTAAAGGGGGTTTCTCCTTTTACAAGCCTATCCATTATAGAACCTCTTTCTGCCTGATGTCCTGTGCATACAACAAGATATTTTCCTCTATTTTTATTTATTTTATTTAATTCAGAATTTATCTGTCTTCTATATTTTAGTAATTTAACTTTAGAAGAAAGAGGATTTTTATGAACATTGATTGCGGCATTTACATACTTATTAAGACTTCTTCCCATAAAAACTATTTGCCTTCCGGTTTTTTTACCAAATTCAACAATACTTTTTAATCTAGCAATATGAGAGGAAAAAGTTGTCACAAACAAAGCGGATTTTTTATCTCCTCTAACAACAGAGAAAGCATCTTCTAGTAAATTACGTGCTATTCTTTCGCTGGGAGTTTTTCCATTTGTACCAGAATAAAGAGCGTCTGCAATTAAAGCTTTAACACCTTTATTTCCTATTTGTCTCATTTTTTTGTAACTAGGAGGGTTGCCCATTGTTGGAAAGTTATCAAATTTAAAATCAAGGGTATAAACTATTGCTCCTTCTTTAGTATGAATAACAGGGAACACTACTTGAATAGTTGAGTGAGTTACATTTATGAAATCAATTTTATAATTTCCAGATTTTCCTTTAACAGTGTGAGTTGAATCTGGCTGGACATTTATTCTTTTGTTTTTTACCCTTATTTTTTCATTTTTAAGAATCTCATCAAAAACAGCCATTGTAAAAGGAGTAGCATAGATTGTGGCTTTTGGATATCTATGGGCAAGATAAGGAAGCGCTCCAACATGATCTAGATGTGCGTGTCCAATAATTATGGCTCTTACTTTATTTCTCCATCCAAGTTTATCAAGAACAACATCATTAGGACCTGCCTTTATTCTTCTTAATTTCTCAAGAGTCATTCTCTCTTTAGATTCAGATTCTTCTTGTTCCATGAGAGCGGGGAGATAAACACCAGCGTCTATAATTATGACATCTTCATCTATTTTAATAGCAGTCATATTTTTTCCAACTTCTTCATATCCTCCAACTGTACAGATTTCTATCATTTTAGTTTATCCTCTTTTTCAATATAATTAGAAAAAGTAAGTTTAAATATGTTGTTTTCTTTGGGATCTTATGCGTGCTCTTAAACCTTCAATAAGGGAGAAAAAGAGATATTTACTAATTAAAGGGGAAAATCTTAAAAAAAATATTGAGAAAGCTATTTTGGATTTTATTGGAATTTTAGGAATGTCCAAAACAGGTTTAAGTTGGATTAAAACAAAAAAAGATTCTGTAATTATATGTATAAATAGAGAAATGGTTGATAAAGTGAGAGCAAGTTTAGTTATTTATCCTGAAAAAATAGAAGTTGTAAAAGTTTCTGGAACCTTAAAGGGATTGAAGAAATAATTAATTATCTTCTTTTTCCATCTTTTT
>CAZYKW010000002.1:23645-29423 GCA_964648475.1 Candidatus Woesearchaeota archaeon | reverse complement strand
ATTTTTTTAATTTTAAGTTTTTTTAATATTTTCTCTATAAATAGTTTAACAATTGTATCAGAATCTACAAGTATTAGAAATCCTTTGGTTTTTGGTTTTATTGGGCTTGCTCTCCTTGTTTTTGTTGTTATTTTTGTTGTGAATAGAAAGAACAATTATAATAAGTAAAAAAGAATTACTGGTAGGAGAAGACATCCCATCATATTTGCTCTTTTTACATTAAAAGACATACAATAAATTCCTGTTATTGTGGATATTATCAAAGTTATTAGTCCTAAAGTATTTGAAATAAGAATCACTATTATAAAAAGGATGAAAAGAGTTCCAATTGAGAGTAGAGAATAGTTTATTTTATTTATTTTTCTTGCAAGCATTTTTGTTAATTTTTTTGTTAGAAAAAAAGAGATTATCCCACTTAGAAGAATTATAAATAGGATTAATAATAGTGTTTCTAAAGAAAGATTTTGTATTATTTCTTTAATTGCTACTGCTGCTCCTGTTCGTGCTTTTGATATTGTATATAGGGAGATAAATGAAAATCCCATTACAAGTGTGTTTGTTGCTCCTAATAAAACTAAAAAACCTTTTTTATTTACTCTTGAAATAATATTCCCTATTATTGCTGCTTGTCCGCTTCCCATTCCTGGAAGAAAGCTACAAAGAGGGGAGGCGATTAAGGCACCTACTACCGGCTTGAAGATTTTTGGTTTTGATATTTTTGATATTTTTTGTTCTGGAATTTTTGTTTTATTTTTTAAGCTTATTAAAATCATAGAACTTCCAAATAATCCTGTTAAAAGAGGAAGCAGGGGTTCATTTATTTCTAGATTTAAAATGATTAATCCAAGAATTCCTGTAAGCATAAAAACAAATAAAGCTGATAATTTCTTTTTTTCAAGAATGATAAGAAGTATTGAAATAAAAATTAGAAGGTAGGGGACTATGCTTTTTATTATTTCATAAGTATATTGAATTATCTTTATTGCGGGAAAACAAATAATAATAAGAATTATTACTGCTGCTAAACTTCCATAAGCAGTTAACATTATTGCTTCATATCCCTTTCCTTTTTTTAAGAGTTTATGTCCTGGGAGAATAGAAAGTTCTGTGTCTGTATCAGGGCATCCAAGAAAAATAGAAGGAATGAAATCTAAGAATGTGTGGGTTATTGCCATAGATGATATAAAAGTTATTAAAAAGATAGAGGGAATTGAGAATAATAGGGAGGCAGATAAGGAGATTAGAAAAGCCCCCATCAGATTTATATGTATTCCTGGAATTAATCCTGTAATTGTTCCTGCAATAGTGCCTAAGAAAAGAAATAAAAGAATTTCTATTAACATAATTTTATAAATTAATTAATATTTAATTTATTATGGATAAGTTTGAGTTAATAAAGAGAAATACAGAAGAGATAATTAATGAAGATAAAATAAAGGAATTTATGAAAAAAGGGGTTGTTTATTGTGGTTATGAGTGCTCTGGAGAAATTCATTTAGGTCATTTAGTTACTATTTTAAAACTCTTAGATTTGCAGAAGGCAGGAATAAAAGTTAAGGTTCTTTTGGCTGATTGGCATACTTGGTTAAATAAAAAAGGAGATTGGAATTTTGTAAATTCTCAATTAAAAAATTGGGAAAAGGGGTTTAAGGCTATTGGGCTTAAGGCCCAAATTGTTAGAGGAACAAGTTTTCAAAAGAAACCAGATTATTTTGAAGATCTCCTAAAGCTATCTCTTGGCTTGACTGTTAATAGGGGAGTTAGAGCTATGCAACAAGTTGCTAGAGATATAAAAAATGCAAAGATAAGCCAAATTATTTACCCTTTAATGCAAGTTGAAGATGTTAAAAAGCTTGGAGTTAATTTTGTTGTATCTGGAACAGACCAGAGAAAAATATATATGATGGGAATTGATGAAGGAAAAAATATTGATTTACAAGAAGCTGTTTATTTGTATACTCCTTTAATTCCAGGTTTAAAAGGACCTGGAACAAAAATGTCTAGTTCTGTTCTAAATAGTTTTATTTCTATTAGGGATAAAAAGGAAGATATCCAAAGAAAAATAAAAAAAGCACATTGCCCTGACAAAGAAATTCAAGATAATCCTATTATTGCTATCTCTAAACTTATTATTTTTCCTAAGTTTGGAGAATTACACATAGAAGGACTCCAGAAAGGAGATACTAAGACTTTCAAATCATATGAAGAATTTGAAGAACAATATAAAAGAGGGGATATTTGGCCATCTGATTTAAAGAAGGCTGTTGCAGGATATTTAGAGAAAATAATTGTTCCTATAAGGAAATCTTGGAAATAACTAAAAAGTCTTAAACTCTACAATATCTTTGTCTTTTAATTTGTGTTTTAAACCTACTTTCTGTCCAGGGAATTTTGAACTTGGCCCCCATATTCTTGTTTCTTTTACTTTTTTTGAAAAACCTTTAAGAATTTTTTCTGCAACATCTTTAATTGTTGAATTTGGTTCGAGAATTATTGGTTTTTTTGAGGGTTCTTTTTTTCTTGGTTCTTTTGTGTAAATTCTAATTTTATCAAAACTTTCAAAAAGCTTTTCTTTTAACTTTTCGAGCCCTTCTTTTGTTAAGCTGGAAATTATAACAAAATTATATCTTTTTGAAGAAAGAGTAGCAGATATCTTTCTTGTGTTTTTTATTTCTTCCATATTAAAAACAATTATTTGTTTCCCCTTGGCTTTTTCTAATTTCTTTTTTATTTTTTCAACATTTTCAAGATTTTTTATTAGAATTAGTATTGTATCAGCGCTGTTTGTTAATCCTTTATCATAATGTTCTGATTCAATTGCAGGATTTTCTATTAGTTGGATATTTGTTTCTTTATAAGGCATCATTCCCACTATTGGGTTTGTTGTAGAGAATTTAATTGGGCTTATTATTGGTTTAGCATTTGTTATTTCTGATAAAAGAGTAGATTTTCCTGTGTTTGTTAGCCCTATAATTACTGCTTGCATATCTTCTTTTTTTATCCCTTTGAAGGTGGTTTTTCCTGATCTAGTCTCTTTCTCTTTTGTATATTTTAGTTTAGCAAGGCGCCTTTTTAATTGAGCATTTAAATTTTCTGCTCCTTTGTGCTTTGGAGCTAGAGCCATCATCTTTTTCAAACATTTTATTTTCTGGTCTGTTGTTTGGGCACTTTCATATTCTCTTTGTGCTTTTTCAAAATGAGGTGAGGCATTGATTGGCATTAAAAACAACCTCCAGGTTTTTTTTGATTTTCCTCTCTATACCGAAGGGAAATTTTTTTCTGCACCTCGATGAAAATTTCAATAGGTTCCATATTCTTTTTAAGTATAGGAAACTTAAAAATTTAATGAGAAAGGAAGTTTATGAGAAAATAGTAAATAAAAAGGATTTTTCTCAACTCTTAAAAAAAGATGTTGAAAAGGCATATGCTCTTTTTGAAAAGAGAGAAGTGAGCGAAGAAGAAAAGATTAGATTAACAAGAGATTTGCTTAGAAAAGTTTTTTCAGCTTTTGTAAGTAAAAAACTTTTATCTTTAAAAAATAAAGAACCTGAATGGGTTTTGAGAAAACATATTTCTACTAGAGAAAGATTGCCTTATTATAAAGAGCTTTACTCTAGGCTGTTAAAAAATTTTAAGAAAGTGACAATTATAGATTTGGGTGCAGGAATTAATGGTTTTAGTTTTAAATTTTTTAAAAGAAAAGTTACTTATGTAGGTGTAGAAGCTATAGGACAATTAGTCTCTTTAATGAACTCTTATTTCGAAAAAGAGGTTCTAAAGGCAAGAGCACTTCATCTTAGTCTTTTTGAATTAAAAAAAATAAAGGATTTTATTAAAAAGACAAAAAAACCAAAAATAATTTTTTTGTTTAAGACTCTAGATTCTTTAGAAATGCTTGAAAAAGATTTTTCAAAGAAGTTTTTAAGAGAAATAGTTCCTTTAGCTGGAAGGGTTGTTGTAAGTTTCGCAACGAGAAGTTTAATTAAGAAAGTAAAATTTAGAGCTAAGCGAAAGTGGCTAGTTAATTTTATTCAAAAGAATTTTAAAATTATAGATGATTTTGAGTTGGGAGGAGAAAGATATATTGTTTTTGAGAAGAATAATTTATAAATAATCCTTTTTATATAAGAGGAGGGGTGAAAAATGAATCAAGTACAAACTGTTCAGAAACCAGTACCTGTTGCCTCTGCTCAACCAAAAGAGGAACAAGTTATTCAAGATGAGATGGTAGAAAAGAAATCAGGTTGGTTTAAATGGCTTTTAATTATTTTAGTCATTTTAATTGTAGGTTTTGGAATTGCATGGTTGTTTGGAGTTTTTTAATTAATCTTTATTTTCTATATCCTTAATATTTAAATAGTTCTACTTACAAGAGTGTTTATGAGAGAAAATTTTAGAAAAAAGATTTTGAAGAATGGAATGACTCTTCTCTTTGAAAAAAGAGATCTTCCTCTAGTGAGTGTTGCATTTGCTGTTAAAAATGGAGGAATTAATGAGAATGTAAAAGAAAAAGGGATTTCTCATTTTATTGAACATATGTTGTATAAAGGAACTAAAAAAAGAAATGTTAAACAAATAGCAGAAGAGATTGAAAGAAAAGGGGGGGAGTTAAATGGTTTTACAAGTGATATTGCGACTGCTTATTGGTGCAAAATGCCAAGTAAGCATCTTGAGACTGCTTTAGAGGTTTTAGGGGATATGATTAAAAATCCTTTATTTGAAGAAAAAGAAATGGAAAAAGAGAGGAAAGTTATTTTTGAAGAAATAAAAATGTATGAGGACAATCCAAGAACACACACTCTAACTGAAATACAAAGAAATCTTTTTACAGGGACCTTAGGAACTCCTTTGATTGGAACACGTGAAACAATGGAGAAGATAACAAGGGATCAAATGGTTAAGAAATTTGAAGAAATTTATTCTCCAAATAATTTGGTGTTGGTTGTTGTTGGAAATGCTGATTTTAATAAAATTGTGAGCTTTGCAGAAGAAACTTTTGGAAATGAAAAAAGAAAGGTTCCTGAACAGAAATTTGAAAAGGTTAGTAAAACAAAAATAGAAAAAAGAAAGGGAATAACTCAAGCTAACCTTGTTTTTGCATACCATGTTCCTCTTGCACAAGATGAAAAATCCTATGCTGCAAGAGTCTTAAGTACTTTACTTGCAGGAGGTATGTCTTCAAGGTTATTTTCAGAAATAAGAGAAAAGAGAAATTTAGCCTATGCTGTTAGGGGGGATTCTGATATTAACAAAGATTTTGCTTTTAATTATATCTATGTAGGAACAATGCCTGAAAATGTTGAAAAAGTAGAAGAAATAATTCTTAAGGAGTTGGAAGATGTTGCAGATAATTTAACAGAAAAAGAAGTAAAAGAAGTAAAAGAACAAATAATTGGAAACCACAAGATTTCTATTGAAAATTCTCAGAATCAAATGGTTAACTTGCTTTATTCTGAAGTTAATGCAAAAGCAGAAGTGTTTTATGACTTTGAAGAGAATATTTCAAAGGTTAAATTGGAAGATGTTAAGAGCCTTGCAAAAAAAGCAATTGAAAAATATAGTTTTTTTGCACTAATTCCTGAATCATAATTCTTTTAAATAAAACATACAAAGGTTAAGTATGTTTGTTGTAAAGGTTCCTGGAATAAATGGATTAGGAAAGACAAAGGGGTGCGAGAAGGCTGGAAATGATATTTTAAAATCCTTAAAAGAAGAGTTTTTTACAAATGAAAAAGGAAAAGAAATAGAGTTTTCTAAATTGAATTTAGAAGAGATTCA
>CAZYKW010000002.1:16883-23545 GCA_964648475.1 Candidatus Woesearchaeota archaeon | reverse complement strand
AAGAAATTCAGATAAAATAGAACGAGAATTTTTAAAACAAAAAGGAGTCAAACAAATTTCCATTAATCAAATAAATGAAAATTTAGAAGAGATTACAGATGTAATTACTGAATTTGCAAAAGGAAAAGAACTTTATGTTTCAATTGATATAGATGTAATTGACCCTGCTTTTGCTCCTTCTACAGGTTATTTGGAACCAGGAGGATTAACAAGCAGACAATTTTTATATATTATTCAGAGGATAAGCAAGATTAGAACTTTAAGGGGGTTGGATATTGTAGAAATAAATTCAAAAAAAGATAAAGAAAAGAATAATATTACTGTTAAATTAGGAGCTAAGATTCTGTCAGAAATTGTATAATGAGAACTTTTATTTCACTTGAATTCCCTGGAAATGTTAGAAAAGACATTTTCAAATCTTTTGAGAGATTGAAGACTTCTAAATGTGTTTTGGGAAATTTTGTAAAAAAAGAAAATATTCACCTTACTTTGAAATTTTTAGGAAATCTTTCTGAAGAGAAGATAAAAGAGATAAAAGATAAACTTTCAGAAATAAATTTTTCTGGTTTTAAAGCAGAGTTAGGAAAAATAGGTTTTTTTCCCTCTGAAAAATATGTGAGGGTTGTTTGGGTGGATTTAATTTCAGAGGAAGTTAAGGAACTAAAGAAGATTATTGATGAAATACTTGAAGAGATTGGAATAAATTATGATAATAGGGTATTTTCTTCTCACATAACTGTAGCTAGAATCAAAAAAATGAGAGATAAAGAGGAATTTTTTAAGATAATTAAAGAATTAAAAATAAAAAAAACCTCATTTAAGATGAATAATTTCTTTTTAATCAAATCTGAATTAAGAAGAGAAGGTGCGGTTTATAAATCTCTTAAAGAATTTAAATTAAATTAATTACTTTTTAACTCTTTAATTTCTTGAAGTAACTCTACTATTGTTCTTCCTTTTTCCCTTAATTTTTGCATTTCTTTAAATTGTCCTTCTGCAGTGTTTACTTTTTCTAATAGGGGCTTATCTTCTAAAACTGCTCCTGCTGCGGTTAAAATATTTCTGCACTCTCTTTCATCATCTTGTCTTTCATCTTTGCCTTTACATACGGTATATCCTTTTTAATGAGCATAGCTTATACACTCAGTAAGATGGCCTATTTTTTCTTCATATGTTTCACCAGGCAAAACATTTTCAAAATTTCTTAAATAAAATTTTAATTCATCATTAGTCATTTTTGGAACCATATAGAATCAGGATTGTTTCTCTTTATATTGTTTTTTATACTTCATTATCTATACTTAGAGTAGACCAACTTCTTAAATGTCTCTGCTTTTTTTCCAACAACTTCTTTTAATTCTTTTTCAGAAGCAGTAAATATTTTTCTTAGAGTTTTAAATTTTTTAAGAAGTTTTTTTGAGGTTTTTGGACCTATTCCTGGAAAACTTTCAAGAATGAATTGTAATCTTTCTTTTTTATTAAGATTTTTCTTAGTCACATTTAAAGGAGCTTCTTTTTTTTGTTTTTTTGCTAAAACAGAAATAAATTTTGCACTGTCTTTATAATTTTTAGTGAAAATTATTGGGACTTTATATTTTAAAAGAATTGATAATAAAAATCCTCTAATTGCATTTGGATTCATGCCTGTCCATTCTTTTGAATCTGTGTAAAGTTCCTGCTCTCCAACCCCTTCTATAATAAGAAGCCTGTTTTTATATTGCTGAATTTCTTGTAATTGTTTTAAAAGTCTTTTATTAATCATAGAAGAAATAAAATCATTAATTGTTTTTCTTTCTATTGCAGTATCTTTAACTATGTAGTCTGCAACTTTTAATTCTCTAAATTCTATGAGAAAACCCATAGAGGCTAATTCAGAAGCAATTAAGCAATTTTTCTCCCTATAATCTATTGTAATTTTTATTCTTTGTTTTTGATTTGCTTTTTGCGGTTTTTTTGAAAATATATTTAAGAAGCTCATTATTCTAGTGTTCTTTGCCTTGATTTAAATGTTTTTCCGTCTGCTAGTTCTTGTTTTATTTTACTAATTGCTGTGTGCATTTTTTTCTCTCTTGAACGAGAAACATAGAAAAAAGCTTCATCACGTGTTTTTTTTGTTATTAACATTATTAATTTTCCCTTTGAAAGTCTTGCTGTTCTTCCACTTCTTTGAATTGTTCTTATTGCACTTGGGATTGGTTCATAAAAAATAACTGTGCCAACTTCAGGGATATCTAATCCTTCTTCTGCTATACAAGTTGCACATAATACATTAATTTTTCCCTGTGAAAAATCTTCTATAATCTTTTTTTGTTGTTTTTGACTTAATCCTGTGCTTTCTCCTGAACTTTTTTTTCTTGCTTGTCCAACAAACACTTTGGCTTTTATCTTTTCTAGTTCATTAATTTTTTTTGAGATGCTGGTGGCAGTATCCCTATATTGTGTGAATACTATTATTCTGAGGTTTTCTTTTTCCTCTTTTTCCTTTTTTATTATTTCTATTAATTCAGAAACTTTTGGATGTTCTTTTCCTTTAGTTAAAAGTTCATTAGAAGACATAAATATGAAATTAAATTCGGGTTTTGATACTAATTTTACTACTCCTTTGCTCTTCTTTTTTGAAGCTTCTTTAAAGAGTTTTTTAATATAAGCATGGAAACTTTTTAGAGTCTGAGTTTCTAAGAGTTCCAAAGCATGTTGAAGCTTAATTGCCTGGGCACATGCACTTGCTCCTAACATATAATTCCAATTTTTATTTCCTCTTAATATTGTTCCTGAAATCTTTTTTTGAAGTTGAATAAGTCCTGTTTTTGTAGCAGGGCCAAAAAGAACTTTCCTTTTTCTTAATTCCTCTACATATCTATCAAACAATTTTATTAATACATGCTTTATTTCTTGAAACTCTGAAGGAAATTCTACCATTCTTTTTTCAAATTTTAACTCTTGGATATATTGTTTTACATCAGGACTTTCACGGGTTCTGAGTTCAACTTCTTCGATAAAAAGATTTCTACAGATGTCTTTTATACGGGATGTTTGGCTTCCAGGAGAGGCAGTTAATCCCATAATTCTTGGATGTCTTGATTGTGATTTATACTTTTTTGCAATAAAATTATAATCATAATTTTTTACACATCTATGTGCTTCATCTTCAATTAAAAAACATACATTTTGTAAACCATATAACCCTTTTTTTAAATCATTTGCTATGCATTGAGGGGTTGAAAATATTATGTCTGCTGTTTTCCAAATTTTTTCCCTTTTTGAGGAAATAACTGCTCCAGTAAATAATTCCATTTGCCCAAAAAGTTCTGGAAGATGCTTTTTGAATGTTTTTAGGTGTTGTTCTGCTAGGGGTTTTGTGGGTGCAAGAAAAACTGTTTTTTCTCCAGGATGATCCTGCATTCTTTTAATTGCGGTCATTAATGCTATAAGTGTTTTTCCTAATCCTGTTGGCAGAACTACTAAACAATTCTTTTTTGAACACGTTTCAAAAATTTTTTGTTGATACTCTCTTGGCAAAATTCCTTCTAGAAAATCCATTTTATAGAACCTATCTTTTTTTAGTTGTATACAGAGCCATAACAATGGCACAGAATATTAATAATAATCCTATTAGGGATAAAAGACTAAAACTATAATATTTGTTTGTTATAATATTCCCTGTTACTTTTCCTTGTCTTAGAAAAAGGAAACCAAAGATAAAACTTATAATTGTAAATATGGCTGTAGTTTTCTTTTTTTTAAACCAACTTTGCTTTTTCATTTTAAACTAGTAAAAATATATATGCTACCCCTATTAAAACTATTGATGCAAGGAAGCTCCACATAACTAGGCTTCCAAAAAAGATTTTATTTCCATCTAAATCAGAGAGAGGGATCATGCTAAAAAAAGCAAACCAAATATTTAACTTTGCAAGTAAGATCCATCCCGCAAAATAACTAATTACAGCAAACACTATACTAACTAAGACTCCTGCTGCAGCAATTAGCCCTATTTGATATTCTGTTGTTTCTGAAAAAGAATATAATCCTTGTCTTTTTGCAGCCTTATATACTTGGGGTTTAACATCAAAAACAAGTGAAGCAAGCCATATTAAATTCCCTAGGCTTAGTGCAGAAAATATTATTGGAAGGAACACTCCTGTGGGAAGAGGTTTTTTGAATTCTTTATTTGATTTAAATCCATATCTTTTTATTTTCCATAATCTAAATTCAATTTTTGAATCAAGATAGAAACTCATTGCTTTTTTTGCTAAAATATTTGCTATTACAACAAGAAAGACAGAAAAAAGCACAATCAAAAAAGTTCCCCAAGAGTTGAATAAGCTTAAGCAAATTGCAAGGATAAGAATTATTATGGCTATTGCGGTTGTTTCTTTTTTCTTTAACATAGATTCTTAGAGCTATTATTTTTTATAAACTTTATTGTATATCTTAGATGTATTTGTTTAATAACGGAAAAGTATTTAAATGATTTTGAGTAATTTCTAAATATGAGAATAAAAAAGATTACAGAGGTTATAGGCACAAAAGTTTACACAGATTCGGGAGATTTCTTTGGAGAAATAGAAGAAGCTAATTTAATTGATAATAAAATTGATGGATGGAGAATAAAAGTTGGAGGAAGTATTATTTCTCTTCTTGGAGGTGCAAGAGGAGTTATTATACCTCATCAGTTTGTTAAGGCAATTAGTGATATTTTTATTATAAATAAAACTGCTTTGCCAAGCCCTTCTGAAACAGAAATAGAGGAAATTACAGAAGATTTGGTTTAAATAAATGGTAGAGACAATTTTACAACATTGGATATTTACTAGATTTGCTTTTCCTTTTTTACTTGTATTTTTTATATTATTTGCAATCTTAGAAAAAACAAAGAGATTAGGAGATAATAAACAAATTAACGCTCTTATCGCTTTTGTTGTTAGTCTTATTTTTGTAAATGTTGCTTTTCCTGTGGAAGTTGTTAGTAATATGGTTTTATTTTTGACTGTAGCTTTAATCACGATGTTTGTCGCTCTTCTTTTGTGGGCTTTTGTTGGGGGAAAGATTGAGATTGAAAGTGGAGTTGTTAAGGTTATTATCGGTATTGGAATAACTCTTGCAGTTCTTGCAGCTATTCTTTGGGCTACTGGTTTTTATACTCCTATTTATGAATGGCTTTTTTCTCAAGATTGGAGTAAATCTTTTTGGGTAAATTTTCTTTTTATTGCAGTTCTCGCAATTGCAGTTGCTTTAGTCTTAAAAGGGACTAAAACAGAATAAATTTTAGAAAGGTATTTAAATAATAATTTGTATTTTTTATTATGTTAAAAGATTTGATACTGCTCCAAACATTTACTTATACTGGAGGGGGACAGTTTGGAAATTTTATACAAGGTTTATCTCAATTTGGTTTCTTTAGTTATATGCTACCTTTTTTACTTATATTCACATTAATCTATGGTATTTTATTAAAAGCAAAGTTTTTTGAAAAAAATGCAATAAATGCAGTTATAGCTCTTGCAATTGCATTAATTGCTCTTCAGTTTGATGTTGTTCCTATTTTCTTTTCAAGTATTTTTCCTAAATTAGGTATTGGACTCGCAGTTATACTTGTTATCTTAGTTTTAATGGGATTATTCTTGCCTGATCAAGCTTGGGTAGGATATGTTTTATTTGGGGTTAGTGCTATTATTGTTTTAGTTATTCTTTACCAAAGTTCAGCACAAACTCTTATAGGTTCAAGTGTTCTTTTTTGGCTCGAAAGATACTGGCCGGTTCTTGCAGGGGCAGTGTTTGTAATTATTGTAATAGTTTTACTTACTAGAGAAAGAGATACTACTCCCACACAAAGAACTTTAGGAGATGTACTTCCTTTTTTTAGGTATCCTGATGCATAATTTTATTTCTTTTTCTTAGAAGAAGTTATTTTTTTCTTTTTTTTAGGTTTTTTTAAACTATGTGCTACTTTCCCCTTTATCACTTTTCCAACTGTGTTTTCTAACATTGAAACCTCTTTTTTTGTAGATTGCAATTCTTTTCCATAGGAACCAATTTTTTCTAGTATCTGCACTTGAAGAGTATCAATCATTTTTTCTATTCTTTTTAATCTTTCGTCCATGCTTTTTACTTTTACTTCAACAATTGTTTTTAGTTCTTCAAGTTCTTCAACTCTTTTTTCTGTTTTTCTTATTTTTTCTGAGAATACTTGGTTTGCTATTTCTATTATTGTATCAGAATCCATGCCTGTTGAAGCAGGGGCATATGCACTTTCTTCATAATATTCTGTTGGTTGTTGTTGGTATTGTGCAGGTTCCATTGCTTGCATAGGTTGTGTTTGAGGAGTATAATATCCTTGGTTTACTTCTTGTGTAGAATCCTCTGCTCCTTGGCTAGGAGGCATGGGAGGATTTAATTCTTCAGCCTGATTTGAGCTTGATACAGCATTTTTTATTTTTGCTTGATTAATAGCATCTGTTATTTGTTTAGGGGCTATTCCTTGTTGCTGTAGATTATCAACTATGTCTTGTTCAGCGTATCCTTGATTTTTTAATTGCATTACTTGTTCTAGTACCCCCATTTTAACATACCTCCTTTGATTTTCTCATTTTATATATAGTTTTTAACTCTTTTTTAATTTTTCTTTAATTTGGCTTTCCTTGTGAAAGACGAATTCTTTT
>CAZYKW010000002.1:7343-16783 GCA_964648475.1 Candidatus Woesearchaeota archaeon | reverse complement strand
ACTCTTTTTTAATTTTTCTTTAATTTGGCTTTCCTTGTGAAAGACGAATTCTTTTCCTTTAATTTGGCTTTCCTTGTGAAAGACGAATTCTTTTCCCTTAATTTGGCTTTCCTTGTGAAAGACGAATTCTTTTTATTAATCTTCATTTTTTCTTTTTTATAAATGGTTGAAAAAGTCTGACTTGTTTTGCTAAAATCTCTACATCATCTTTTCTGGCAAATTTTGTAAACTCCCCAGAGATTGTTTCAATAAAAGAAATCATTCGAGTCATTTTTTGTTTTATTTCTTCTATTTCTTTTTTTATCTCTAAAAAGCGTTCATCATTCTTTTCTTTTATCTCAATAAGATTTTCTCCAATTAATAAAATTCTTTCTTTTAGGATTTTTTGTTTTTCTTCTAAATCCTTTATATTATTAATATTTGTAAAACCAGGATTATAATTTACATTTCCATTGCTCATAAAAAAAAGATGTTAAAGCAGTTTAAATTTGTTGTGATTATTATATAAAAATTATTAAAGCACTATATCTTTTAATTTTCATGCAGTTTAAGGAAGGGACTCCCCTTTATTCTTATGAGGTGCATAGAGAGGGAGGTGAAGATGTATTGTATATTAATTACTTGGGAGCTCCATATGTTCCTAGTTTATCTGACTCTCCAGAAATCATGGATAGAACCATTAATGCTCTTATTGAGAACCCCAATGTTTCTAGAGTTGTTTTTGTTCAGCAGAAAAATTATAATTATGATTTTAATGAGACAAATATTTTATTGGAGATAGCCCATCTCTATGTTTTTTTACTTAAACAGGAAAAAATTTTATCAAGAAATAAATTAATAACTAATTGCGAGGAATTTTTTTCTTCTAGATATAATAATCTTTTTTCATCTTTATTTCTACTTAAACAAGATCCTATTGCAGCGTATATGGAATTAAAAAGAATTTTAATTGAGGCTAAAATAGTCTTAGAAAAAATTGAGGATAGGTGTAAAATAGATCAAAGGAATTACATTTCTTTTATTGAAAAGATTTTGAGTTTTTTTGAAAGAACTCAATTGATACGACAGGTTTCTAATTTTCTTGAAAGTTATAGAAAAGGGGAAAGAAGTATTTATTCTCGAATTTTTAAACCAGATGTTATTCCTAATTTTACTTTTACTCGGCTTGTTTTAGATCTTCCTGATGATGCAGAGATTATGGATCAGTATGTTGTTGGAGAAGGAACTTATGACGAATCTTTAATTACTATTTTGAGAAAGAAAGATGAGCCTAAGTTCATATACCATTTATCTCCTCCAGAAAATTCATTGAGTGAAGAACACAACATGCTTTTGAATCTTGCTAGGAATGTTTTAATTGAGCACCAACCAAAAGCTGAAGAGTTTACAGATACACAAAGAATTAGGCAGGTTTTTCTAAATATTGCTAAAGATTTGCTTCAAGATTTGGCAAATAGCAAGGGAATGAATCTTGCTTATAAGGATTTGAATAAATTGGCAACAATTTTAGTAAGGCATACTATTGGTTTTGGACTCTTAGAGGTTTTATTGCAAGATAAGAAACTTCAAGATATTATGTTAAATGCACCTATACCTAAAACGAATATTTATTTAAGACACCAAGATTTTGAAGAGTGTGTTACAAATATTCTTCCCAGCCAAGAGGACGTTAATTCTTGGGCTGCTAAATTTAGGCTGACTTCTGGAAGGCCTCTTGATGAAGCTAATCCTATTTTAGACACTCAACTTGGTATTGGAAATATAAGAGCAAGAATTGCAATTATTCAACAACCTTTATCTCCTGATGGATTGGCATATGCTATTAGAAGACATAGAGAGAGTCCGTGGACTCTTCCTCTTTTTATTAAAGTCAAAATGCTTAATCCTTTTGCTGCTGGGCTTCTTAGTTTTTTAATTGATGGAAGCAGGACTATGTTGGTTGCAGGAACAAGGTCTTCAGGAAAAACTTCTTTATTGGGAAGTCTTATGTTAGAAATTATCCCTAAATATAGGATAATTGTTATAGAAGATTCTTTAGAGCTTCCAGTTGAATCTTTAAGAGATTTAAATTATGATATTTTAAGAATGAAAGTTAGGTCAGCTTTATTAAAAACAGGAACAGAAGTTTCAGCTGATGATGGTATTAGAACAAGTCTTAGATTAGGGGATTCTAGTCTTATAATTGGAGAGGTTAGAAGCGTGGAGGCTAAAGCACTTTATGAAGCGATGAGGGTTGGAGCTCTTGCAAATGTTGTGGCAGGAACAATTCATGGGGCATCTCCTTATGCTGTTTTTGATAGAGTAGTAAATGATTTGGGGGTTCCGTCTACTAGTTTTAAAGCTACTGATGTTATTACTGTATGTAATCCTGTGAAATCTCCTGATGGTTTGCACTCGTGGAAGAGAACTATTCAGATGTCGGAAGTAAGAAAACACTGGAAGAACGACCCTCTAAGTGAACAAGGGTTTGTTGATTTAATGAGATATAATGTTGAGAAGGATGAGTTGGAACCTACCGAGGATTTAATTAATGGAGATAGTGAGGTTATTAAAAATGTTGCAGCTAATGTTAAAGGTTGGGCAGGAAATTGGGACGCTGTTTATGATAATATTTTACTTAGGGCAAAAATGAAAAAAGAGATTGTTAGTGTTGCTGAGAAAATAGGAAATGAAAAAATTTTAGAGGCTCCTTTTAATGCTCTTTCAAATCACGCTTTTCATGAGATATCTAGTGAAGTTATCCAAGAAATTGGTTTGCCCTTATCAGAGAAGGTTTTTCCTCTGTGGCAGAAATGGTTAAATAAAAAAATAAAGGAAAAGAAATTCTAGAGAAAAGAATTCGTCTTTCACAAGGAAAGCCAAATTAAAGGAAAAGAAATTCTAGAGAAAAGAATTCGTCTTTCACAAGGAAAGCCAAATTAAGGGAAAAAAAGATTTAACTCATAAGGTTTATTAATTAATTTTCATTACTTTTTTTGAGTAAAAGATGGTGAGCACAGAAGATATTTTAAAAAAGTATGGAAGAATGATTGAAAAAAAGATGGGTTCTTCTTCGTCAAAGTTTGGCGGAGAGTCTTATAGTAAGTCTTATTTGATGTTTAAACAAGAGATGGCTCCTAATCTTTCTAGATATGAAAAGTGGTGCAAAACTCTTGGAAGTGTGATTAAATTAAAAATATCTAAAAAAGAGGAAGAAAAAGTTAAGAAGCAGTTACAGGTTGCTCATTTAGATGTTGAACCTTGGCAAGCTTTGACTTTGAGTGTCATGGCTTTTTTAAGTGTTTTTTTAATTGGTTTATTAATTTCTATTGCAATTCCTTTAATTAGCGGGGACCTTGCTGATTTTCCAATTTTATTTTTTGTTTTAATGCTTCTTTTATCTATGTTTTTATTTTATTATTTTAATTCTTATCCAAAGAGATTATCTAATCAGTGGAGGCTTAAAGCAAGCAGCCAGATGGTTCCTGCTATTTTGTATATGGTTGTTTATATGAGGCATACTTCTAATCTTGAAAAAGCAGTTGCCTTTGCTTCAGAAAATCTCCAGTATCCTCTTTCCCTTGATTTTAGGAAAGTATTTTATGATCTGCAAATAGGAAAATTTTCAACAATTAAAGAATCTTTGGATAGTTATTTGGAATGTTGGAGGGATTACTCTCCTGAATTTATTGAGAGTTTTCACTTAATTGAAAGCAGTTTATTTGAACCAGATAATGCAAGAAGAATACAGACACTTGAGAAATCTCTTCAAGTTATTCTTGATGGGGTTTATGATAAGATGTTGAAGTTTACTCATAGTGTTAGAAGTCCTTTAAATTCAGTTTATATGCTTGCAGTGGTTTTGCCTGTTTTAGGAATAGCACTTTTGCCTTTGGCTTCTGCAATGCTTGGAGGGATGCTTAAATCAAGTCATATCTTTATTTTATATAATCTTCTTATCCCTTTTATTGCTTTTTTTATGTTAAATAATATTCTTTTACTTAGGCCTGGAGGATATGGGGAGAGTGGACTTTTGGAGAAAAATCCTCTTTATTCAAAATATAAAAGTAAAAAACCATATTTCAAGGCCTTTTTAATCTGCCTTCCTTTCTTTTTAATAGGCTTTCTGCCTTTGATATTTCAGTATACCCCTCTTCCTGGATTATTGGGATTACAGAATGATTATACTTTTGCTGAGATTGGTTTAGGTTTTTTTGGAGATTCCCCTATATTTGATTTTAAAACTGTTGGAGAGGGATTTGTAGGACCTTTTGGTGTTGGGGCTTTATTTTTCGGATTATTTATTCCTTTAGGTATTGCTTTGTTTTTTATAATAGCATATAAACAAAAAACAAGCGAGCTTATTGTTGAGAGGGAAAAAACCCGAGAACTTGAAAGAGAATTTAATAATTCTTTATTTCAACTTGGAAATAGATTAGGAAATGGGATGCCTCCTGAACTTGTTTTTGCTAAAGTTGCAGAAGCGTCTAGAGGATTAAGGACAGAGGACTTTTTCAAGAGAATTAATTATAATATTCAACAAATGGGAATGAGTGTAGAGAGTGCAATATTTGATTCTAGAAGAGGAGCTATTATTTTTTATCCTTCTGATTTAATTGCAACTAGTATGAAGATTTTAATTGAGAGTGTAAAAAAAGGATTAAATATTGCTGCAATAAGTTTAATGAGTATTTCTCAGTATGTTAAGAATATTCGAAAAATTACAAATAGATTAAAGGATTTGCTTGCTGAAGTTATTTCAGAAATGAAAAGTAATATGACTTTTCTAGCTCCTTTGCTTTTGGGTATTGTTGTTGGGTTGTCTGCAATGATTACTAGTATTTTAAATAAGTTAGTTATTCTTCAGGGTATGGGGGGAGAAGGAGTGAGTCAATTAGGAGGGCTTGAAGGATTTTTAGATATTTTTAATGTTGTTAATGTGATCCCCCCTTATTATTTGCAGATTGCAGTGGGTATTTACCTAATTGAGGTTATATTTATTTTAACAGGAGCTCTAGTGTCTATTGATTCTGGAGAAGATAAATTAGAGAAGATGAATAAGACTGGCAAGAATCTTAAAAGAGGTGTTTTGATTTATTTTATTGTTGCACTTTTAGCTACATTTGTATTATTTATTATAAGCACCATAGTCTTAGCCAATTTAGGAACATAGTTAAATTTATAATGTATTTTTGATTTTTTATTTTATGAAAAAGGGGATTGTTTCAGAGTATCTTCCTTGGATACTTATTGCTATTGGTGTTTTAGTTATACTTGCTATAGCAGCTTTTTTACTTAGAGAACAAGGGGCTAATTTAATTGATAAAATAAAATCGTTATTTGTTGGGAGATAAAATGTCAGAGATAACAATGAGCCAATTAATTAAAATCATTATAGGAATTTTTGTAGTTGTTGCTGTTCTTGTTGGATTGGGTTTGATATTTAAGGATAAAATTTTAAGTTTTTTTAAAAATCTTCCAGGCTCAGAATCAGCTGAAGTTTTTTTGAGGTTATTGATATGATTAGAAAAAATAAAAGGGGTTTTTTGTTAGCTGAAACAACTGTGAAAATAGTAATTGCTTTGATAGTTTTGGGTTTTCTTATTTATCTTTTGACTTCACTATACTTTTCAAGAATAAGAAGTGAAAATCAGGAAAAAGCTGAAGCTATTCTTTATTCAGGAACAGATACTATAAAAGCCTCAATAGATAGTTTAAAAGAAGGGGATAGTAATGATTTTTTGTTATGGAGTCCGAGTGGATGGTATTTATTTAGTTTTACAGGAGATTTAGTAAGGCCTGCTAAATGTGAAAAGCAAAATTGTTTATGTATCTGTGAAAATGTTTGGGACATATGGGATAGGCAGTCCACTTATTGTCATGATTCTGGCGCTTGTCTTATTTTACCTGAATTAATAGATTATGAAGAGCAATTAGAAGTATATATTGGGCCATCAAATGTAACTAGCATAACTATATCAAAAATACAAAATAAAATAGAGATAAGATAAATGGAATTAGACCAATTAATAAAATATATAATATGGGCTTTCTTTTTTATGGTAGCAGTTACAGGGGTGTATTTTTTGCTTAATAAAATGGGGGTAATATAATGCTAAAAAGAAAACAAGCAGCACTAACTACAAGGCAGATTGTAATTTTAACTATTTTAATAATCAGTTTTATAATTATTTTATTTTTAATTTTTAGATTAAATGTTCCAGAAACAACTGTAAAAGAAATATGCCATAATTCTGTTATTTTAAAAGGGAAGTCACTGTTTCCTGCAGGTGTTTCTTTAGACTGCCACACTGAATATATTTGCATATCAAAAACAAATAAATGTGATAAAATAGATAACCCAGATGAAATAATCGTTGTTGAAGAGAAAGAGGAGGTATATAAGGTAATAGCAGATAAAATGGCTGATTGTTGGTGGATGTTTGGAGAAGGAACAATTAATTATGCGGGAAGTGAGAAAGTTCCTGATTTTTATTGTTCAATTTGTAATCAGATTTACTTTGATTCTAGTGTAAAAGAGATATTTGATGGAAGCGATACTTTTTCTCAAAAAAAGTTATATGATTATATAGTTGCTAATAAAGTTCCAGGAAAAGATATAGAATATGATGAGTATTTATATGGCCTTAATTTTTCAGATAGCAATCAAATACTTGAATTATTTGAACCAGAACCAGAAAATGTAGATAGTTTTGAATTTATGGATATTAATTTGGACCGGGCTCATTTGATTATAATGGGTATGACTAATGATGTTAGCACTCTTGGATGGGTTGTAACTGGCGCTATAGCTACCGCAGCTGTTGCAGCAGGGGTAGTAGCCATAGTTGCTAGTGCTGGAAGTGCTAGCCCAATTGTTATAGCTGCTGTTGGAGCTATTCTTACTTCTTCTAAAGCTATTCTTATAGCTGCTGCAGGAGGGGCTGTTTTTGGAGGGATTACATCTGTAGCATTTAGCGGATTAGAATATTTAAGGCCTATAATAATAGAAAAAGATTCAAAGGCATTTAATACAATTGAATGCGACCATATAG
This sequence comes from Candidatus Woesearchaeota archaeon, assembly GCA_964648475.1. Classification (GTDB taxonomy): domain Archaea; phylum Nanobdellota; class Nanobdellia; order Pacearchaeales; family GW2011-AR1; genus WJLC01. Next base: position 9,749 of record CAZYKW010000002.1, on the reverse strand, counting down.
TTACTTTATCTTAATATGAAAAACAAAAAAGCAGCCATTTTAGTAGAGAATGTGATTTTTATTATACTTAATCTTATTTTTCTGTCTTTGCTTATCTTTTTTATTGCTAGGCAAGGGGGAGGAGTGATTCTTTTAGAACAATCATATGCAAAACAAATAGCATTGGTTTTTGATTCTGCTAAACCTGGAATGACTATTTTTGTTGACTTTGAGAAAGGCATAGAAAAAATAAAAAGTAATTTTGATGAGAGCTATTATAAGGATGTAGATAAATTTAAGAGCACTATACTTAATTTCAAGGATAATATCGTCACAGTTAAATTAAAAGGGGGAGATAGGTTGGGATATTCTTATTCTTTTTTTAATGATATTGATTTAAATAATATTAATTATTATGTTAATGAGGAAATGGGAGGAATTTATTTTATTTTTTAAGATGTCAAATAAAAAAGGAGCGGAAAAATATCTTTCTATTTACTGGTTCATGATTTTAATAATTGTTGCTGTAGGAATTTATGGAATGGTTAGTTTATATTATAATCATCCTTATGACATAAGAGAATTAGAAGCAAATATTCTTGTTAATAAAGTTGCAGATTGTATTTCTTATGAAGGAGAGTTAAGACCTGAAGTATTTAATGAATCAAATGGAAAGTTATCTAAAGAATTTGAAAATGATTTTTTAAACACATGTAATATTACTTTTAATGTTGAAGAGGAATATGATTGGGGTAAAAGGGAACAATATTATCTTGAAGTTGGCTTTTATGATATTAGTCTGGTTTCTTTAGGAAGTATTTCTAAGGGAGAAAAAACTTGGAAAGAAAATTGTTTATTAAAAGGAGAAGAAGAATATGAAATTTTTTCAAAATGTGTTAATAAAAGATTTTATTCTTTATATAGGAATAAACCTCTTTTAATAGAAGTTTTTGTAGGGATAAGAAAAACAGAAAAAAATGTTAAATAAAAAGATGAATAAAAAAGCAGGAATAAGTGAAGGAATAACTTGGGTGGTGGCAACAATTATAGTTATGGTTGTTTTAGCTATTTTTATTTATGCTGCTAATGCAATGGGAACTTTCAGAACATATAGTCTTTCAAGTGGAGAGATAAAAGTTGAGGTTGATAGTCAATTGAAAATAAAAACACAAATAGCTTTTGAAAAATCAGAGGGTATTATTTCTTCAGATGAACAAATTTTTATTGAAAATTGGTTAAAGGAACCAGAAAAGTTAAAAGAAGAGGAAGACCTTATGGGAGGTTTTATTGTTCATGAATAAAAAGGCAGATATAACAATAATGATTCTTGTAATTGGGGTTGTTGTAGTTTGTTTTACTGCTCTTCTTAGTTTTTATATGGCAGAAATGGATACAGATAATAATTTTGATTATTTGAGTAAGATATCTAAGATTGGTGCTGAAATGGAAAAATATTCTTATTATGGTAAAGATGAAGTGGAGACAAGAACAGAGGGGGATGATGAACATCTCTATGAGGTAATAAAACATTCTACTGGTTTTCTTAGGTTGGGATCTATGAGGACTTTTTTTGAAGTTAGGTATTACTTAAAAAGAAATGTTTATAAATAAAAAATCTTTAAATTAAATATGGATAAAAGAGGTCAAGGACTAAGTACTAACGCAATTGTTTTGATAATTCTTGGAATTTTCATACTTGTTATTTTAATACTTGGATTTTCTTTAGGATGGGATAAGTTACTTCCTTTTTTATCTAAAGAAAATGTTAATGATGTAGTGCAGGGTTGTAATCTTGCTTGTCTTAATGGAGAGAAGTATGACTTTTGCATTCAGACAAGAGAGTTAATTGACTCAAATGGAAATAAGGTTGAAACTACTTGCCATCTTTTTTCAATTGCTGATGAACTTGAAGATTATGGAATAGAAGAGTGTAATATTGATTGTTCTAAAAAACTTTGTGAAGAAATAGAGATTGTGTCTAAGGGAGATAGTTTTAAAGGAAATAAAATTCCTGATACAGGGACATGTGTAAATGATGTTAGTGCTTATGCAAGTGATTTAGTAAATCAAAAGTGCTGTATTGATAATTTAAATCTTAAATAATTCTTGAAATGGTAAGAGGAGATGTAGAAAGACGTAATAAAGCTAAGGATAAACGTAGAGAAAAAAAGAAACATCCTTATAGAAAAGGTGGGGGAAAAAGGAGTATGAAATTTTCTAAAAAGGATAAAAAATAAGATTAAATGGTAAGAAAACAGCGTTTTCTCGAAACAATCCATCTTTCCCTAAACACTGAAGCAGTCATTCTAAAACACCTCGACTGATGACAATTAGTAATAATTTTTAAAATGGTAAGAAAATAGCGTTTTCTTGAAACAATCCATCTTTCCCTAAACACTGAAGCAGTCATTCTAAAACACCTCGACT
>CAZYKW010000002.1:1438-7243 GCA_964648475.1 Candidatus Woesearchaeota archaeon | reverse complement strand
TCTAAAACACCTCGACTGATGACAATTAGTAATAATTTTTAAAATGGTAAGAAAACAGCGTTTTCTTGAAACAGTCCATCTTTCCCTAAACACTGAAGCAGTCATTCTAAAACACCTCGACTGATGACCTTTAGCAATGATTTTTTAAATAAAGTTTATTTATTGATTTTATGTTTGAAACAATTTTTTTGATTGTATTGGGTTTGATTTGGATTATAGCTGCAACTATTCAGGATTTAAGAAAAAAAGAAGTAGATAATTGGCTTAATTTTTCTCTGATAATTTTTGCTTTGGGGTTTAGATTTTTCTTTTCTTTATTTTCTGAAACAGGATTTAATTTTTTTTATCAAGGATTAATAGGGTTAGGTGTGTTTTTTGTTTTAGGTAATATATTTTACTATTCAAGAGTATTTGCTGGAGGAGATGCGAAGTTAATGATTGCTTTAGGGACAATTCTCCCTCTTTCTATTGATTTTCACATTAATCTTATGTATTTTTTTGCATTTCTATTATTATTCTTTATTGTAGGAGTAATTTATGGGATAGTTTGGAGTCTTTTTTTAATGTTTAAAAATATTAAGTTATTTAAAAGAAAGTTTAAACAGCTTTTTAATAAAAAGAGAAATCTTATTTTTCTTGTTATGTTTTTTGGATTGTGTTTAATGTTGCTTGGCTTTTACTTTTCTTTTTTATTTTTCCTTGGAGCATTGATTTTTATTTTTCCTTATTTTTTTATATATGCTAAAGCAATAGACGAAGCTGCGATGATTAAAAGAATAAAGACAAAAGATTTGAGAGAAGGAGATTGGATTTATTCAAAAGTAAAGATTGGAAGAAGATATATACAACCTAATTGGGAAGGATTGAATATGAAACAGATTAAAGATATAAGAAAGAGATATAAAAAGATTAAAATCAGACAAGGAATTGTTTTTGTTCCTGTTTTTTTAATTAGTTTTATTATTTTTGTTTATGGAATTCTTTTTGGGATTCGTATTTTGCCTTTTGTTTTTTCTGGTTTCTGAGTTTTTTTAATTATTTTTTTTGGTTTCTTTTTAGTTGCTTTTTTTTCAAGCTTCTTTTTTAATTTTTCAAGAACTTTCTTATTCTCTTGATATCTTTGAGATTTTAAGGATTCATTGTTATATATAGGAAAAACATTTACTACTTCGTGTCCAAAGAGATTGGAAGCATTTATTTGAACTTCTTTTGGTTTTAATTTTGATTTAATTTTTTTAGCTATTTTTTTAGCTAAAGAAAAAGTGCTTTGAGGAAGTTTTCCAGATGATTCTATATGTTGTTTTGGAATTATTAAGACATGGCCTTTTGATACTGGATTAATTTCTAAAACTGCTATGTTATCTTTGTTTTCATCTATTTTATAAGAATCAATCTCGTTTCTTACAATTGAACAAAATACACACTGCTTTGCTTGCATTTGCTGTTCTGGTGGAGCAGAAGATTGTTCTGGAACTTTTAATAACCTGTTTTTTTGAAGAAAGTCAATTAATTGAGAATCATTCATATTTATAATCTGTTTTTTTGCAAATTCTTTTTTATCATTTGGAAAAGTTAAATCAACTTGTTTTAAGAGTTGTTTTCTTACTTGTTCTAATTCTTTTTTTGCAATCATAAATATAATTGGTTTTTTTGATTTATATTTTTATCTGTAAAAAACTTTATAAACGAAGTTGTTTATAATAGATTATTAAAAGAGAAAATGGTATCATACCCAAGACGATTAAAAGGTTATCAGAAATTTTTTTTAATGATAATTGGATTTTTGCTTGTTGCTCCTCTTTCTGGTTTTTTAATTGAGCTTGCAGGAGTTCCAGTAATAATAGGTATTGCCGGATTATTATTATTTATTTTTGCCCCCAAAGAGCAAGTTGGGGTTTATGAAACTGGCAGGCCTAAATATAGAACAAAAATTTGGTATATCATATTTGCGCTTATTCTTGTTGTATATGGGGGGATAAGTTTTTTTGGATTGTATCAAAATGAGATTGCTGATTTCGGAGTATCAGCAATAGGGGTTTTGTTGGTCCTTCTTGTAATACTTGGTGATAGAGATATTTCAGTTTCATTTCCAAGAACTCCTTATTAATTTTAAATAACTTTTGTTATCCAAAAGCTCTTCTCATATCAATTACTTGAACAGAATTAACATTTTCAACTTCTTTTAAATTTTCTTCAATTGAGTCAAGCTCGATACTTTCATTCAATTCAAAACCTACTATTATTGCTTTTAAACCAAAAGCAATTGGTTCTTCACTAAAATCAGTTGGTTTTCCTAGATTTTTTTCAATGACTTCCTTTATTCTCTCTTTTAATTCCTCTAAATCCACTTCTGGAGATGTAGGCATTATTTTCATTTTAATAAGTGCAATTCCCATTTGTAAAGACTTGGGGATTTTCGTTTATAAGGTTTTTTGTTAAGGTTTCATTATAATAATCCTTAAAAATAGTGTTTGTTTTTTTGTGAGAATGGTGGAAGGAAATTATAATAAAGTTATTAAGAGAATTGCGTCCTCTTCTGGATTGTCTGAAGAAGAGATAGAGAGAAAGGTCCAGGCTAAGATTGCTAAACTTTCTGGTTTAATAAGTAAAGAAGGTGCAGCACAAATTGTCTGTTCTGAACTTGGGATATCTTTAGAAGATGAGAAATTTAAGATAGATGAGCTTCTTCCTGGAATGAGAAAGGTTAATGTTGTTGGAAAGGTTATTAATTTGTTTCCAGTAAGAACTTTTGAGAGACAGGGGAAAACAAACAAGGTAGCTAATTTTATTATTGCGGATGATACTTCTAATATTAAGATTGTATTATGGGATACTAATCATATTGAACTAATTGAAAATGGAAAAGTGAAAGAAGGGAGTGTGGTTGAAATAAGTGGTGGAAGCATGAGAGATAATGAGATTCATTTGGGAAGTTTTTCTGAATTAAAATTGAGTGACGAAGAATTTGATAAACTTAAAACAGAGAGAATTGTAAAAGAAAAATCGATTATGGAATTTAAAACAGGAGATAATGTAAGTGTAAGGGCTTTTATTGTTCAGGCATTTGATCCAAGATTTTTTAATGTTTGTCCTGAGTGCAAGAAAAAAGTTATTCCTGAAGGAAATAAATTTAAATGCAATGAACATGGAAATGTTCCTGCTGAGAAAAGGGCTCTTATTAATATTGTAATAGATGATGGAACAGAAAGTATAAGGAGTGTTTTATTTAATGATGTTCTTCCTGATTTGGGCTTGACTGAATTAGAAGATTCTGAAAAATTGTCCCATCAAAAAGAAGACTTGCTTGGGAAGGAGATGGTTTTTTCTGGAAATATTAGGATGAATAAATTCTTTAATAATCCCGAGTTTATTATTAGTAGAGTAACAAGTGTTGATTTAGATGGTTTGATAAATAAACTTGAATCTAAAAACAAGTAAGTTTTAAAATTATTTTTTCTATGTTATTTTTATGTTAATTAAAACTCATTTAGCGATTACACTCTTTATTGCTTTGTTATTTGTACCTTTTGTTAATCTCCCTCTTTTATTTTTGGTTGTTGCTTTATTAGCAACATATATTCCGGATATAGACAGCAAGCATTCAAAAATAGGGCACCACTTTTTTATGAGGCCTTTTCAATGGATTGCAAAACATAGGGGTTTTGTTCATAGTTTTACTTTTCTTATTTTAATTACATTTGCTTTTGTTTTATTTGTCCCTTTTCTTGCTCTTGCTTTTTTTCTTGGTTATTGTTCACACCTGATTGCAGATAGTTTTACTATAGAAGGAATAAAACCTTTTTATCCCTATAAAAAAGTATCTAGAGGAAGAATCAGAACAGGAGGAGTATCAGAAACTAATATTTTTGTGATTTTCATCTTACTGGATTTATTCTTATTTGTGTCAAAAATTTCTAGTATATTCTAATATATGTCTAACAGACAAACAATATTTATAAACAAAAAAATTTTTTTATACGTTATGAATAAGAAAGAAGAAAAAGAAATATCTTCTGATAAGGAACCTGATTTAACTGATTTGCCTGGTATTGGGCCTGCAGTTGCCGCTAAATTAGAATCTGCAGGAGTTTATGATTTAATGACTCTTGCGGTTATGTCTCCTGCTACTTTATCTGACACTGCTGGTGTAGGCGCTGCTGTTGCAAGAAAAGCTATTCAGGCAGCAAGAAAACTTTTAGATTTAGGATTTCAGGATGGAATAGAATATGCTCAAAGAAGAGCTAATGTATGTCATATTACTACAGGAAGTCAAAATCTTAATGAACTTCTGGGTGGAAAAGGGGTTGAAAGTAAAGCTATAACCGAAGCTTTTGGAGCTTATGGCTCAGGAAAAACTCAGCTAGGATTAACCCTAGCTGTTAATGTTCAATTGCCAAAAGAACAGGGCGGGGCTGGGGGAAAGAGTGTTTTTATTGATACAGAGGGAACTTTTAGGCCTTCAAGAATTAAGCAGATTGCAGAGGAATTAGGAGCTAATCCTGAAAAAGTTTTAAAAAATATTTTTGTTGCTAGGGCTTTTAATTCAGACCACCAGATGCTTCTTTTAGAAAAAATTAGTGAGATGGTTAAGAATGGGGAACCAATAAAACTTCTTATTGTGGATTCTTTAACTGCTCATTTTAGGGCTGAATTTGCTGGAAGAGGGCAACTTGCAGATAGACAACAGAAATTAAACAGATATATGCATGATATTATGAAATTAGCAGAGACCCATAATTTAGCTGTATATGTTACTAATCAAGTTATGGCTAATCCTGCTCAATTATTTGGAGACCCTACTACTGCTATAGGAGGGAATATAGTAGGACATGCATCTACATATAGATTATACTTAAGAAGGGGAAAAAAAGGTTCTAGAGTGGCTAAGATGGTTGACTCGCCTAATCTACCAGACAATGAAGCTATTTTCTTTGTTACAAATGGCGGGGTTGTTGATGAGATATAGATTCTGTGCCAAGTTCTCCTTTATATAACATAATACTTGCAACACCTTCTTTAATTTGCCAAGGCCATATAACTACAATGTATATTTTATTCTTGTTTTTAGATATAAACATTGGTTGGTCAATTTCCCTTACTTTTTGGTAAGGATGATAATCTTCCCATTGTTTTAGAATTTCTAGAATGTGTTTTGGAGTTGGTTCCCCCTCTTCAACATACTCTTCAAATAGTTCTAGAAACATTTTTTTAACTTCATATATTTTTGGGTGATTTCTATAACCTATTTTAGCATGTCCAACCCAGATGTTGGGATTTTTAGTTAAATCATTTTTTAGATCAAACCCGTTGATTAGATCCTGGATTTTGATTTCATCCATTATTTTCAGAAGGGGTTAAAATATATAAATTTTTAGAGAATTAATTAACTATTTCTGATTCATCAAACCAGAGTTTGATTTCTCTTTCTGCGTTTTCTCGAATATCTGAAGCATGAATTACTGTTTCATGGCATGCTGTTTTTGTGTGGATTTTTCCGTATTTTCCTCTTATACTTTCTGGGGGTGCTTCATCTGGATTTGTCGCACCCACTGCTTCACGAACTTTTTGAATTGCATTATCTCCTTCATATACAATTGCTATTACATTTTCATTATTATGTAATTCCCCTGTTATGTGTTTTATTAAATCTTCAAAAAAGGGTTTTTCTTTATGTTCTGAATAGTGCTGTTCTGCTAATTCCCTTTGAACATTTACAAGTTTTAAACCAACCATTTTTAATCCAATGTTATATAAATCAGAGATTATATTTCCTGCTAATCTTTTTACCATTGCGTCTGGTTTAAT
>CAZYKW010000002.1:0-1428 GCA_964648475.1 Candidatus Woesearchaeota archaeon | reverse complement strand
TTAGAACCAATGTTTTCTCTTTCATATTAATTCTTTTGCTATTAAGTTTTTAAAGCTTACTTTATTAATTTCTTAATGGATGAGAATTGGATGATTTCAGATTTACATATACATTCTAGGTTTTCAAGAGCTTGCAGTAAGGCTATTACTTTTGAAAATCTCGTTAAATGGGCAAGAATAAAAGGACTTCATTTGCTTGGCACAGGAGATTTTACTCATCCTATTTGGTTTAAAGAGATTAAAGAAAAACTTATTGAAAAAAAAGGATTATATTACTATGATGATTTTCCTTTTATAATTACAGGAGAGATTTCTTTAATTTATACTCAAGAGAGAGGAAGAAAAGTTCATCTAGTTGTTCTAGTTCCTAGTGTTGAAATAGCTGAAAAGATTCATTCTTATTTAGATAAGAAAGGAAGAAGAGATTATGATGGGCGTCCTATTTTTAAAATATCTTGTGAACAGTTTGTCAAGGATATGATAGAAATTTCAGAGGATATAGAAGTAATTCCTGCTCATATATGGACTCCATATTTTGGGGTTTTTGGAAGCATGTCTGGTTTTGATTCTTTAAAAGAGGCTTTTGGAACTCAGGTGAAGCATATACATGCAATAGAAACAGGAATATCTTCTGATCCTGATATGAATATCAAGATTAAGGAATTAAGGGACAAATCTATAGTCAGTTTTTCAGATGCTCATAGTTTTTGGCCTTATAGATTAGGAAGAGAGGCAACTATTTTTAAAAAAGCGGATTCTTATGGGGAGATTCTTGAACAAATTAGAAACAATTCTTTTATTGCTACTATAGAAACTGATCCCGCTTATGGCAAGTATCATTATGATGGACATAGATTATGCAATTTTTCTTGTAGTCCAGAAAAAACAAAACAACTTAATGGAGTCTGTCCTATATGTGGAAGATCTTTGACTTTAGGAGTGGATTATAGGGTTGAGAAATTATCTAATGGTGAAGAACCAGAGACAAAAAAATACTATACTTTGCTTCCTTTACATGAAATTATTTCTCTTTCATTTGGGGTGGGAATGCAGAGTAAAAAGGTATGGGCGGTTTACAATTCTTTGATTGATTTATTTAAAAATGAATTTGAAATTTTGTTAAATGTTTCAAGAGAAAAATTTATTGAAAAAAATGTAAATGCTAAGTTAATTGGATTAATTCTTAAAAATAGAGGGGGAAATATAAGAGTAAAGCCAGGGTATGATGGAGTTTATGGAAAAGCTTTATTGAGTGAAACACAAGCTACGCTTTATTAGGAGGAGATTTTATTTTTATATATTTATAATGAGCATCTTTTGTTGGTTTTTTACATTCAGGGCAGGCATTATTTAGAGTATATTTCTTACAAAAAGGACATTTTTTTAATTTATTCATTTTTTACCATGCTCAACAAAAAAACAATGATT
>CAZYKW010000001.1:17128-39912 GCA_964648475.1 Candidatus Woesearchaeota archaeon | reverse complement strand
TAATGCGGAAGTGCCGGAGTGGTCAAACGGGCAAGATTAAGGCTCTTGTGGCTTAGTGCCTGCGAAGGTTCGAATCCTTTCTTCCGCATTTAGAAAGGATTGTAAATCAGTTTAAACAAAAAGGAAAATAGAAAAAACCTTGGTTGTTTTCACTCAAATCCTTTCTTCCACATTTTTTATCAAGCACCTGTAGCTCAGCCTGGATTAGAGCGCTTCCCTCCTAAGGAAGAAGTCGAAGGTTCAAATCCTTCCAGGTGCATAGTAAACTTTATTAAACAATATTTCACTAAATATTATATGCGTGGGTAGTTCAGCGGCAGAATCTCTGCCTTCCAGGTAAAATTTATTCATATTCATTTTACGAAGAGAGCAGATGACCCGGGTTCGAATCCCGGCCCGCGCATTTTATATAGAAAATGGAAAAAAAGAATTTTCACGATAGGTATTATAAACTACTTTTAGTAATCCCCTTAGTAATTTTAATCTTATCTTTTGTTCAAATAGGAATAACTTACTCTCAAACTGGAGATTTCATGAAAAAAGATATTTCTCTGACAGGAGGTACATCAATAACTCTTTATGGGCAAATAGATAAGGATAAATTGGGCCAAGATTTGTCCAACAAATTAGAAGAGATTAACATAAAATCCATTTATGATTTAGTAACAAGAGAGCAAAAAGCAGTTATAATAGAGACAAAAACTGAAGGAGAGCCGGCAAAACAAGTTCTAGAGGATTATCTTGGATATGAATTGAATTCTGAAAATAGCAGCTTTGAATTTACAGGAAGTACTCTCAGTGAAAGTTTTTATAAGCAGCTGATAATTGCAATAATTCTTGCATTTATTTTTATGGGATTGGTTGTCTTTATAATTTTTAGAACTTTAGTCCCTTCTTCTGCGGTTATTCTTTCTGCTTTTGCAGACATCATAATGACTTTAGCATTATTCAATTTATTAGGAATGAAAATGTCTACTGCAGGAATTGTTGCTTTTTTAATGCTAATTGGTTACTCAGTAGATACAGATATCTTGTTAACAACCAGGATATTAAAAAGAAAAGAAGGCACATTAAATAATAGAATTTCTGGAGCATTTAAAACAGGAATAACTATGACCTTGACTTCTCTTTTAGCAATCTCTTTCGCATTATTTATAGTGAAATCTTTTTCAGTAGTTTTAACACAAATATTTACTATTCTAGTTATTGGATTAGGGTTTGATATTCTTAATACATGGATAACAAATGTTGGAATCTTAAAATGGTATGTGGAAAAAAAGGAGGCAAAAAATGAAATTTAAATTTACTTGGAGAATTTGGATATTAATTATCATTTTAATCTTTTCTCTAATTTCTATTTTTGGACTTCCTCCAACTTTTTTACAAAAAGGAGTTTTGATTACTAGTGTGGAATCAAACTCAACTGCTTTTGAGCAAGGATTAAGGCAAGGACAAATTATTACTAGCATCGATGGAAATTCTATAAATAATTTAGATGATTTTACAAACATCCTCGCAGAAAAGTATACTGGAGAAAAAGTTAAGACAATTTTTAAAACAGACCAAGGGGAAATTATTACTTATTCTGATGAATTTCCTCAAATAACTGTATCAGAAATTTCAAATACAAGAATAAAAACAGGATTAGATTTAGCAGGAGGTGCGAGGGCATTAATTCAAGCAAAAGAAAAACAACTTAGTTCAAGTGAGCTTAATGATTTAATTGCTGTGGTAAGTAATAGATTAAATGTTTATGGCATTGTTGATATGAATGTTTTGCCTGTTAAGGACCTTGGAGGAAAGAACTATATGTTAATAGAGATTGCAGGGGCAACACCAGAAGATTTAGAGGAACTTATTGCTCAGCAAGGAAAATTTGAAGCTAAAATAGCAAATGAAACAGTATTTATCGGAGGGAATAAAGATATTGCTTCTGTCTGTAGAAATGATGCTACTTGTGCCTTAATAGAGTCTTGCCAACAAAATCAAGAAGGAGATTATTATTGTAATTTTAGATTTTCTATTTATTTAAGTGAAGAAGCAGCAAAGAGGCATGCAGAAATTACAGATAAGTTAGAAGTAAATAATACACAACAAGGAAATTATCTCTCTGAAAAATTAGACCTCTATATTGATGACAGCCTTTTAGATAGTTTACTTATTAGTGAAAATCTTAAAGGAAGAGAAACAAGTCAAATAGCCATTTCAGGTTCAGGTGTAGGGCAGAACCAAGAAGAAGCATATAATAATGCTTTAGAAGAAATGCAGAAGTTACAAACAATTTTAATTACAGGAAGTCTTCCATATAAATTAGAAATCGTGAAGCTAGATACTATCTCTCCTATTTTAGGAAAAGATTTCATTAACTCAATCTTATTAGCAGGGATTGCAGCTATTTTTGCTGTATCTATTATAATATTTTTTAGATATAAAAGAGTAAAGTCTTCTTTGGCTTTAATTATAACTAGCTTATCTGAAGTTATTATCATTTTGGGAATAGCTTCTTTTATTAACTGGAATTTAGATTTACCAAGTATAGCAGGAATCTTGGCAACAATTGGTACTGGAATAGATAGTCAGATAATTATTTTAGATGAAGCAAAACAAACCACTATCCTGAGCATTAAACAAAAATTAAAAAGAGCATTTGCAATTATCCTTGGAGCATATTTTACAGCATTAGTAGCTTTATTGCCACTAATGTGGGCAGGCGCAGGACTTCTTAAGGGATTCGCAATAACAACAATTATTGGAATCAGCACAGGAGTTCTTATAACACGTCCTGCCTTTACAGATATGATAAAAAGTATTGAGGGATAAATTATTTAATTTTTTTAAAGAGGTATAATTTTTTCTCTTTTTTTATAAACTTAAATCCTGTTCTTTCCACCATATCTAAAATTTCTTCATGAGTGTAAAAAGAACAATTTACATGGAAAGTCTTTTTAAATTTCTTTTTTATATTATGTAAAGACCAATATAAAAAATCTTTCAACAATTTTTTAAACCCTTTTTCTTCTTCAATCCAAAATTCAATTAAACAATAGGCTCCTTTTTTTAATTTTTTATTAAAATTCTTTAAAACTTCTAAAGATAAGTATGAAGGGATATGTCCAAACGTTTCTATACAGAAGACCATATCAAATTCATTATTTTTTATATTTTTAAGTTCAAGGAGGTTGTCCCGGATTAATTTTACATCTAACTTCTTTTTATCAATATTTTTTTTGGCATATTTTAGAGTTGTTTTAGAAATATCAACTCCCGTCACCTTATACCCTAATTTTGAAAATTCTATAGAAAATCTTGCCATTGGGCCAATTCCAGCATCTAAAATCTTTCCATTCTTTTTTATATAAGTTAAAAAATGTTCTTTTAACATACTGATATGTCTTTTTGTATTTTTATTAATTTGTTTTATACTGGAATTTGTTCCAAAAATAACACCTTTTTCATCTTGGTATTTTATTTTTTCTTCCCATACTTTTTCTCCCCATTGTTTTGAAGCCATATATATTTCCTAATTTGGATATTTATAAAATTAATTATATTAAATAAATAAAATAATGTTACTACATAAGCTTTTTTAAGACATCTTTCTAAAATCTATTATGGGAGTAAAAAATCTAATAAAATCCGAAGAAAGTGACATCTCAAATATTTTTAATATGTTTAGAAAAAGAAAATTTGAAGGTTATACAGGACAAGCAGTAAAAAACTCAACATATCAGTTTATGACAAATGCTGTGGGGAAAATTGGATCTTTAATATTCACAATTATTATTGCAAGATTATTAATGCCTGAACTTTTTGGTTTGTATAGTCTAGCCTTATCTACTATTCTTCTATTAGGTTGTTTTTCTGACCTTGGGATAAATAAAACTTTAATGAGATATCTCCCAGAGAATATTAGAAAGAGAGATTTGAAAAAAACAAAGGCATATTTTATACACTTATTTAAATTAAAATCAATACTAATTATTTTCTCGGCTATTTTGATTTTGGCCTTATCTAAATTTATTTCTCAAACTTATTATCAAAAACCAATATTTTTAGCTTTGTTAGCAGGATCTCTTTACATAATCTTTATAGGATTCCTAACATTTATTGATTTTATATTTTACTCTACTAATAAATTTAAGTATGTTTTTTATAAGGAAATTGTTTTGCAATTTTTAAGAATAATTATAGTTCCAATTGCAATTTTATTAACTTTAAAATATTCTTTTGAAAAGGGGTTGAGTATATTCACAATAATTTTAGCTTCGTCCTTAACATATTTCTTAGTTTTAATACCTTTTACTTTGTTTTTTATAAAAAAGACATCTTTTTTAAAAGAGAAATATTCCAAATTAACTAAAAAAGAAAAGAAATCCATAAACAAATTTATTATTCCTTTATCAGCAACAGTTTTGTCAGGAATATTTTTTGGATATGTTGATATAGTTATTTTAGGGAGATTTGTTTTAGCAGAATATATCGGGTATTATAAAGCAGCATTTAGTTTAATCGGGGCTCTAATTCCCTTAGTTGGGTTTTCTGCTGTTTTACTTCCTATCTTTAGTACATTGAAGGGAAAAAGATTAGAAAGAGGCTTAAATAAATCAATAAGAATTGTTGCTATTTTAGCAATCCTTGGGACAATTTTTACAATCTTTCTTTCATCCCCAGTAATAAAATTAATTTTTGGAAGCGAATATTATCCTGCAATAAACCTATTAAGAATATTATCTATCTTGCTTATTGCACTTCCAATATCAAACATTTACGATTCTTATTTTATTTCAAAAGGAAAAACAAAACTAATCGCAATATTGATCTTAATTTCATTAGGGATAAATATAATCTTAAATTATTTCTTAATCTCTTGGCTAATAAATTATAGTTTTAATCTGGCCACAATAGGTGCAGCAATAGCAACAATAATAAGTAGATATTTTTACCTATTCGCATTAATGTTTTATAGAAAATAAAATTATCTTAAAATATTCTCTTAAGAACCTCGTACCATCCTCTAAACTTTATTGCTTTATCATCTATATATGCTACTGCCCTAGGTTTTTCAGAAGTAACTTGTTTTATATATTTTGATAATTTATTTTTTTCTAACCACTCCCAAACCAATTCTTCTCCTGTTTTTCCATTTATTAAAGGCCTATCTTCTCTAGCTTTTGTAGTAAAAAGAATTATATCATATTTCTCTGATAGTTTTTTTAGGGCCTTTTTTGTTCCAGGAATAACCTTTCCATAAATAGTTCCATCATAATATCCCTTTTCACAAGTATGGATTACCCCATCAAAATCGACTCCTATGTTCTTTTTTTCATCATCAAAACTATGTTTTCTTATCTTTTTTATTTCTTTTTTATTTTGTAAACTAGAAATATATTCGCAAACCTCTATTAACCCACTTCCCAAATCACGGTAGGTATTATTTATTATTTTTTCAGGAATTGTTTTTTGGTAAGAGTAGGGAGAGAATTTATAGTGTGCCATCTTTCTACCAGGAGTAGTCTTTTTTTTGTAATTTATTTTAATTCCTCCAAGAATTTCATCAATCATTAAAAACAAATCTTTTATTTTTGTAGGATTTGGCCCTGTTAAAATTAATGTTTTATTTATATTCTTTTTATCAAGAGCCTTGACACTAAGTATTGATGCATCCTTAATATGGATATATTCTCTTAATTCTTCTCCATCACCATTATACACAATCTTTCTTTTTTTAATTGCTTGGTCTAGATATCTATGTATGCTATTATTAATTTCAGACCCTGGGCCATAAAGAGTCCCATATTGTAATATAGTATAATTTATACCATAGTTTTTAGAGTATTCTTTTAAAATAATCTCTACTGCTTTTTTTCCTGCACCATATATTCCCCCTTTTTCTCCATTCGCATAAACACTACTTGAAAAGATAAATCTTTTAACATTATTTTTAGTACAACAATCAAGTACCGTAGATGCACCATACACATTTGTTTTTATGGCCTCAATAGGGTGTTTTAAACAATCATCAATATCTTGTAATGCAGCAAGGTGATATACATAATCCACCCCTTTCAAAATCTCATTTATTTTTTTCTTATCAAATATACTCCCAACAATAGAAAGAAAATTATTTGATCCCGGATTCTCTAATTTTTTTAAATCATAACAAACAGTTTCATATCCTCTCCCCAAAAGCTCTTTTATCAAATATCTTCCTAAAAAACCGGCGCCCCCAAATACTACTATTTTTTTCTTTTTCATTTTAAGAATTCAAGAACATTTCTAACCGCCCCAACTTCCATATCATTTCTACTTTTCTTTGAGCAACTTCCTAAATGAGGCGTTAAAAATGAATTTTTTAATTTTATCAGCTCTCCATAATAAGGTTCTTCAATAAAAACATCTATAGCACATTTAGCATGCTCATTTTTCTCTAGCCATTTAAAAAGATCTTCTTCATTAATAATTCCTCCTCTAGAAAAATTAAGTAGTAGTGTATTTGGTTTCATTTTTTCAAGTTCTTTTTCTGCTATCAAATTGTAGTTCTGGGGGTTATAAGGGATGTGAATAGAAATTATATCACTATTTTGATATATTTTATCTTTTGTGCAAATTTCTTCTGGGGATAGTTCTTTTAATTGATCCTCATCAATATCATTAATAAGTATTTTTTTTGGATTAAAAGCCTCTAGTCTTTTCTTAACTAATCTACCAATTCTTCCATAACCAATTATTCCAATATTACACTCACATATTTCTTTTCCTATATATCTTTCCCAAACCCCCTTTCTAATAGAGCTATCAACATTTTGTATTTCTCTAAGCATATTAATTATTTGACCAACAATCAAATCTGCTACTGCATTAGAAGGAGCATCAGGGGTGTTAGCAACAAAAATCCCCCTCTTTTTGCATTCATTAAGATCTATTGAATCTAATCCAATCCCTACTCTAGAAATCATTTTAAGATTAGGGCAACAATTTAAAACTTCTTCATTATACTTTTCTGTTCCAGCAATTATTATATCTGGATTAAAATTTTTTAAATTATCTTTTAGTTCTTCAGAAGAATATTTTTTATTTTTTTTGTTATATTCTACTTCAAAATTTGAGAGTAGTTTTCTAGGAGTATCATCTAAAACTCCAAATAAATCTACGGTTACCATTACCTTCATAATATTCCTCAAAAAGAAGGAGTATTTAAAATTTATCCTTATTTGATGTATATTTTTAGTTTAAGGATTTATTCTTTAAATAAATCAGAAATTTTTTTCAAGCCTTCTTTAATCAGTAATGTATCTAATGAGAAAGCCAAAAATCCATAATCTTTAAATTGAGGGTATTCTTCATCAATCTTTTTAACAAGATGAAAACCCATTTCTACTTTATTCAAATTTTCTTCTATTTTTTCCATACATTTCTTAAATTTTTCATTATTAAAATCTCCCGGAATCCCTAAACTAGAAGATAGGTCATAGGGACCAATTAAATAAAAATCAAATTTAAAATTTTTTATTACTTCTAGATTTTTTACTCCTTCAAGAGATTCTATTTGGGCTATGAGAATTGGTTTTTCTTTTATTAATTTTTCATCTCCCCATAAATTTGACCTCACTAATCCTAATCCTCTTTTCCCTCCCTGAGTAGGATAATAACATTCTTCAATTATTTTTTTAGCATATTCTTCATTTCTCACATCAGAAAAAATTATTCCAGATACTCCTGCATCAAGATAATGCCTTATTTGTGTTTTATTTGGCCCGGTAATTCGAACAAAACATTTTTTATTTTTTAAAGTGATTATTTGTATACATTGAAATATTTTTTCTTCTGAAAAAACACCATGTTCTAAATCTAAAACAACCCCATCAAAACTAGAAGAAGAAAGTATTTCAGAGATTGTTGTAGAGGGTATCTGTTGCCAAAGAAGTTTCATTTTTTCAACTCTCCATTATTTTTTTAATCAATTTAAATTGGTCCTCAGTATCAATATCTAATGATTCTAGTTCACTCATTTTAAACATTAAAGGATTTTTCCCAATTCTATTATTATTTTCAGAAAAAGATTTTCTTTTAAAAATATAAATAGCAGAATTCTCTTCAAACCAAGGTTCAAGTATTTGGGTCGTTGGAGGATCACCTAATTTGTGATTTATCGGCTTGGCTTCCGAACTCCAAAATCTTTTTTGTATCTTATTAACTGAAAACAAACTATCTTTTCCCAAAGAATCTTCAAATGTTTCTAAAGCCTTTTCAATGGTTTCTTTTTTTAGTAGGGGGTTGGTAGCATGAACTTGAATAAAAATATCCCCTTCTGGAATTTTTTTAAGAACATCTTCTATTACCCAGTTAATATTGCAATTTCCAGAAAGTTCATTTGGTCTCTTTAAAATTTTTATTCTTTCTCCCTCTATTTGGAGATTAAGAACTTCTTCTATATCTGTACTTATAACAATTTGGTCTATCTTGTCTATACTATTTATTTTATCTAAAATATGTTTATAGAGGGGAATCCCACAAATAGGGAGAATATTTTTATTTTTTACTCTCTGACTTTTTGCTCTAAGTGGCAATATTGCTATTATTTTTTTATCCATTTTTATATCCTATCTATTATTATTTTCTTTATATAATCTTCGGGGGATAATTTTGATTGAAAAAAATTATCTGAATAAAGCTTTTTATATTTTTGAAGGTATTTTTTATATATTCTAGGATTTTTTAATTTCTCCATTAATTTTTCAAGTTCCTCTAAATTTTCAAATAAATCTTGGGGATTTTCACTATCTACGAAGAGATGTTTGTCTTTAAATCTAAGGCGGGGGATTTGATGCCTCAAAACTTCTGAGCTAATTGTGCTATTATGAACAATTATAAAATCACTTTTTTCAAATAAGTTATTATTATCCGCAAATTTTTCTGTTAGGATTATATTCTTTTTTGAAATCAGCTTAAGGTATTTTTTCCTATCATTATCTGGGTGCAACTTAAGATAAAAGACTGTATTTTTTCTTTTTTTTGATATTTCATTAAGGATTTTTATTAAGTTTAAATTGCTTTTTTCATAAGCATTATTGCTTAAAAAAACAACCCCTTTTTTCATATGATTTTTTTCCTTCGCTTTTTTAATTCTTCCAAATTTAGAATTTCCCACAATTAAAATTTTATTTTTTGGGTAATGTTTTTTTAATATATCTGCACTATTTTTCCCCCAAACAAGAATGTAATCTGAAGTATAGTTATCATAGAAAATACAATCAGTATTGTCTAATTTTTCATATTCCCTAAACATCCAAGATTGTAAACTAAATGTTTTCTTTTTTCTATTCTTCATTAATAAAGTCAGGGCATTATCTTCTGTACTTCCAGCATTATTATAAGAAATTAATGCTTTTGGAGAATATTTTTTAATGATTTTATTAAAATTATTAATTTTTTTTCCTTCATAGAGCGTTCTAAACAAAAGAAAGTAATAAAATAAATCTTTTTTCAAAGGAAAATTTTTTTCAAAGTATCTTTTAACCTTTATAGATTTCTTAAAATCAATAAACTCTATATTAAATCTTTTTAAAAAGTATTTTATTTTATTTTCAGGAACAATTCCTTCAAGAAACATTATTTCTTTCTTTTTAAATGATTTTAAATTTTCAAGAAATTGTTGGTGGTGGTCTTTCCTTCTAAGAAAAAATGAGGCTAAAATTTTATTTTTTTCTGGATCTCTTAAAATAAATCTTTCATTTAGAAAAATGAACTTAAGAATTCTTGAAAGTCTATAAAAAAAACTTCTTTTCTTTTTAATTATCTCTGTATAAAGATAAGGAGATATAATAGGCCATAAATCAACTTCAAAGAGATTAAGGTTTTCAAAAAATTTTTTTAGTTTTATGAGATCATTATTTTCTTTGTAAAATTTTTTCATTTTTTAATTGCTACCACTTTAATTCTAGGGAAGATAAGTCTTTTACTTAAAAAAGAGACAACCAAATCTATGATTTTATGAATATTTTTTCTATTGTATCCAAACTCATATTTAATCTCTCCAATAAAAAAACCTAAATCTTCTAAGAAATTTTTTAAATGATTTGGAGTAAATAAGGCATAATGTTTATCTTCACTCCCTTTCCCAGTTCCTCCCCCAATTCTCCCTTTTTTTTCATAACCTCCATTATGAGCATAAAATGCTTTTTTAAAAAGGCTAATATGGTATTTATAGTGTGCAGCATTATCTGTAATCAATATTAATTTTCCCTGTTTTTTTAAAACTCTTTTACAATCCTTAAGAAAATCCCTGGGATTTTTTAAATGCTCAAAAACACACTCCGCATAAATTTCTTCAAAACTATTCTTTTTAAAAGGCAATTTTTCTTTTTCCAAATCCACTCTCTTAACTTCTTCTCTCGAAGGGTATAAGTCAACAAAATCTGTACCATAAGTGTCATTTCCACAACCAATATTCAAAATCCTCTTCCCCATAATCTTAATAACCTCCTTACATTCTTTTCCCAAGTAAAACTTTCTTTCTCGACCCATTCTCTTGAATTTTTATTATTCTTTTTTTTAATCAATGCCTTTATTTCTTTTTTACCCGTCACTTTTTCTATAGGGATTTTATATCCTATTCCCTCATCATTACCAATAACTAATGGAACTCCTGCGGCCAGAGCCTCCAACCAACATAAATTAAACCCTGCAGAAGAAGGAGGAAGGCTAATGAAAATCTTACATTTGTTATAAAAAATATTCATTTTCTCAAAAGGAATTTTTTCAGCAATAAGCAAGGGAATTCCTAATTCTTCACTTAATCTTTGAATTTCTTCTTGATTATAAATTTCTGTATCTTTTTTGATCCAACCCAAATAATTCCTTTTTTTCTTTAATGGCTTAAATTTTTTTAAATCAACCCCATTATAAACTAAAGAAGACAAAGGAAATCTTTTTTTTAACGAATCTCCTACAACAATTAATTTTTTTCCTAAAATCCTTCCAACAATTTTTTGGAGAATTCTTGATTTTCCTAGCTGATTTCCATGAAAACAACAAAAATGCTTCTTTTTATATATTGAGAAAGGAAATAAAAGAGGTAATGCCATTGACCAATCTTGAGTATAAATGATGTCTGGTCTTTCTTTTTTTATAATTTTTTCGTAATTTTTTCTTAACCAAAGTAAATTTCTAAT
The DNA here is from genome assembly GCA_964648475.1 of Candidatus Woesearchaeota archaeon. GTDB lineage: Archaea > Nanobdellota > Nanobdellia > Pacearchaeales > GW2011-AR1 > WJLC01. The sequence goes on along the minus strand of CAZYKW010000001.1, from coordinate 28,741 downwards.
AGACGAAAAACATCTTAAATCCTCTTCCCTAGAGATACAAACAACTTCATGACCTCTTTTTTCTAGTTCTCTTTTTACACTTTTAACAACAACCCCTACTCCCCCCGGCCATTTTTTAAGAAATACCAAAATCTTCATAAAATTTATGATTATTTCTTATTTAAAAAGACTTATATTCATAAATTCAACCAAAAGTAGCTCCAAGAATATATGCAACTCTTTTTGTTAATTCAAGAACAGGGATATATATAAAACTTAGAAATTTCTTTGTTCTCATAAAAATCTTAAATGCTTTCAAAAATAAATAGATTATTGGAAGTAAAATCAATCCTATAAAGAGATATTTGCTTAAAAACAAACTTCCAATTAAAAATACAAGATACATCCAGAACGCTAAAATCATTAAGAGGTTCTTTTTCAATTTTCTTAAGTTCCCTTGTATTTTATCTCCTTGTCCATATTTATAAAATTGTTTAAAAAATAATCTAAAGGTTGGTCGCATTTCCCAAGCAACATCTTTTCTTTGGTTTATTTTAAACTTACATCCTGCATCCTTCATTTTCATATTAAACCGAGTATCCTCTCCAGTTAAACAATCTTCAGGATATCCTTTTGCTTTTTTCCAACATTCTTTTTTAAAAGCAAGATTTCTAGAAGACATACGAGTTATCCTATCAACTTTATTAACAGTCAGAATCCCTTGAAAAAATTCAAAATTATTTTTCACAATTGCTTTATGGTTCCCTGCAACAACATCTACCTTAGGAAAGAATTTTAATGCTTCTTTTATCCAGTCTTTATTAACAATACATCCTGCATCACTCGCAAGAATTATTTCTCCTTTTGCTTGATCTATAGCAATATTCCTTCCTGCTGCAATATTTACCCTTTTTTTAATAATCAACTTAAAAGGAATTTTTGTTTTTTTCTTAATTTTTTTAATAATATCAATAGTTTTATCATTACTCCCCCCATCTACAATAATTATCTCGTCTGGTTTTTTTGATTGGTTAATAATAGAATTAAGAAATTTTTCTATATTCTTTTCTTCATTATAGACTGTTGTGATAAAACTGATTTTCATTTTAATGCTTCTCTATAAATTTTTTCTAACTTTTTATTTCTTTGTTTTATTGAGAATTTTCCTTTTTCAATCTCTTTTCTAGCTTCTTTTCCCATACTTTTTAATAGTTTCTTATCTTTTAATAATTTAGATATTTTATTTATCATTTTTTCAATCATTATTTTTTTATCTTTATTATAGATAATATAACCTGTTTTTCCATTTTCAACTATTTCTTCCCTCGCAAAACCATTAGCTGTAATAATTGGAATTCCAAATGCCATAACTTCTAAAAGAGCAAATCCAAAACTATCACTATAACCGGGATAAACAAAGATATCAGATTTTTCATAAATCTTAAATAATTCTTTTTGAGGCATCAAATCATAAAACTTTATTTTCTTATTTTTTGAGTATTTCTCTTTAAATTCTTTTGGAGTATCAGAAACAAAAATACATTCAATTTCTTTAAATTTTCTTGTTAAATCATCAAAAACTTCAAGAGTTTCTACCCCTCCTTTTGAATAAAAATATCTCCCTACAAATAATAAAACTAATTTTTTACTATTTTTTTTCTTAAATTTTATAAGAGGAATTGCAGGATAAACTACTTCAATTTTTTTTTCTATATCCTTATCTCTTAAAGCACTTATAATTGTCTTTTTAGCCGCCTCTGTCCAGGGAATTATTTTTTTACAATAAGGACTTTTCAAAAATTTCTTTATTTTCTCTTTACCTTTTTTTGAATAAGCAATTTTTCCGCTTGAAGCAAAATTCCAATAATGTTCTACATCAACTATCCAAGGTTTTTTATTTAAACTTAAACAATGAGCACAATGAATTACATCATATTCTCCTTTTTTTGTTTTAATTATGTTTGGCATTTTAATTATCTCTAATATTTTTCTAAGATATTTCTTTAATTTATTCATAAATCTAAATTTTTTTGAAGAAGTAATAACTCCTTTTTGTTTTTTTACATTTAAATATTCCAGGCCTTCTAGAGGATTTTCTATAAGATACTTATAATAAGGAGAATCAGGAAATTTCCAAGGATACTGAAGCCATACTTTTATTTTTTTCATCTTGATACTCCTTTTTTATATGCCTTTATTAGTAATTTTAATTTTCTCTCTTTTATTGCCCTGAGAACATCTGTCAAAATCCGGGGAATAAAAAATAAATATCCATGATGTTTAATAAAATATCTTGCTCTATTTCTATAAAAAATATAAAAAAGTTCAGAATTATTAAATGTTTTTTTAGCTGTTTCCCCTCCTAAATGTATTATTTTTGAATTAGGATTAAAAAAAATACCCAGGCCTAATTTTTCAACTCTCTTTTCAAGATCGGTTTCTTCATAATATGCTGGAGAATATTTTTCATCAAAACCTTTTAATTTTTTAAAGATATTAGATCTAATTAAAAATGCAGCACCAGAAACCCAACTTACTTTTCTTAAATTATTTCCAAAATAATATTTTACCCCAAAAGCATGAATCCAGCCAGCACATTTTTGTTTTGAATTGTCTTTGTTGAAAAGAGAGCTTCCAACAATCCCGACTTTTTTATTATTTTTAAGTATTTTTATAGAACTTTTTAACCAATTTTTTTTAACAAGAGTATCATTATTTAAGAGAAATAAATATTTTGGAGAGTATTTTTTAAAAGCATAAAAAGCACCAATATTATTGGCCTTAGAAAAACCAAGATTTTCCTTATTTTTTATTAAATCAACCCATTTATATTTTGTTTTAATTATTCTTTGGCTTCCATCTGATGAACCATTATCTACCACAATTACTTTATATTTTTTATATATTGTATTTTTTTTAATTGAATCAAGACAATTCTTTAATAATTTTTTTCCATTATAGTTAACAATAATAACTATTGTTTTCATATTCTTTGAGAGATGATTATAAAATAAGTGGGATCCAGGCCCCCCCTTTTTATTTTTTTAATTGAACCTAAATTTTTGTCTATTTGTACATTTTTCTTTTTTATTATCCTCCTCAAAAACGAAACAAATGAAGGTAAATAAGTCGCAATAAGTTTTTTAACTTTAAATTTAAGATCAATTTTTATAAAACATTGTCCAAAAACTTCTCTGGGGAAAAGTTTATTTTTTTTCAATAGCTCTAAGAGTTCTCCTATATAAAATTCTTTTAGATGATACTTATTTAAAGGTTTTTTAGAGAGAGGAGAAGTGACTCTTTTATTTGGACTTGAACAAATGAATAGTCCTTTTTTCTTTAAGACCCTTTTAACTTCTTTTAAGAATTTTAAGGGATTTTCTAGATGTTCAATTGTTTCGAGAGAAATTACGAGATCTACAGACCCGTTTGATAAATCAATTTTTTCTCCATCTAATTTTTTAAAAATTAATCCCTTTTTTTTGTAATTTTTTCTAGCATAATTTAGGGCTTTCTTAGAAATGTCTCCTCCTATGACTTTCTTTGCCCCAGATTTTTTTAATTCAAAAGAACCATATCCTGTTCCACAAGCTAAATCCAAAACAGTTTTTCCTTGCGCATATTTTTTTGCAAAGAGATATCTAAGAAGATGCTCTTTAATCAAATAATTAGGAGTTGTTTTATTGGGAATAATCCTCTCACCATAAAAAACATCTTTTTCTTCGAATTCTTTCATTTTAAGATATCAACAATTTTTTTACTTAATCCCCTTTTTCCATAAGGATTTTTGAACTTCTTGGCTTTTATTTTTCCTTGCTCTATTTCCTTGATTTTTTTCTTAGCATATTTAACATTCAACTTTGTCAGAAAGTTTATTCCTGTTTTTAACCCCTCTTGCCTTTCGGTCTTTTTCCTTAAGAGTATGCAGGGTTTTTTAAAAACCAAACTTTCTTCTTGAATACTCCCCCCATCTGTAACTAAATAATCACATTTGCCCAGCATAAAAATAAATTCAAAATATCCTTTTAAAGGAGTTATTTCTATATTCCCCATCTTCTCTATTTTTTCCATTAAACCATATTTTTTAAGGTAATATTCTGTATTATCATGTAAAGGCCAAATAGCTTTCTCTTTTATAGAACTTAAGATTTCCACAATCTTTTTCATCCTTTCTTTATTGTTTAAGTTTTCATGCCTGTGAATATTAATTAAAGCAAATTTTTTATTTTTTAATTTAATTTTTTTCTTTTTAGCCATATCATAACCAAGATAAGCCATGTCTACTATAGTGTTCCCAATTTTGATAACCTTTCCTTTGAGTTTTCTATCTTTTTTTAAATTCTTTTCTGATAAATCCGAAACAGCTAATAATATATCTGAAAATTTATCACTAATTTTCCTAAATATTTCTTCAGGAAAAGGTTCTACACTTGAACCGCTTCTTAAACCTGCCTCTAAATGCACATTTTTCCAATCTTTCTTTTTATTTAAATAACTACTAGAACCAATTGCCGCAGCCCCAGTACTCATAGTATCTCCATGATAAATTACATATTTTGGTTTTAATTTTCTAATCAATTTCTTAATTTTAAAAATCATTGCAATAAACCAAAAAATAGAAATTCTATTTATTTTTGACCAAAATTTTGTACTTAATTCTGGTTCTGGGCTTAAAATATAATCTGGTTTTTTTACTCCAAAATCTTCACAAGCCTTGCCTAAAGGATGTTGGCCAGTATGAACAAACCAATAATCTAATTTTCTTTTTTGAATTTCTAACATTACAGGAACACATTTAATTAATTCTGCTTTAGTTCCAATAACAATTGCTATTTCTGAATGTTTCTTCTTCATTTTAATTCTTATTCAAACAAATAATCAAACTCTGCCCAATCTCCTTCTGTACTCAAGAATTCTTCTTTGATTTTTATATCTTCTGTAGGATTAATTTCCCATATTTTTATTGGTCCTTGCACCCCCTGGAAATAAACAAACTCTCCAACATCCTTTCCTTGTGCCTTTAAACTCTTTACTACAGGACTGCTTTCAATATGTGCTATTTCTACTCCTTCATATCTTTCTAAAACATCATCCATAAGATATAATTGCCCTACTAGGCTATTAAAAGTTCTATCAGAAAGATATAACCCTGCTCCTAAACTATCAATTTGAATTCCTCCACTATTTTGAATTATAGAAGGGATTATTCTTATTCCTGATTCTAATCCAGATTTAAAGTCAAATAATTCTCCATTATAATACATATATCTTAAAGGAATCCTATACTGGTTATTATTATAGACAAAAACCCCTTCTGGTTGATTAAAACCTATTTTTCCATCTTCTTTTCTTACTTCTAGAACCATTCCTATAATATATGACTTAAATATGGGCTTATTCATTTTGTTATAGGTGGGGCCAGGAAGAAAAATTTCTGTTCCATTTATATCATAAAAAGTATCTTCTTCTACCCCATAACTTCCTTGATAGATTCTAATTTCTCCTTCTGATGTTTCTTGGATATTTTTAGGATTATTTATCATCGCAATAATTCCAGAATACCTATCATTATCTTTATCACTCCCAATAGAACTATATGCAGGATACTTTCCAATGTCAGTTGGATCAATTAATAAATAAGAGACATTATGCGTTTTCATAAAACTTAGGGCTGTTTCTGGATAAGGAGTAGTAAGTAAGTATCTTCCCGTTAGATGATCCCAGTATCCATTAGCATGCCCTCCATCAGTAACTGTTGGTCTCTCTCCCAAATACTGAACCCAGTATCCATAATCCCACCAATGCACAAATATGCTCCCTTCTTGAGTATTTTCTCTTACCCAAGACATTGCACTTTGCCAATGCTGATTTGCAGAGGGCCCTGTATATTTTGCTTGAGCAGAAATAGAGTTAAAAAACCCTACCAAACTTACTATTGTAAACAAAATAACCACTATAGTCCCTATTCCAAAAATTAATTTCATTAAATCATCTTTACTCTGTTTATAATAATTGTAAATTTTAATTATAAAAAAACTAGCAGAAAAACAGACAAAAGGAGTTATAGCAAAAAACATTCTTATTGCCCCTCTGCCAGAAATAATCATTACAAACATCCAAGCAGACATTAAGATTAATTCTGGACTAATATTTACTCTTTCTCTTAAATAAATTTTTATGAAATAACCAGAAAATAACAAAATTCCAATTAAATAAAAAAACTGGCTAAGGAAATTAATCCCATTAAAAAGAGAACCACTAGAGATTCTACTAAATAAAATTCCAGAAACCATTAGAATCCATAAGAGAGCAAAAAAAATCTTGCTTGATTTTCTTTTAATGCCTTTTGAAATTTCAATCCCAATAAAAATACTTCCTAAATAAAAAAACCAGAATAAAGTTTTCCCTACATTACTCATCCAGTCTAATAAGTAAGGCTGAGCATTTTCAGCAACTGTTAAACCAACTCTTCCTAATCCAAAAGGATGAAGAAGACTCCCCCACCCACTTGAGATTAAACTAAAAGGGTTTTTCCCAATAATGAATAACCCAACCCCTCCTAAAAGAATTGTAATCCCTATACTATAAAGAATCCTAAATTTTTCTTTAATTCTTTTAAATTTTTTTAAAACTAAAAAATAATCTACAAAGATGAATAATAATACAAATAAACTGATTATTCCACTCGAACTAGTTAAAAATCTATTAAAAATAGCAGACATACTATAATTAAAAACCAACCCAAAAATAACACTAAAAATAACCCAAATTCCATAAAAAACTAGCCCTCTTGATTTTATATCTATTTCTTCTTCTTTATAATTAATTAACCAGAATATAAGAAAGCTTAAAGGGATAATTAAGAATATAAAAGCAGCCCCGCCCCCCCAACTTACTATGCTAAAAGTAGTTAAAAAAGCAACTAATAATCCATATAGAATTGTCTTTCTCCAGGATTTATTTTTTTTATTTAGAAATTTCAGAGCAAAAGTATATCCTAAAAGAACTGCAAAGAAAGCAAAAATACCAATGGCCTCGTGGTCTGAAAAACCTGCCATTGTCCTATACAAAAAAGCAGGGATAAAGGCTAAAAAAGCACTTCCAATTAATGCCCCTAATTTTGATTTTGTTAAAAAATAAATTAAAAAATAAAATACAATTAGAGCTAAAGCAAAAAAGATTACAGGAGAGATAACATTAACTAAACCAAGACTATACTCTCCAAAAATATTCATAAATTTATATAAAAAGACAAGGGCAAAAGGCAAAATTTCACTCGAGAAACCTACTTGTAGAGCAGGATACCTCATTATATCATATTCTGGCAATCCTCCCTCTGAAATCATTGTTTCAGCTATTCTTAAAAAATAATATGGGTCTAATGCAAGAGGAATTGTTTTTCCAGAAGTAGAATCTTTAAGTAAGGGAAGATTTTGAGTTCTAATTGAAACACTACTAAGAAGAATAAGAAGAAATAAAGCCACTATTAAAATATTAATAACTTTTTTTTGTTTGAAAAAATTAAGAGTTTTTCCAACTTTGGTCTTAAATTCTCTTTTGATTTCTTTCCCACTTATTCTTTCCTCTTCTTTTATATCAATAATATTTTTGCTACCCTTTATTCTAATATCTTTATCCTCTCCTTCAACTCTGATAACATTATCATCTCCTCTAATTTTTATATCTTCAACATCACTTATTTCAATTTTATTATCTTTTCCTTTGATATCTATATCTTTTTCATCCATACAAAAATCAGAGCAAAACTCTATTTAAAAGCTTTATTTTACTTACCAAACAAATAAAAGAAGTCCAAGGATAATTACCAATATCTGAAAACTATTAATAAGCCATACAACTTCTCTTTCATAAGCTTTTCCACTTGGTTTAATTCTTTTTAATAGATGTATAGCAAGATGTTCTAACCCATATATCTTTTTATAAGGCATATTTAAACTGCCATCTTTTTGAGGTATTCCAAAAGAGAATTTCTTTAATTTTCCTCTGACTTTTAATACGCCTTCTATAACATATGGAATAAAAAAGAACATTGCAATTTTTTCTATGTTTCCCAAGATGGCAATTCCTGCAATTAGCCCCCCTATGGAGTAAGTCATTATATCTCCTGGAAAAACCTTTGCTGGATGTTTATTGAAAATCCAAAAAGCAAAAAGTGAAGCAACCATACAAAGAGAAACAACACTTAACCATGAGTTTCCAGAAATATAGCTCACATATGCTAAAGCAGATAAAAGAATAATTCCCTGGCTTGATTCTAGCCCATTATATCCAGCTAGAAAATTATAAACAGTAGCACATCCTGCCACTCCTAAAGGAAGAAGTAATAAAGGATACCACAATCCCCAGTTAATACTTCCAATAAATGGAAGAGACATGCTAGAAACACCTGCATTAATAACTATCAAAGGTATAGATGCAAAAATAGCAAGAAGAACTCTGCTTCTTGCAGATAAACCTCCATGCACCCACCCCAATAAATCATCTACTAATCCAATAAGACTTAAAATTAGAATAACTGTTAAAAGTGAAAAGATTTGTAAAGAAATGTCAATTCCATTGTCAAATAAAAAAGTTTTTATCGCAATATAAAATAAAACTCCCAGTATAAAAGCAAGGACAACAACAATTCCTCCAGAGGAAGCAACATTTTTAGGGTGCTCCCATTTATTCATATCTCTCCATAATAATCCTGATTGTTTGCTTTTTCTTATCCAAAAAGGAAGAACTAAAAATGCTATAAGAAAACTAAGAAAAATTACAAATAAAATTAATGGATCCATGTCTTATATTATTCCTTTGTATTTTTAAAATTTATTAATTAAAGATATATTAAAAAAAGATAGGGGTTAAGTAAACTTCTATTATTGCAGCAATAATTAAGATTAGAATTGCTAGAGCCAGGAGTATGACTACATTTTCAGTTACTCTTAAAAACTTTTTATTTTTGAATCCATGTCTTATTGCACCAACTCCAAACATCCCTCCTGCTAAGGCAGTTACAAAATAAGCAGTGATTTCTGGAAATCCATGAATCATATATCTTAATAATCCAAGTGGAATTTCAGCTATTTTGTATTGCGTAAATATTCCTATTGCAGCAGAAATAACACTAGCATTCCAAGCTAGAATAAAAATAGCTCCTGCACCAAAAATAAGGGAAAATATTAGAGTAAAGATCATAACATATACATTATTTTCCAAAATTGACAAGAATCTAACTTGTTTGGTTGCAGCTCCTGTGGCAGGATTTTTAAAAGAAGAAATAGCATACTGAGAAGCACAGTCTTCTATGTTTGTTCCAGGACTGTTAATCATACAATATGTTTCTACTTGAGCATTAAACAAAGCACTATTTTGCAAAACCATATACCAAAAAGCAAATGCAACAACAAAACCCAAAAATAACCAAACAAAAGAATAAATAGCATCTTTATGAACTTTCCATATTCCAAAAAAACCAACAACATCTTCATCTTCATCTTCCTCTTGTTTTATTAAATAATACATAAAAGGCAGAGTAAACATGACACAAAAAGTAATAACAATCATTCCAGAAAACTTAGATAATACAGCATCATTTGTAAAAAACCAGTTTACAAGTAATAATGAAAGTGTTGCATACACTAACCCTATAAAAAACATTTTCCAAGGCCCTTTTGAGGATTCCCTTGGATTAATAATCATCTCTAACATCAATTTTTAAAATCAATAGGATTTTTAAACTTTAACTAATTTTATCAGATATGAGTAATCAGAAAAAATTTAATCAAATAACAAAAGATATAAAAAATATTAAAATACAGGGAGCTAGAAATGTAGCTAAGGCAGCGTTAAAAGCATACAAATTAATTCCTACAAAAACTTCTAAGAAGAAACTTCTCTCTTTGAGGCCTACAGAACCCATGATGGAGAATGTCCTTGATATGACAGAAAAAATTCCCTATAAAAAAATCTTATCTCATTTTGACGAAGCCCAGGAAAAAATAAATAAAAATGTTCTAAGGGTAATTAGGAATAATAATGTTATCTTTACTCATTGTCATTCAACTAATGTGGTTAACTCTTTAATTTATGCAAAAGAGTCTGGAAGAAGGTTTGAGGTTTATAATACTGAAACCCGTCCTTTATTCCAAGGAAGAAAGACAGCACTTGAATTAAAAAAAGCAGGAATTTCTGTAACAATGTTTGTTGATTCTGCATTAGGCATAGCTTTATCAAAAGAGCAAGGAACTAAAAAAGCAGACAAGGTTTTTTTAGGTGCAGACGCAATAACAAAACAAGGAATAATTAATAAGGTAGGAAGTGAATTAGTTGCTCAAGTAGCAAAGAATAATAAAATTCCTATTTACATTGTGGCAGATTCTTGGAAGTTCACTACTAAAAAAATTCCAATTGAACAAAGGGAGTTAAATGAAATTTGGGATAAAGCGCCTAAAAAAATCAAAATAAAAAATCCTTCATTTGAATTTGTTCCTAAAAAATATATAAGGGCAATTATATCTGAATTAGGGGTATTAAGTTATGGGGCTTTTTTGAGAAAAGTTAAGTAATTTATTTTTGATTTTTAAGAATTATTTCTGTTAATTGTTTATTGATTTCCTCTAGGGCTTTATTCAATTCTTTTTTAGTATCTCTTAATTTCTTTATTTGTTCTTTAATTATTTCTTGTGTATCAGATATGCTTTTTTTCACAAAGTTTTTCCCACCAATGTCCACAGTCAATTCTTCAGAGAGGAGCTTTGTTTTAACAAAAATCCCTTTTCCAATAGAAGCTAGGATTTCTTTACCTTTTGAATCTTTTAATTCATCTAGATCTATACTTAAAGTACTCATGTCCATAATAGCTTTTTCAACTGCCTGTAATTGCTGCTGAATACTCTGCATTTGTTGTTCAAACATGCTTAATTTAAAATAAAATTCTTGTTCATTCATTTTTATTTAGATTTAAACTACTTTTAAAATCTTTCGAAGTATTGCTCCAAATATCATCACAAAAACTAGAAAAAACCAAAACCAACTTAAAAAACCAAAGAATCTGAAATCAGGTATTTTTCCAAAGTAATCTGCAAACCACCTAAAAGATAGAATAAAAGGGATACCTGTGAATATAACTGGCCTCATACTAAGTTTCATAAGTTTCATAGTAATAGGCATTAATTCCTTTTGAACTTCCATCATTTTTTGAGGATCATGTCTAAGTTCTTTTGTTTTTTTGTTAATTTCCTTTTGTTTGGCTTTTAATTCTCTTATTGTCTTCTGATCTGTTGTATACTTCTGAAAAAGGGTTGTAATAAGGGCAATTAAACAAACAATTATTAACATGCCTATTGTTAAATTCCAATTAAGTAACACCCCTAATGTTGGATCTAATATAGCATGAATTGAATTTTTTATCCAGGCGGCTTTTTCCCAGTAAAAAGCAATTACTAAGGATAGAATCATAATAAGGAAAATTATTTTAAAACTTCCCTCTTTTGCCTTTTTTTCCTCCATTTTTTTACAAGTCAAACTTACCTTTTAAACTTAACCTCCCATGAACTTTCTCATCATAGGATTCATATCTGTTTGATGTTGTTGAACAATATTTTGGTAAAACTGAAACATAATCATTAT
>CAZYKW010000001.1:0-17028 GCA_964648475.1 Candidatus Woesearchaeota archaeon | reverse complement strand
TAATTCAAGTATTTTGCTAGAACCTATCCAAAATGCCAAACCAGATACTGCCTGCCCATTAATAAATCTCCCTAAGAAAGTGAAATGAGAAGCAAATTTAGATAGCCCAATACACTCTCCTGCCCCAGTAAGACATGGTGCTGCAGCATTCTCTATAAGTCCTCCAAATAATTGTATGTTGGCCACTAATGCTGCTGTTAAAATAACTGGAATAACAGAAGCATAAAAGAAAGATAGAGGCCACTTAACACTATATCCTCTTATTCTTCCAAAAGATAAAGGAATTTCAACTTTAAGAGACTGAGCCCATACAACTACCAAAAAGATTATAATTGTGGCTAAGACAGCACTTAAAGCAACTAAAAAAGTAGTGCTGCTTCCCTGAGTTCCATTAACTAAAGATTGAATCATTGCAAGGATTTTACCAGGACAAGCTGTTCCCTTAAAATCAAGCAAACAATTTCTTCCTTGAGTATTAATAAATTGAAAAGCACTAGTAATAATTCTCCAAGATACACCTGCAGCAATAAATAAACTAACCCCTGAACCAAAACCCCATTTTTGACATACTTCATCCATATAAAAAATAGCTAAACCTCCAAGTATTAATTGTAAGATAACTAACCAGGCAAATCCAGGGGCAGCTTGAAGTCCCTGCATAAATACATAGATTAAAGCTTCAAAAATTATAAAAAAGAATACAAGTAATTTTTGGACTCCTTGAAAAAACTTCTTTCCCTCTTCTGTACTTGTATCTATATTAATCAATCCAGAACCAGTAAGTAACTGAAGAATAATAGAAGCCATTACAATAGGACCAATACCTAATGAAATAATACTTCCAAAATCTGTCCCAAGAAGAATAGCTAAATACTCAAATCTACTCAAAGCATTTTCAGATAATCCAAATAAAGGAATATTTGCCAAGACAAAAAAAACTGCTAAAATAATTAGGGTCCACTTTAATTTAGTATTAAATCCTACTTTTTTTTCTTCTGGTTTTATAACTTCAGGAATCAGATTAAATATTCTGGTTAATGCCATTTGATTATTCAGCTTTAGCAGTTTCACCTGCTTTTACTTTTTTAGGAGGAAGAATTATTTTCCCTCCCGCCTTTTTCACTTTTTCTATTGCTGATTTAGAAGCTTCTTTAGCTTTTATAATTAACTTCTCCTTAATCTCCCCTTTTCCTAGAATCTTATAGTTTTTTAGATTAATTTCAAGAAGATCTCCTTTCTTTTTAGCATATTTTTTTAGATTAATTTCAATTTGTTGAAGATTTATTCTACTTCTTTTGTCTCTTTTTGTTCCTTTGCTTGTTATTCCTTTTTTCCCAAAATACTTGTGTCCATAGAGCTTATTTATCTTTGTTTTTTTATGGTCAGCTCTTTTCCCGCTCCCTGACATGCCTTTTCCTCCTCTATGTCCTGATTTTCTTTTATTTTTTCTAGCCCCAGTGCCATGAGTTCCCATCCCTTGTCCTTTATATCTTGAAGATTTTTTTCTTTTATGAGTTTTCATCATAACATCCTCTCTATTAAATCATTTATTTTTTCTTTATTATTTCCAAGAACTCCTTTTGGAAAGTGGACTTTACTTTTTATTCCTTTTCTAGGAGGGTGCAATCTAAAAAAGTTTTTTATTTTTGTCTTTCTCTTTTCTAAGAGTTTTTTATACATTTCATCACTAATTTCCCCAAATGCTACTTGATTTTCTACTTTTCTAATCCTTCCCATATTTTCTTTTGTAGGTTCCAAAACAACACAAGAGTATTTTTTCTTTAATCTTAACCTATTTAGCGTTTCACTAATTTCTTTTTTTAAACCTACTTTTCCTTTAATCCTTATTACACATATCATTTTTCTGTCTCTCCAAAATTTGTTTGTTTTAAGGCATTAATACAAGCTTTAACAAAATTAAAGCTAGTTCTTAATCTTCCAGAAGTTTTAGTGTAAATATCTTTAATCCCTGCTAATTTTAAGACTTTTTTTAATTGGTCTGCAGCAACTAAACCAGTTCCAGGCGCAGCAGGAACTAGAGTCACTCTAACACTCCCAGCTTTTCCTTGGACTTTAAAAGGGATGCTTGTTTTTCCTCCCCCAACACTATCAAAGCTCCCATCTCCTCTTGTTATTTTTATTATGTTTAGTTTAGCCTTTCTAATTGCTTTATCTCTAGCTGGAAGAGTCTCTCTTGATTTTCCAACCCCTATTCCAATATGTCCATCCTCATCTCCAACAACCGCAAATGCTGAAAAAGTAGGAACATTTCCTTCCTTCTTTTTTCTCTGAGTTTGTCTCCAGGCTCTTCTTTTTCCCCCACCAAATTTTCCTTTTGATTGTCCTATAGAGATAAGGTCTGATTTAATATTTAGTAAAGAATCTACTATTTCTGGTTCTAAAATTTTTTTATCAGAATCCAGTATTTCATCAATACTTTTTATTTTTTTAGCTTTAACCTCTTTACCTAATTTTGTTTTAGGAACCCATGAATTAATAATCTCTTCTTTCTTTTCTTTCTCTCTTTTTTCTCTTTCTGTAAGCTGCTTTCCATTTTCTTTTTCAATCATCTTTTCTGCCAGTTTTTTCTGCTCCTCTTCTGTTAATTCTTTTTCAGATTTTTTCTTTTCTTTTAATTCTTCTGAACTAGCTTTAACTATTTCTTTACTTTTTTCTTCTTTAGGCTCTGGTTTTTTCGGAACTTTTGCCTCTGTTTCTTTTACTTGTTCTTTTTCTGCCATTTTATCCTTTAGAAACCTTTTCAAAAGGTTTATCTTCGTCTATTTTCATTTTAATCTCATTAATATTTATGTCTTTTTTCATAATTCTGTCTTCTTTTGGAAAAGCCTCATCTTTGCATTTAATTTTTAATCCTGAATCTTTTACTCCTTTTAAAAAAGCAAATACTCTTGTTTTGTAAATTATTCTAATCATCCCAAAATCAATAATAGGTTCTTCAAATTTATTTTTTAATATTATCTTTCCAATTAAATATCCTGTTAAATATGCTGCTGAAATAGATTTTAGGCTTCCTTGTTTTTCTTTAGGCCAGCCATACTTTAATAATATTTTAGAATTTATTCCCAATTTAACAATATCTTTTGCTTCTCTACTAATTATATACTGGGCAATAACATACTTATTTGTTTTTCTAAACACTAATCTAGGTTTTTTTCCCTTAAGCAGTTTTATTCTTTTTGAATAATCTGTTTTTCCTTCTTTTCTTCTTCTTTTTATTGTCTTCATTTTCTTCCCTTCTCCAGTTCTTTAATATAATCCCTTAGATTGGCTTTGCTTTTAAAACCTTTATTTCTTATTTTTTTCCGAATTTCTTTAATTTCTTCCTTAGATACTCTTCCTCTATTTTTTAATTCCTTGACATATTCCCTTAGTTTTCTAGTGAGAGTAACATAATCCTTTTTCGTTTTTTTCACTTTTTTCCTTATATTTCCTACAGATTTTCTTTTTTTCTTAATCTTCTTTTTTCTCCCTTTTTTGTTTTTGAGGATTATTGCTTTGTCTTTTGCTAAATCTCTTATGTCCTGTTTAGTGATGGCTTCTTTTATTTCATCTAACCTTGATTTAACAAATACTATTTTCTCTTTTCCCACCTTTAAAGTTCTTGCTGCCAGATTTTTCTTTTTACTGAGATTCATTTTTTCCTTTCTCTATTTTTTTAGAAGATTTCTGATTCTTTTTTAAAAATTTTCTTATATTTAAATTATAAATTTCTAATCCCTTTTCTTTTGATTTTTTAGCCAATTCTATTTTTTTCTTTTTTCCCATTCTTCCAAGGATGATAATCTGGTTTTTTCCCATTTTTTCTAGATCTTTTAAATTATCTACTTTTACAGGAGTTTTTCCTAGTATTTTTCCTCTATCTTTTTTGCTTTTACCATATCCTATACTTACTACTGAAGGATACCCCTTTCTCTTTTCTCTCATCTTATTATCTCTTCCTGTGGGCCTTCTCCAAACTTGCTTTTTCTTTCTTCTTTTCCCTAATTTTGAATACCTATTCCAAGTTCTTCTTATAAAATTCATTATATTTCTCTCCCTGCTTTATTTGTTATGTAAATCCCATCTTGAAAAACTCTTTTATCCTTGCTTTTTATTTTTGTAATCCTTTCTAAATTTGCAGCTGCTTGCCCTGCAATTTCTTTATTAATAGAAGCTATTGTAATAATATTTTTATCTATTTCAACTTCTGCCCCTTTTGGAATAACACACTTTCTAGGGACCTTTTCTCCAAGAAAATTTTTTACTATTATTTCATTTCCAGTAACATCTACACTAATAGGAAAGTGACTAAAAACTACTTTTAGAATGTATACAAACTTTTCCTGAACTCCTGCAATCATGTTTTTAATATGGGCAGTAATAGTGTTTATTTTCTTTTTATCATTCTTTGTAGATTTTTTATTTCCTATTACTATTTTCCTCCCCTTTACTTCAAAAAGGAGATTTCTTACATTAAACTCTCTTTTATTTTCTCCTTCTGGCCCCTTTACAATTAGATTATCTTTTTCTAAAACTACTTCAATACCTTCAGGAATTTCAATTTCTTGAAAAAATTCTTTTCTCATTTGGATTTCCTCCTCATTTCCCTATAATGTTTAACTTTTTGTTTCATCAGTAAAAATAAGCAATTAAGCTTCCTCCAATTTTTTCTTCACTTGCTTCTTCATGGGTGAGCAATCCTTTATTTGTAGAAACAATTATTGTTCCAATTTCTCTTGAAGGAAGATATCTTCTTCTGTACTTTTCAATATCTTCTTTTTTAACTGTAAATCTTGGCTTTATTGCTTTACAATTTGACAGGTTTCCTATACTAATTTCTATTCATTTATCTTTTGTATTAATTTTATACTTTTTAATTGCGCCTTCTTGTTTCATTATTTTTAGAATCTCAATTAAAAGATTTGAAATTCTATTTACCTTTACATTTTCCTTTCTAGCTTTTTTTGCATTCCTTATCATATTCAAAGCATCTGCGACTACATCGTGTGACATTTTAACTATATTTTTGAAAACCGATTTCTTCAGCGATTTCTCTAAAGCAGTGTCGGCATAAATTTAATCCATATTTTTTAATGTGAGCTCCAAATCTTCCACATCTTTCACATTTCTTTACAGCTATTCCTATTTTCCTTTCTTTTGGTTTATTATGCTTTAAAAATTTCTGTTTTATTGCAGGTTTATTTTTTAATTGTTTCAATATTTTTCTCCAGTCACTTGCCGTCATTTGGATTTCCTCCTGGAAAGACGAATGTTATTCAATTTATTTATTCTCATTTAAATTTCCTCCTCATTTTCCTATAAAGTTTGTATTAAACTTATTCTCCATGAATTTAATTATTTCTTCTTTGCTAATCATTTGTCTTTTTGGAAATTTCCCTTTTTTAATTTTCTTTAATTTGACTCTTCTTCCTGCTCTCTCAAAAACAACTGTAACATCTAACCCCATGATTCCTATTTCTCTGTTATACTCTGCTCCGGGTATTTCTAAATATTCTTTTATTCCAAATGAGAAATTATTATTGCTTATCTGCTTTTTCTTTAGGGTGTTATCTATCGCCAACAACATTTTTTTTAAAATATCTTCTGTTTTGTTTCTTAGAGTAACCATTGCACCAATTTCTAATCCTGGCCTAACTCCTAATGAGGGGATTCTTTTTCTAGATTTGGTTTTAACAGGTTTTTTTCCACTTAACATTTTAAGTAATTTGAAACCTTTTTCTAGTTGGTCACCAGTTGCTCCTACACTTAAAATAATTTTCTTTATCTTTGTTTCTTTCATTTTATTTGTCATTTTATTCGGTTACCATAATATGTTTAATTAAGATATTCATTTTTTTATCTCCTATTTTTAATTCTGCCATTTTTCTTTCAACCTTTAAACCAATTAAAGTTCCTCTCTTTCCAGCATGTTTACCTGCTACAACTATAATTTTGGCATTCTTTTCTAAGGGAAGACTTTTTTTAATAGTCCTATTTTTTAAATCTATTAAAACAGAGTCATTTACTCTGCATTTTATACTTGAAATAAAATTTCTTCCATCACTAAGATTTAATTGTGTTCTTTTTCCTTTTAGTATTTTTTTATTAATTATTTTTGCAACTTTTTGCTCTCCTTTTTTTTCATCTATTTCTTCTAAAAAGAATTTACTCTTTTCACTAAGATTCAATTTATAATATTTTTTTGAATCCGCCAAATTTATTCTATCAAATAATTGAATGGCGTCTTTTTCATCTTTACTTACTTTGTTATTTACTCTAATCTTTTTCTCATAAATTGCTTTTTTAATCTCTTTTCTATTTTTACAAATTTTTAACATGTCTCTTAAAGCAATTAACAGAGGCACTCCTTTATTTAAACCAAAGTTTGGCCTCACTACATATTTTGTACCTTTTCTTGGTATTGGCCAGCTTTTTGGAACTTTTTGTCTTTTAAGGTGTTTTTTCATTTTTTATTTTCCTCGGTTTTTTCTTTTGTTTTTAATTTTTTGATTCTCATTTTGTCTTCTAAATTTAATTCAGTAATTTGCAAATTTGAAGGTTGTAATGCAATATTTACCTTTGAACCATCTTGCTTTTTGGCTTGAATCCCTTCTACAAATATTTTTGAAGTTTTTAATTTAATTTCTGAAATTTTCCCTCTCTTACCTTTAAATTTCCCTCTTTTAATTTCTACTCTGTCCCCTTTTCTCGAGGAAATACTTCTTATTCCATGTTTACTTCGTAATTCTTTTGTTAAATTAATACTTATAAATTTTTTCTTAATATGTATTGGAGCTTTAGCTAAGTATTTTCTTTGCTTTCTTGGCTGTTTTGAAGCCTTCCATTTGGTTGAAAATTCTTTCATTTTATTTAATAAACTATAGAGGCAATTTTAGCTACTTGTGCCCATCGCTCTAAAACCTCCCTTGCAATTGGTCCTTTGATTTGTGTTCCTTTTGGATTTCCTTTTTCATCTTTAAGTATTGCAACAGCATTATCTTCAAAAGCAATCCTTTCTCCTGTTAATCTCCTATAAGGTTTTTTTTGCCTTATAACTACAGCATCAAATACTTTTCCCTTCATACTTGGAATTCCTTTTTTAACACTAACTTTTACCCAGTCTGCTAGTTTTGCACAAACTTGTTTTCCTTTTTTAGCTTTAGACCTTTTTACTGATACTACTTTTACTATTTTAGCTCCACTATTATCCGATGCAATTACTTTTGCTCCGAGATTTAATCCTGCAGTTGTTCTTGCACTCACTGCCTTCATTTGGATTTCCTCCTGGAAAGACGAATGTTACGCAATTTACTTGTCTTCATTATTTAATTTCCTCCTTATCTTTAATTTTTTTAATAACAATAAAATGGATTATTTTACTTAGAGGCCTACACTCTTGAACTTGAATTAAATCTCCAATGTTAATTTCTTTTTCCATTTCTTCAGGCAATCTTGCGTGTATTTTTGTTTTTGATTTAGCATACCTTTCATATTTTTTAACATAAATCATCCTTTCAAATTCAATTGTCACTCTTTTTGGAAATTTTTTAATAACTGTTCCTTCAAAGATTCTTCCTCTTGTTCCTATTCTTTTTTCTTTAGCTACAGCTAATTTTTCTGTCTTTTTGACTTTTCCTTCTGTTTTTTTTCTTTTCTCTGCCATTTTTTCTTATTAGGGATTACTCTTCTATTGAGTCCGCATCAAAACCAATTTTTACAAGCATTGATTTGATTTTTTTTGTATGGTCTCCTTGAAGTTCAATTGTATTGTCTTTGTAAGTTCCTCCACAAGCAAGCTCATTTTTAAGAGCTTTTGCAGTTTTCTTTATATCTATTCCTTTATCAAATCCACTTACAATTGTAACAATCTTTCCATATCTCTTCTTGTCTGTTGTTATCTTTATCTTCTGTGAACTCTTAG
Source organism: Candidatus Woesearchaeota archaeon (assembly GCA_964648475.1). Lineage (GTDB taxonomy): Archaea > Nanobdellota > Nanobdellia > Pacearchaeales > GW2011-AR1 > WJLC01. The sequence goes on along the minus strand of CAZYKW010000001.1, from coordinate 9,107 downwards.
CGAGATCTTCCCATTCTATTGCCTGTTTAGGCAAACCTGTTTTTGGATCTATTTCCATTTATTTCTTTTTCAACGCCTCCTTTTTGACTTTGGATTTGTTGAATGTGTGTATTCTCGCAATAATTTTTTTAATTTCTTTTATCTTTGAACTTCCTGTTTTTGAAGCCCCAACTTTTGATTTAATCAATTCTAATTTTAATTCTTTTAATTTTTTCTCCCTATCTTCTTTATTCATATTCTGGATATCTTTCATTTTTAGTGACGCCATTTTATTTTTCTACTCCTTTAATTTTCTTTTTTATCTTCTTTTTTGGCTTTTCTTCAATCTCATTTGATTTAATTTTGCTTATTAATTCTTCATTTACATTTATTCTATCAAGCAATTTGGCTTCTGGAGAAAGGATACTCACTTTTACCCCTACAGTTCCAGGTTTTGTTTCTGCTCTTGCTTGAGCTCTATCTACTACCTTTGCACTATGTCCTGTTTTCTTTAAATAACCTTGAGCAAATCTCCATGGTTTTGCCCGTGATCCTGGAAGCTTCCCATTTAATCTAATTTCTACTCCCAATGCTCCTGCACTCATAATTCTTTGAAGAGCCCTATAAGCAAGAACCTTAAATTTTATTGGACCCAATCTTTCCAATCCAAGTGCAAGTTCATCAGCCATTAATTGGGCATCAAATTCAGGCTTTTTGATTTCATCTATTTCAATATGAGGGTTTTCTAATTTAAATCTAGTTTTCAAAACTCTTGTAAGTTCCTCTATTCTTTCTCCTTTTCTTCCTATAACTAAACCAGGTTTATGGGTGGACACAATTATTTTTTCTCCAATTGGAGCATAATTTATCATTACTTTGCTTACTTTTCCTTTTCCAAGAGATTTTTTTATATATTCTTTAATCGCAAATTCATCTTTCTTAAATTTGACTGTTTTTTTCTCTTCCATTTTAATAAAATCCTCCTTTTATTCGAATGTATGAAAAGTTATTTTCTTCCATTTATTTCTTGCTCCTTTTTTTATTTTCTTTAGCGACTAATTTAATGTGGGTTCTTTTTTTTCTCCATCTTCCAAATCTAGTATAAGGTCTTGAAGCAATATTTGCAACAGCTTCTACAATTATAGGATTCTCTATTTCATTTACAATTGAATTTCCTGATAAACTTTTCAATAAAATAATAAATTCTTTAGCTGCATTTTTTGGAAATGATCCAGACATTATTTTTCCTTTTCTATGAGGAACTTCTCCTTTTACTGGAATCGCTTTTTTCTCCTTTATTACCTCTTCTAAATATTTTTGAGAAAAGTCTATACTCTTCCCTTTAATAAATTTACACATAGCGACTGCTTTTTTTGTTGAAATAGGGATATTATATGAGTTAACAGTTGCTTTTTCTCTTTTCACTTTTGGCTTTGTTTTTTTAGGCTCTGTTTTTTTAGAAACGCTCATTTCAGTTTTTTTCTCTTCTTTTTCCAAAGATTCTTTAGATACTTTTTCTGCAATCTTTTCTTCTTTTTCTGCAGTTTTTTCTGGAACCTTATTTTTATCTTTAATATCTTTTATTATTTGTTTTCTTGTTTTTTCAGCTACACTTGCTTTTTCCATTGATTTCTTCTGCTTTTGTTTTGGGTTGTAATTTTTTTCTGTCATTTTTGAATTTAATGTTTTGACTTAGCTCTAGTTCCCTTAGTAGCTCCTACTCCTGCACTTCCATGTTTAATTCTTGCTCTTGTTGGAGCAAATTCTCCAAGAACATGTCCTAACATTTCTCCTACAATAGTTACTGGAACAAAGGTCTTTCCATTATAAACTCCTATTCTCATTCCAATCATCTGAGGGGTAACTATTAAATCTCTTTCATGAGTTTTTACTAGTTTATTTCTCGCTAATTTTACTTTAGATCTATTAATGAAATCTTCAATCTTTTGAAATTGCCTTAATACACTTCTTTTTCTTCTTGATTTTAGTAATTTAGCAAATTCTCTAACATCCATTTCTTTTAGCTCTTCTAGTTTCTTTCCTCTAAAGGTAAATTGTTTTTTTGTTATTTCCATTTTATTTTTTCTTACCTGTTCTTTTTGGCCTTAATAGTCCTACTTTTCTTCCTGGGGGCGCATTTCTCTTAGCAATCTTGCTTTTTACCCTTTTTCCTCTACCACTTCCAAAAGGATGATCAATTGCATTCATCTTTACAGCAGAAGTTCTTGGCCATAATTTACTTTTTGACTTTTTGATATAATACTGTTTTCCTGCTTTCATAATTGGTTTATCCAATCTTCCAGAGCCAGCCACTTTTCCTATTGTAGCTCTACAGTAAACATTAAATTTTTTCTCTTTTTTTGAAGGCATTAGTACAAAAACTTTATTTCCCACGAGTTTGCTTATCTCTGCAGAACTCCCTCCAGTCCTTATAAAAACTCCCCCATCCCCTGGCCTAGATTCAATATTATATACTCTTGTTTTTACTGGGATATCTTTTAATTCCATAATATTTCCTTGTTTGATTTCTTTTTCTCCAAATTTTATTTTCATTCCTTCAACCATGCCTCTAAAAGCAGGAATATAAAAAATTCCTTTTGAACATTTTACTTTTGCTAATGGAGATGTATGCGCACTAGAATTAAAAATTCTTAAAACAATTCCCTCTCCTTCTAATTTTCTAGGATATCCTACTTTATATCTAAAAGCCCTTTTTTTAATTCTATAAGTTGAGGTTCCTCTTCCACGTCTTTGCTGAATAATTCTTTTTCCCATTATATTATTCCTAATTTCGTAGCTATGTCAATAGCTGGAAATTTCTTTTTTAATTTAACATAAGCATATTTTTTGTTTCCTCTAATTAAAGTTCTTATCTTTTCCACTTTAATATTAAACAAACTTTCTATTTCTTTTTTAATTTCTTCTTTATTTCTTTCTTTATTAGTACAAAAACTTAAAACATTTTGGGTTTCAATCATCATTATTGCTTTTTCAGTTACTATTGGCTTCATTTGGATTTCCTCCTGGAAAGACGAATGTTATTCAATTTATTTATTTTCATTTGGATTTCCTCCTAAATCTTTAATTGCTTGTTCTGTATAAAGGACTAATCTTCCTAATCCTCCTCTAGCTAAATCATTAATACTTAGATTTTGAACTTTTATACTTTCAATGGCTTTGGTTTTAATATTTTCTTTATTTCCTAAAACAACCAGCATCCCTGCACTTTTCTTATATTTTCTTCCTCTTAATTTTCCCCTACCTTTTCTAATTCTTTTTTTTGGAATTGCTATTTCAAACAAATCTTTTCCTAGAATCTTCTTTATACTTGATATCAAGTCTTTTGTTTTTAAATCACAAATCTTTGTTTCAACAATAAAAGGGACTCCTTTTATTTTTTTATCTTGTAATTTTTTATATTTCTCATTTATCATTTTTTCATCAGCACTAGCACTTAATGCAGATTCAAAGGCTATTTTTTGTTCTTTTTTATTTATTTTCTTAGTATTTATTCTTGAAAGCACTTTTGGAGGATGAGCTCTCTTACCTCCCACTGCAGACGGAACCTCGGCCCCTACCCAATTGAATTGGCTTCCTCTTTTTGACATAACTTTTCTAGGAATTCTTGACATTCCCCTACCATACTGGCTTTTCCATACATGTCTTCTATGAATAAGAATTCCGCTAGCAGAGTGTTGTTTACCTGCAACCAGAGAAGGAGAGTAAGGCTGTTCTGTTTTCTTAGCTTCTAAAACCTTAAGAACAATATCCTCTCTTATTTTTTTAGAAAATGATTTAGGCAAGATAACGCTTCCTTTTTCTTTTCCATTTATATCTAGTATTTTTTGTTTCATTTATTGCTCCTTTTCAGATTCTTCTTTCCACTGTTTATTTACTTTCTCCATCATTCTTTCTAATTCTTCTCTCATTTCATTCCAAGTATGAAAAGCATCTTCTATGAATTTTCCTTCTTCTTTCTTATCTTTTGTCAAACCTATGAGGCTATTTCTTGAGGTTATTTCCATGGCTTTTCTTATTAATTCCCATATTCTTTCTCTTTCTTCTTTTGAGGAAAAAAGTTTTGATTCTATTTGAAGCGGCATATATCCTTGATTTGGCATCAAAATTCCATTAAGATAATTAACCCATAAACTATAAGTGTGGGTTATTCTTGAACAAATCTGTCTTGATAGGTTCTCACTAACAAAACCCTCATTTAAAATAAAATCTTTTATGAAAAATACTCTATTTAATTCTTCAAGCTCTATTTTTAGGCTTAATTCTTCTTTCATTTCTTTAAATTTTTTTTCAAGTTCTTTCAATACTTCTTCTTTTTTCATTTTATTTTTATTAATTCAAGATCTTTTTTTATTTGTTTTTTAGAGGGTCTTAAAGGACAAGTAATCACAAGCTGCCTTTTTGATGGGCCTTGTATAGAACCATTAATTATAATGTAATCTGTTCTCAAATCCCCATATTTTTTTATTGCTTTAAACTTATTATCTGATTTGCCCATTTCTATTATATTATTATTGTAGATTGCTCGAGTAAACATCCCTAGTTGCCCTGCCATAGGAACTCTAAAAGTAACTCTTGCAGGATGCCATGGCCCAATACTTCCTGGCCTTCTCCTCCCCTTTTCTGATTTATGGGACTTTAATGTAATTCCAAATCTTCTTACAGGTCCCTGGGTTCCTTTTCCTTTTGTTAATCCTCTAATATCAATTAATTCCCCCTTTTTAAAAAAGTCTATGACTGAAAAGTCTTTATTTAGATTTTCTTTAATAAAATTATATTTCTCTTCTATGCTTCCTGAAAGTCCTATTTCTAACAAATCAGGGGTTTTCTTTAAACCTGTTTTTTTAACAATTGAATAAACAATAATCTGTATGTCATCATAATTTTCTAATTTAATATCTTCTATTTTTTTACTAATTTTTTTAGGAATTTTAATTTTTCTTTTTAATTCTTTTTCAATTCCTTGCATAAGGATTTCTTTTGAGACTTTTTTATTTTTATAGAATCTAACAGAAAATATTTTTATTGGAGGGCATTCAAGAATTGTTACAGGAATAGCAATCTCTTTTCCCTTTGTCATAGAATCAGGGGTATTATCTTTTACTAAGGCAGTTTTCATTCCTGCTTTATAACAGATAAATCCTTTAAGCGGTTTTTGAGAATTGATTGAATTCCAGTTTACACTAGGTAAGAATTTATTGGCTCTTTTTCTTGGCCAAAATTGTAAACTTCCTTTTCTTGGTGATTTTCTTGTAGGCATTTCTTATTAATAATGCGGAATACATTTTAGTTCCCTGGAATAAAATACTGAAAAAAACTAGGTTTTTAAAGGTTTTTACACCTCAAAATCAATCTTTTTAATGAACTCTTTGTCATCAATTTGAGCTCTTCTTATTATTTCCCCTTTTCTTTTAGATTCTTCTCTTATTTTTGCAAAATCTTTACTCTTCTTAAGCTCATCAGGAATTATAATACTTTCAATTAAAAAGGTGTGATTTATTTCAGCTAACTTGAAATCAGGTTTTTCAAAAACAAAACTGTCTGCTATTTTTTTATCTTTTGTCTTTAGCGAACAGAAATCTGCCTTTGGACCTTCTCCTTTATTTTTTGGCTTTCCTGATTTTGGAGCCTTGGGCTTAATTTTTAATTTTTCTTCCCCAACAACAAAACTTAAAGCAAAAAAAGTTTTTGGAAAACTATCCAACAATTGGATAATTTCTTTTCCAGACATTTCCTTATCAATTAAATATCTTTTAACTCCTTGAAATTGCTTTATATCTTTAAAATCTATTTTATCTTTTAAATCACTCGTAGAAATAATGGCTCCAGTAATTTTTGTCTTATCTTCTCCTAATCTTTCTGCCATCATTCTTACAAGTTCATTTGCAAATTCAGCACTTGTAGAAATATTATACTTTCCTCCTGAATTTTTTATCTTAATTAAGGCCCTATTTCTAAACTCTCCTTTACTAAACCTTTGAAACTGTAAATGAACTTTCTTGTCTATTTTCCCATCTAAAATATTTTTTATGAAGTTCATATTATATACTCTTGAATTTGGTTTATAAATTTTTCAGTGTCACAAACCTTTATAAATTTCAACTCCTTGAAACTAATATGGAGGAAAATTATATAAAAAAAATTACAATTCTTGTTATACTTACTGTTTTAATAGTTTTAACTTTTTTTATATTGCGTCCAATTCTTTTAGCAATCTTTTTTGGAATTATTTTAGCTTTTATTTTATCTCCTCTTTATGACCTTCTTAGTAAAAAACTAGGAAACAAAACCCTATCAGGAGTCCTAATCTGCCTTTTTTTAATAATTATAATAATCCTCCCTCTTTGGTTTTTTACTCCTACTTTAATTGACCAATCTCTAAAGGTATATTATTCTGTTCAAGATGCAGATTTTGTTACCCCTCTTAGGTCTGTTTTCCCTTCTGTTTTCGCTTCAGAACAATTTTCCAGAGAAGTAGGTTCAATTTTGTTTTCTTTTATGAGTAAATTAACCAATTCAATTGTAAATTATTTTGAAAGCTTTATTTTAAATTTCCCTATTTTATTTTTACAATTTACTATCTCTCTTTTTATAATGTTTTTTGTATTAAAAGACAAGGACAAATTTGTGGCTTACATAAAGAGTCTTCTGCCTTTTTCAAAGGAAGTGGAAAGGAAATTATTTGCTCAAACAAAGGGGATTACTATTTCCATTATTTTTGGGCAATTAATTATAGGTATTATTCAAGGATTACTTACTGGATTGGGTTTTCTTATCTTTGGAGTTCCAAATACGTTATTCTTAACTATTCTCGCCTGTCTAGCTGGAGTCTTACCAATGATAGGTACAACTATTGTTTGGATTCCAACAGTTATTTATTTATTATTTGTTGGAAATATTCTTTCAGCAATAGGGGTTACTTTATTTGGTTCAGTTGCTATGTTTATTGATAATATTCTCAAACCAATTTTTGTTGCCCATAGAACAAGCCTTCCTTCTTCTATGGTTTTGATTGGAATGATTGGAGGATACTTTTTATTTGGAATTCTTGGATTTATTATAGGGCCTTTAATTTTAGCTTATTTATTAATTGTTTTAGAAATTTTTAGAAATAAAAGAGTTCCAGGAATTTTAATTCAAGAAAAACCAAGAAAATTAAAGATAAGTATATAAAATCATTTTTCTATCTATTTTAAGAGGCGATAATGAGGCTTAAAGTTAAATTTCTTAAATGGTCTGCAGGAATTCCAGTAGCAATGCTAAGGAAAAAAACCGCAGAAAAAATTGGAGTTCATGCCCAAGATAGAATTATTATTATGATTAATGGAAAACAAAAATTTACCACTATTTTAGATACTGTTGAAAGTGGATTATTAAAAGAAAATGAAATTGCAGTTACTTCAGAAATAGCAAGCATACTTAATCTAAGGAAATCTCAAATAGTAGACATACAGTTATCTTCTATGCCCAAAAGTGTAGAGTTCATTAAAAAAAAGTTAAATAATCACCACCTTTCTAAGAAAGAAATCCACATAATTATAGAAGATATTGTATCAAATTGTCTTTCTGAAGCAGAAATAGCTTTATTTATTGTAGCAATGGATAAGGCTGGAATGACTATAAAAGAAATAGCCCACTTAATTGAGGCTATTTTAGAAACTGGAAGTAAACTAAATCTAAAAAATAAGTATTTAGTTGATAAACACTCTATTGGGGGAATTGCAGGAAATAGGACCACCCCTATTGTTGTCTCAATTTGTGCTTCTGCAGGATTAATGATTCCAAAATCTTCTTCAAGAGCAATAACTACTGCTGCAGGAACAGCAGACGTGATTGAAACAATAGCAAGAGTTGATTTTTCTATGAAAGAGTTAAAAAAAATAGTTAAGAAAACAAAGGGATGTATGATTTGGGGAGGGGGGTTGGGAATGGTTCCAGCAGATTCAAAAATAATTCATGTTGAAAAGCAATTAAGTATAGATCCAGAATCCCAGTTAATAGCTTCTATAATGGCTAAGAAACTTGCTGTTGGAAGCAAGTATATTGTAATTGATATTCCTTATGGCTCTTCAGCAAAAGTAACAAAACAAAAAGCTCTTCAATTAAAAAGAAAATTTGAGGAAATAGGAAAATATTTTAAAAAAAAGATGAGGGTAGTTCTTACTGATGGAGATCAACCAATGGGAATGGGTGTTGGACCTGCTCTTGAATTAAAGGATGTGATGGCAGTTTTGAATCCTCAACAACAAGGCCCAGAAGATTTAGAAGATAAATCAACTTTTCTTGCAGGAATTCTTCTTGAAATGACTAAAAAAGCAGAAAAGCAAAAAGGACAGAATTTGGCAAAAAAAATTCTTTCCTCTGGAAAAGCTTTTGAAAAATTTAAAGAAATTATTAAAGCCCAAAAAGGAACATTTAAAGAAATTAGAGAAGCAAAATTTAACAAAACCATTTTTTCTAAAAAAAGAGGAAAAGTAATAAAGATTAATAATAAAAGAATAAATGCCTTAGCAAGAACTGCGGGATGCCCAAAAGATAAATTTGCTGGTTTAAAGATATATGTCTCTCTTAAAGATAAAATCAAAAAAGGGGATAAGTTGCTTACAATATATGCAGAAACAAAATCCAGACTTAATGAAGCTCTAAAGTTTTACAAACAAATGAAGCCAATAAGTATAAAATAACACAACTAATTTTTTAAATCTTCTTTATCTCATTACTTTATGACAGAGGACTATAAAAGAAAACTTATTAATTATTTTAAGAAAAATTTAACTAAAGGGTATACTGCTGATTCTCTTAGGTTTGCATTAATGTCACAGGGGTATTCAAGAGCAGTAGTAGAATCTGCAATTGAACAGGCAAATAAAGAACTTGCTAAAAAAGCACCAGTTATCAAAGAAAAACCAGTAATAAAATACGAGATTATTGATGAATATAATAAACCTATAAGGATACATCAGCCCTGGTGGAAAAGACTTTTTGGTTTATAAAAACCTTTAAAATCTCTTGATTAGTTCTTATTTTATGCCTCCGTCGCATAATGGTATTGCACTCGGCTTGAGACCGAGGCCCTTTGGGCGACCAGGTTCGATTCCTGGCGGGGGCGT